>JBBIPO010000230.1:0-4899 GCA_037442805.1 Deltaproteobacteria bacterium
CGAAGCGAGCGAGCGCGAGAGGACGGTCCAGTGGACCGTCCGATAGACGGGGGGAGGCGTGCGACGCGGTGTCCGAGCCCTTTGAAACCTCGTCGGACAGAAGAAATACTTGGGGCAAAGCAATTCCCATGATCTCCTGAGACCCGGATCGTTGCTGCTTCAAGTAGCTTCGCAGATTGCTCACGCCAGAATACCGTCTTCGGCCGCCGCGGCCAGCACGTCCTCGGCCAGCGCGCGGATACGGCCCTCGTCGTCGCCTTCCACCATCACGCGGATCGAGGACGACGTCCCGGAGTAGCGCACGTGGATGCGACCACGCCGCCCCAGGACGTCTTGCGCCCGGCGGATCGCGGCCTGGACCCGGTCCAGGGACTCGAGCGGAGGCCTGGACAGGACCCTCGCGCTGACCAGGACCTGAGGGTAACGCTCAAACACGGAGGCGAGGTCCGCGAGGGACCTGTCGGTGCGCAGCATCACCACGAGGACCTCGAGGCACGACAGGATGCCGTCCCCGGTCGTGGAGTGGTCCAGGAACACCAGATGCCCGGACTGTTCGCCCCCGAGGTTGTATCCGTCCCGGAGCATCGCCTCGACTACGTACCGGTCCCCGACGTCCGTGCGGACCAGGCGGAGCCCCATCCGTTCGAGGGCCCGCTCGAGCCCCAGGTTGCTCATCAGGGTGCCCACCACGCCGCCGCCCCGCAGCAGGCCGCGTTCGTGCATCCACGTCGCGCAGATGGCCAGGACCCCATCCCCGTCCACGACCTGTCCTCGCGAGTCGCACAGGATGGCCCGGTCCGCGTCCCCGTCCAGCGCAAGCCCGAGGTCCGCCCCCTCCTCGACCACGGTGCGCGCCATCTGGGCCGGGTAGAGGGCGCCGCACTCGTCGTTGATGTTCGAACCATCCGGTTCGCAGTGGATCTCGATGACCGTGGCCCCGAGTTCCCGGAAGACCATCGGGGCCACGCGATAGGCGGCCCCGTTCGCGCAGTCCACCACGATGCGCAGCCCATCGAGCCGCAGGTCCCTCGGCACCAGGGATTTCAGGGCCACGCAGTACCGTCCGGCGGCGTCCTCGATGCGCCACGCCTTGCCGATGGCCCGGCCCGTCGCCGGGGGCGGTAGCAGAGTCGGGTCTCGCGCGAGGGCCTCGATGCGGTCCTCCATCGCGTCCGGCAACTTGAAGCCGTCGCTCCCGAAGAACTTGATCCCGTTGTCCTCGAAGGGATTGTGCGAGGCCGAGATCACGGCCCCGGCGTCGGCCCTCATGCTGACCGTCAGGTAGGCGATGCCCGGGGTCGGCAAGGGCCCCACGAGGAGCACATCCGCCCCCATCGAGCAGACCCCCGAGGCGAGGGCCGTCTCGAACAGGTATCCGGACAGGCGCGTGTCCTTGCCGATGAGGATGCGGGCCCGTCCCTTGCGTCCTCGGGCGCCATCCCCGAACAGGGTCGCCACGGCCCGTCCCAACGCCAGCGCCGTCTCCGGGGTCATGGGGGGCGTGTTCGCCACGCCCCTCACCCCGTCCGTTCCGAACAGTCGTTCGCTCGTTCCCATCCTCTTCGCAACCTCATGGGCGAGACCGGGTGTCCCCGTGTCTGGCGTCCGGTCGGTCTTCTTCCTCCGCGCGGGACATCCACAAGGTGGCCCGGTGCGCCGAGAGCCGGCACTCGAGCTCCGCGGGGCGCCGGCATTCCAGTCCAACCGAGGAATGCCGGCCAGCCGTCGCCTCCTCGTCCGAGACCTCCAGCAAGACCTCGACGGGGGCCTGGCCGCGTTCCACCTTCAACAGGACCGGTCGCGGGCCGAGCAGGGACACGCGCACCGAGGCCGGTTCGACCCGGCACAGGAAGCCCTGCGGGCATCCCTTGACCGACACGGGCATGTCGTCGAGATTCAGACGTCCCTGCAACGCCTGGACCGGGATGTGCAGGGTCACCTGCTCTTCGTCCAAAAAGATGAAGGGAAACGCGGGTTTCTGAATCTTGACCTCCAGGCGCACGTCCTTGTCGAGCGTGCCCAGGTTCACGGGGTAGGTGAACAGTTCGTGGACCTGGCGCACGGAGGTCCGCGCCCCCCAGACGCGGACCTCGGCTGGCTCCACGCGCACCCGGTTCGTCGCGACCTCGTAGCCCTCCTGGGGTTCCCCGACGAAATTGGACCGGACCGGGACCATCCGCTCGACCTTGGGCTCCGTGCGCACCACGAAATCCGACGGATAGACCGACTGGATCGAAAGGCCCGGCACGCCCAGCAACTGGCGAATGTGGTCGGCGTCGAACACGTACACCGTCTGGTCCGAGAAGCCGCGCAGGTCCACCAGGTAGGGGTTGGCCTTGCGCTCCAGGGCGCGGGCGAGCCGGGACCAGCGGTCGCGCACGCGCACGCGCAGGACCTTGGGCAGGTCGCCCACGAAGACCTCGTCCCGCGAGAGGTTCGACAGCACCACGGGAACCTCGATGTCCACCTCCTGGCCCTTGTCCTCGCGCACCACCCAGAACAGGGTGAGGGCGCTCAGGAGCGAGATGGCCTTCAGTCCCAGGTTCTCGCGGAAGAGGCGGTACCAGAACGAGCGGCGGCGAAGCAGGGTGCGCGTGACCCGGACTTGCGGGCTGATCGGGGGCTGGGTTCCGTCCGGGGCCATCCTACTTCTCCACGCCCGCTTCCGGAGTGGGCCGCCTCGGGCCGAAAAGGTCCATCAGGTGCTCCCGCAGCGAGTTCGCGTCGAGGCCTCGCCGCAACTCACCCTGGAACGCGAGCGAGATGGTTCCCGTCTCCTCGGAGACGACGAGGACCACAGCGTCCGTGGACTCGGTCAGACCGATGGCCGCCCGGTGCCGCGTGCCCAGCGCCTTGTCCACCTTCGGGTTTTCGGTCAGCGGCAAGAAGCAGCCCGCGTGGCTGATCCGACCCTGCCGGATGATGACCGCCCCGTCGTGGAGCGGGTTCTCGAACGACGGCAAGAACGCCGCGAAAAGGGTCCCCGCGGTCACTCGGGCATCCACCTCGATCCCATCCTCGGTGAACGGGGTCAGGTCGGCTTCGCGCTCCAGGACGACCAGGGCGCCGATGTGCTTCTGGGCCAGACGGGTCACGGCCCGGATGACCTCGTCGTACATGGTGGGGCCGCGCTTCCTACCCCCGGCGAAGAAGAGCGGGTTCTTGCCGATCTCGGACAGGGCGCGACGAATGTCTGGCTGGAAAAGGACGATCAGAATCACGATGAATGAACTGACGAACTTATCCAAAACCCAATTCAGTGTCGTAAGATTGAGAACGTTTTCTTGCGATACGCCGAACAGGGCCAGAACGACCAGAATTCCGACGAGCATCCGGATCGCCCGCGTCCCGCGAATCAGGAGCATCGTCCGGTACACGAGGAAAAAGACCAGGGCCAGGTCCAGGACGGTCGTGATCACGTCAATGCCGGGGACAGACGAAAGGAGGTCATGGATCACATTCATGGCGCGGCCCCCTCGGGCTGGGCGGTCGCGATGGCGTGGGCCACGCGCGCCACGTCACGCATCTCGGCCACGTCGTGGACCCGCAGGACCCGGGCCCCGCGCGCCACCGCCAGGGCCACGGCCCCCGCGGTTCCGAAGAGGCGGTGGTTCGGGTTCTGGACGCCGAGGACCTGCCCGATGAAGGACTTGCGGGACACGCCGACCACCAAGGGATGACCCAACGCGGCCAGGACGTCAAGGTGATTCAGGAGCGCCAGGTTCTGCCACCACGTCTTCGCGAACCCGATCCCCGGGTCGAGGAAGAGGTGCGCCTCGGGGAGCCCCGCGGTCAGCGCCGTCTCCATGCGGGCGCGCAACTCGCGCGTGACCTCGCCCAGCAGGTCCTCGTAGCGGGCAAGGGCCATCATGTTTTCCGGGGTTCCGCGCATGTGCATGGCCACGGCCAGGGGCTTGCGACGCCCGAGCAGGGCGGGCATGTCGGGGTCCGCGGCGAACCCGGACACGTCGTTCACCATGATCGCGCCCGCGTCGAGCGCGGCCTCGGCCACGCGCGCATGCCGCGTGTCAATCGAGACCGGGACCGTGTCCGCCAGGGCGCGCACCACGGGCAGGACCCGCTCCATCTCGACCGGCTCGGGGACGGGTTTTGCGCAGGGCCGCGTGGATTCACCCCCCACGTCCACGATGTCCGCACCCGCTTCGGCCATCGCGAGCCCGTGGGCGACGGCCGCCTCGGTGTCCGCGTACCGGCCCCCGTCGTAGAACGAGTCCGGCGTGACGTTCAGGATGCCCATGAGCAGGGGGGGGCGAGTCGGGTCCCCGGCGGCCTCGAGGATTGCCCGCGTGGTGTCCTGGGGAGCGGACATGCAACGATGATACCAGCGCCTTCGCCGGAGTGACAAGGAGAGGGCGACGGACCCGACCTCTCTGCGAAGGTCCTGACATCTGAAACGCAGTGGAGGCGGGGGGAGTCGAACCCCCGTCCGAGAACGCTCCGGTGCGGACATCCTACATGCGTAGCGCCGTGATGGATGGGTCATCGCGGGTGGGCACGGGCACCCTCCCGCGGGACCTGTCCGCAACTGGTCGCGCCGGCGGGCGCGGACGGACCCGCCGATCGCCGAGCCCGAGCGGATTGCGCCCCTCGGGGCTTACGGGCGCCACCCCGAGGAACGTGGCCGTCAAGCGGCCAGGGCGTAGCTGTTGTCGGCTACTGTGGTCTTTCCCGATTGCTGACCGGGTCCGGGCCCCGGGCATGCAGTCCGCCCTTCTTCGTCCCCGTCGAAACCGGATCGCCCCCAGTTGTCAAGGAACTCGGACCAGAGTCCCGATTCGACGCGATCATGGCGGAATCGCGTCGAAAACGCAAGGGGGAACGGTATCGAGCAATCCGCGCTGTAGGCGCGGATTGCGACCCGGCCGCAGCAGGGGCCCC
>JBBIPO010000231.1:0-1417 GCA_037442805.1 Deltaproteobacteria bacterium
ACCGCTGGTGATCCTTCAGCGCGAGGCAAACGATGCGTTTCATCCACGTGACAATGGCGTTGAGTCCGCTCCTGTTCCTGGTGGCCTGCCCTGGGGGAGGAACTGTGCCGAGGAGCGACACGATCGGTCACGACTCGGCGGGGGACCTCGCGGACGGCGGCCGGGTGGACCTGCCCGATGGCACCCCGGAAGAGGGGGCGGGGGACCTCCTGGCACCGGACGATTCCGGACCGGCGGGCGACCCCTCGGAGGCCGGGCCGGACACCTCAGACATCGTCCTCGACGTCCCCCGCGTCCCGTGCGCAACCGACGAGGCGTGCGAGGCGGTCCTCGGGGAATCCCGCGAGTGCCGGCGCGTCTTCTGCGACCTCTCGGCGGGCGAGTGCCGGGCCGAGGTCGCGCCGGAGGGGACCCCGTGCGCGCTTGAGACCTTGTGCGAAGAGGACGGGCTTTGCCAGGAGGGGGCATGCCGGGGCAACCCGATCACGTGCGACGACGACAATCCCTGCACGGACGATGCGTGCGACCCCGCACGCGGGTGCGTCTTCACGAACAACGCGGACCCTTGCGACGACGGGAACGAGTGCACGACGGACGACACCTGCTCGGAGGGGCGATGTGTCGGGACCCCCGTGTGCGGGTGCCAGTCCGATGCCGACTGCCGGCCCTACGAGGACGGGAACCTTTGCAACGGGACGCTCCGGTGCGAGGACGCGACCTGCGTCGTGGACCCGGCGACCGTGGTGCACTGCGAACAACCGGCCGGGCAGGAGTGCGTGGTCGCGACGTGCGTCCCGGCGACCGGGGCGTGCGAGGAGGCGCCCGCGCCCGACGGCACCCCGTGCGACGATGGGGACGCCTGCACGACGGACGACCGGTGCGTGAACGGCGGGTGCACCGGGAATCCCCTCACCTGCGACGACCACAACCCCTGCACTGACGACCTGTGCGACCCCGGCCAGGGGTGCCGGTTCGTGCCCGCGAACAACGGCGCATCTTGCTCCGACGGCGACCCCTGCACGTCCGGGGATCACTGCTCGGGTGGGCAGTGCGTGGGGGTTCCGGAGGTCTGCGACGACGGCAATCCGTGTACGGATGATTCCTGCGACAAGAAGACCGGGACATGCGTGTTCACACCCATCACGGCCCCGTGCGACGACGGGAACGCCTGCACCGTGAATGACGCCTGCGTGGAGGGGCAGTGCACGGGGACGCCGCGGGTCTGCGACGACATCAACTCGTGCACCGCGGACTCGTGCGACCCCGCAGTCGGGTGCGTGTTCACGCCGGCGAACGACGGCGTGTCCTGTTCCGACGGCGATCCATGCACGTCCGGGGATCACTGCTCGGGTGGGCAGTGCATGGGGGTTCCGGAGGTCTGCGACGACGGCAATCCGTGTACGGATGATTCCTGCGA
>JBBIPO010000231.1:1517-4741 GCA_037442805.1 Deltaproteobacteria bacterium
TGGGGGTTCCGGAGGTCTGCGACGACGGCAATCCGTGTACGGATGATTCCTGCGACAAGAAGACCGGGACATGCGTGTTCACACCCATCACGGCCCCGTGCGACGACGGGAACGCCTGCACCGAGAACGACGCCTGCCAGAACGGGACGTGTACGGGGACGGTTGTGACGTGCAACGATCACAACGAGTGCACGACCGACTCGTGCGACCCGGCGAAGGGCTGCGTGTTCGTGCCCGTTCCCAACTGGCCACCGGTCCCCTGCGACGGCCAGTGGCACTTCTGCTGGAACGGCGAGTGCGTGGGCCTGCCCGGCGGACCGTGACGGAACCACCGAATCCCTTGGCGCTTGACCGCGAATTCCATCGCCCCCCTTTCCCCTTGACACCCCCGCGGCCCGCGTGTGACAAATCCAACTGCTGAACGTGTCTTGGGGGATCTCCCGATGAGACGGCTTTCATGGGGCGTGGGCGTGGCGGTCCTCGCGGTGGCGTGCCAGACCAACGACGTCTATCGCCTGGATTTCGGCGGCCCGGAGACGGGCGACGGGCTGACCCAAGAGGCCGGCGACCTGCCGGGAGAAGGCGAGGCGGGTCCGTCGCTGCGCCGCACAGGCGCCCCCTGCACCGAGGACGAGGCCGACCAGTGTTACGGGGGTTTTTGCCTGACCACGGACTTTGTGGCGGCCCTGGACCCCAAGGCCGAGGTCCCGGGCGGGGCGTGCTCGAAACTCGGCTGCGCATCGGACGACGAGTGTGGCCCCGGGGCCTTCTGTCTGAGCGGGATCCCCGACCTGCCGCTCCCCCTGTGCCTTCCGAAATGCGCGACCTTCGCCGACTGCCGGTACTCCGAGGGCTACGCCTGCTTCGAGGCCGAGGAACTCGGCGACCTCAAGGCGTGTCTCCCCGCGTCGGTCATCGCGCTGTTCCTGTGCGGTGACGGGGTCTGCGACGTGAACGAACAGGCCAATCCCGGCTCCTGCCCGGAGGACTGCCCATGAACGCGACGAGGTTCACGCCGGTGATCTTGACCGCCGGGGTCCTGGCCTGGGGGACGGCGCGGGCCCAGGTCGTCCCGGGGGTCCTCTCGACGCATCCCGACGAGGAGGCCTCACCGGAAGAGGAGGAGTACTTCGACCACCCGCTCTTCGGAAAGCCCGGCCCCCGGACGGAGGGCGAATCCATCTTCAAGCGCTACGAGCGCTACATGAACCGCCAGATCCAGCGCGTGTCCAACATGGACCTGTACGGGGTGACCGCGCAACTCCCCAAGGGCTACCTGGCGATCAAGTGGGACTGGGGCGTGGTCAAGGCGAACCGGCGCTACGACAACCGCCGCCACATCACCCCCGGGGTCCCGCCCATCGAGTTTACCGATGGCAACGGGAACAAGCAGGTCTCGCTCGACCTCGGCCTGTCCGGGCGCGGGGGCGGCCACACGATCCAGGTGTCGTACGGCATCACCGACCCCCTGGACTGGTACATCGAGATCCCCTTCACCTACATGGACGTCCGCTTCGACCCCATCGCCCTCGAGGTGGACGAGGACGGGAACCGGATCCAGCCGATGCTCGGCAAGGTCTTCGGAGTATCGAACACAAAGAAATATTCGGGAACAGACTTCCTGAAATACACATTGCCGGCCCTGGGTCGCGCCACGCCCGCGGTCCGATACAAGGGCAAGTGGGTCCTGGGCAACATCAACACCGGCTTCTCGTGGAACATCTACCGGACCCACCGGATGTCCGTGGCCCTGACCCCGCGCGTCTATCTGCCCACGGGCCGCGTCGCGAACCCGGACAACTCGCTCCTGTACGGGACCGGGCCAGAGCTGGACGTGAGCGTCGGGGGCTGGGGGGTGGGGTTCACCCAGGGCTACGACTTCCGCATCTGGCAACTCCCCGGGTGGCTCGACTTCATCGCGAGCAGCGAGTTCACCGCGGCCTACTGGTTCCCCCAGAAGCGCGAGTACCCGTCCAACTTCGTCAAGCCCGCGCCTGCGGTGGCGCAACTGGACCCGACGGGCTCGATGTTTCCGGACCTGAGCGGCCTGAAGGGGACGTTCACCTACTGGCCGGGCTGGTCCGTGGACTGGACCGCCTCGCTGAACGTCCAGGTCGCGCTCCTGGCCCTGGGCGTCGGGTACGGGGTCCACTTTGCGCAGGAACCCGAGATCCACGCCGACCCGGGCTTCGTGACCATGGTGCACGGGCTCGAACTCCTGGGCGAGCAGACGTATCACATGATCCAGACGGGCGTGTCCGTCAACCTCCTGGCCGTCTATATCCCGCTCGAGATCGCGTTCCAGTACAAGAAGATGGTGGACGGGTACAATGCTATCATCTTCGATGACTTCTATCAAATCACTTTCAAGACATTTATTCCGATCAACCCGAACTGAGGGATCGCGCGCCGGAGGCCCCCATGAAGAAACTGGATTGGGACGAGGCCCTGACCCTGCTCTCCCCGCATCCGTACGCCCTGGTGTCCACCCTGGACCCGCGGGAGCGGCCCAACCTCATGGGCGTGGGCTGGTGGACCATCGTCTCCTGGCAACCCCGCAAGGTCGCGATCGCCATCGGGCACCGGCGCTACACCCGCGAGTGCCTGGACCACTGCCCGGAGTTCGCCCTGTGCATCCCGTCGGTGGACGTGGCCGAGGGGGCCTGGCTGTGCGGGTGCGAGAGCGGGCGAGACGTGGACAAGTGGGAGAAGGGCCATTTCCGGCCCGTGCCCGCCGAGACCATCCGCCCCCCGCTCTTCGAGGGCGCGACCGTAGCCTTCGAGTGCCGCGTGGCCGACCGCGTCGAGTGCGGGGACCACATCCTCTACGTGGGCGACGTCCTGGCCATCCGCGGGACCCCGGAAGAGCCGATGCACCTGTACACCATCCATTACCGTCGCCCCGTGGGGATCGACCAGGACCTGCGCGTGCGCGACGACCTCGACCTGTCGAGCAATCCGCGATGTTGATTGGGCCAAGATACAAGCGGCTCTCATGCAGTTCCGAAAATCGCTTTACCCCAGGAATTTCGCCTGTTCGACGGGCTTTCAAAGAGCCCGAGCACCATGGAAGGGGGGCGTCGCACGCCCCCCCGTCTATCGGACGGTCCACTGGACCGTCCTCTCGCGCTCGCTCGCTTCGCGCGCTGCGCGCGAAGACGGGGCCCCGTGTGGCACTCGGACGGCATTACAAGCCGTCCTCGTGCCTCCCCAGTTATCGGACG
>JBBIPO010000232.1:0-4719 GCA_037442805.1 Deltaproteobacteria bacterium
CCCCGGGTGCGCGCGCGAGGAGGTCCGTGGTCTTGACCCCGGTCCCCGCGCACAGGTCCACGATGCGCTCCCCGGGCCGCGGCTCCAGGACCTGGACCGCGAGCATCGAGGCCTCATCCTGGGGGACCATCCATCCCGGGACCCACGGAGCGCCATCCGGGGCGAGGATGCCCGGGCGCAGGACTCCGCCCCCCGCGACGACGACCCCGTCGGTCGCGAGGCGCGTGGGCACCGCGACGACCCCGGCCTCGCGCAGGCGGGCGAGGACCTCGTCGCGACGCGCGCGCGTCCGGTGGACCCGGAACGCGGACGGGGACGGCTCGGCCAGGCGAGCGGCCTCGTCTTCCCGGGGGTCTCGTCCCATCGCGGCCTTCATCCGGTCCCACAGGGGGTCCGGCAACGACCACCGGACGCGCGGGTCCAGTCCCGCGACCGGGTTGCCCCCTTCCCTCAGTCGCGCCTCCAAGGCCCGGCCGACCGCGTTGACGAGCCGGGCCGCGCCCTCGCCCTGGCACTCGCGGGCCGCCTCGACCGCCGACGACACGCGGGCGTGGGCCGGGACGCGCTCGAGGAACAGGGCCTGGTACGCGAGGACCAGCAAGACCTCGCGGACGACCGGCGACACCCGGCCCAGACCCCCGTGGACCAGGTCCCCGACCACGGCCATCAGGGCGAGGCGGCGCCTCAGGACCCCCGTGACGATCTCGTGCAACAAACGCGCGTCCGCCTCGCGGTCCGCCGGGTAGGACCGCAAGGCCCGGTCCAGCAGGTCCGTGGACCGGCTGCGTCCGCTCAGGGCCGCGACGAGGACGCGGGCCGCGTCCACGCGGGGGTTCGGCCGGCGGGCGCGCCCCGGGGGCTTCTTCGCGCTCTCTGGCCGTGCACGCGCGGACCTCATGGCGCGTGGCCTCCGGTCGGTCCGTCCTCCTTCAGCGCTTTCGTGACCCACGGCATGCACAGGAGCCCGATCACGGACCGCATCAGCACGAACATCACGATGGTCGCCGTGGAATAGGCGTCCACCACGGCCCAGGCCCCGGCGGGGGCGTGCGGCCCGTAGAAGTGCCGCATGACGACCTGGGTGGACCCCAGGCCCGCGACCGAGATTGGAATGAAGATGATGAACGCGAGGATCGGCTGATACGCGAACAAGTCCCCGAGCGGCACCCCGATCCCGAAGGCCCGGAGCAGGAAGTAGTTGCTGACCACGTACAGCGAGACGAACGCCATTCGCAACAGGCAGAGACCCGCGTACTCCCCAGGTCCGACCGACCGGAACGCGGACAGGACGTCGTGGCGCAGGATGCGCCGCGCGACCCGCAAGAAGCGCTGGCCGTCGCCGGGGTCCCCCGCGGCCTTCCCCGCGCGAATCCTCGCGAGACCGCTCAGGACCGGGCCGCCCAGGACCCCGGCCGCCGCGAACGCGCCGAGCGTCCACAGGACCGCCGGGTCCGCGAACGGACGGGCTCCACTCGCAAGCCCGCCGAGGATCAGAAGGCCGAGAGCCCCGAGGTCCAGGAAGTTCAGCAAGATGAAGGGACTTCCGGAAGCCGCGATTCCGCGGTCGGACCGCTTCGAGACAAGGGCCGCCATCATGGCCAGGGCCAGGTTATAGTTCAGAATATTCAACAGATACGAGGCGCCCTTGATGCGCAGAAAGTCGCGGAGGCTGATCGAGAATCCGGTTCGGTGCAAGACGACCCTCACCGACGCGGCGTCCGCGACCCACACGAGCGGGACGGACAGGAACATCGTGATCAGGAACAGGGTCTGGTCCGCGTGCACGAAGGCGTCCCAGGCGCGGCGGAGGTCGGTCGTGGCCCCGAGGTACGCCAGGATCGTCGCGGTCCCTCCCCAGGCGAGCACGACCCTCCATCGGCCCTTGCGCGCGGTCGGCGGGGGCGAGGTCCCCCTGCCCGAGGGGTCGGTCGAGGCGGAGGGCGGCCCCGACGGGTCCGGCGGGTGGGACGACTGGTCGGGGGGGCAAGGATGGGTCATCAAGAACGCCCTCCGGTCGTGGGTGGCCTCAGAAGGTGAGGACGCGGTCCGAGTCGAGCACCAGCATCCCCAGTTCCCCGAGTTTGGCCTGTCGGCACCCTCCGATCAGGTCCTCGGGTCGCAGGCCCCGGGCCGCCATGCACGTCTCGCACACGAGCACGAGCCCCTTGCGGATCACCGGGATCAGCATCTTCCCGACGTTGTAGTACCCGTCCGGCGTCTTCTGGCCAGCCCGGGCCGACCACACGCTGTCCCCGAGCAGGAACACGGTCAGGTCCAGGTCTTCCTCCAGGCGGATCAGCGTGTCCGCGAGCCGCAGGGCATTGAAGACCCGCTCGCTCCCGTATGGCGCGTCGTTCAGGATCAGGGTGACCTTCATCGCGTCCTCCTCCTCTACTCGAGCCGGATGTCCTCGAGCGGATGCACGTCCAGCAGGTTCGGCTCGAAGCCACGAATCCGCGGGTCCAACAGGTACAGGCGCGTGTAATGATAGAGCGGAAGAATGGGCCGGGCCGCGAGCAATCGGGCCTCGGCCTCCCGGAGCAGGGCGCGTCGGGCCTCGCCGTGAGGTTCCTCGCGCGCCCTCCTGACGAGCCGGTCGTACTCGGCGTCCCGGAAGCCCGGGTAGTTGGACGGCCCCCGCGACTGGAAGACCTCGAGGAAGTTGCCGGGGTCCACCACGTCCGCACACCACGACGCACGGGCCATCTCGAAGTCCCCCCGCTGCACCCGGTCGAGCAGCATCTTCCATTCAAGGGCCTGGAGCCGCACCTCGAGGCCCAGGTGTTGGCGCCACTGGGCCTGCAAGAACTCACCGACCAGCCGGTGGACCTCGCCCTGGTTGTAGAGCCAGGTGAGCGGGGGCAGCGGTCCGCGCTCCGCCTCGACCTCCGACAGGAGCGCCCGGGCCCGGGATGGGTCGAATTCCTCGCCCCGCGGAGGGTCGTATCCCGTGGCTCCGCGGATCACGGGCGGGACCAGGGACCCCGCCGGGGCCTGGCCCCCGAGCAGGACCTCCTGCACCAGCCGCTCCTTGTCCACGGCGAGGTCCAGGGCGCGTCTCACGCGGGCGTCTTCCAGCGGCGGGCGGTCCACGCGCAGCACGGTGTAGTACGTGCACAGGACCGGGTCCGCGTGGAAGGCGTCGCCCAGGCGCCGCGCCTCCGGGATCAAGTCGCGGGTCAGGGTCCCCTTCAACCAGTCCACGCGGCCGGCCCGAAACCAGTCCCACGCGGTCCTCTCGTCCTCGAGAAAGACGAACTCGACGCGGTCCAGCGCGACCTCGGTCGCGTTCCAGTAGCGCGGATTGCGTTCGACGACCACGCGCACCTTGGGGTCATTCTCCACGAGCCGGAAGGCCCCGTTGCCGACCATCTGGCCCGGCCGGGTCCACTGCCGTCCCCCCGCCTCGACCACGTCCCGCCGGACTGGCGCGAACGCGGGGTAGGTCAGCAGGGACGGAAACGTCGGCGTCGAAACCACCAGTCGGACCTCCAGGGTGGCGGAGTCGAGGGCCCGGACCCCGAGGTCCTCCGGCCTGGCCCGACCCCTCCGGAACGACTCGGCCCCCTGGATGACGTCCAGGAGCGGGGCCGCGCGCGACCCGGTTTCCGGGTCCAGGACCCGCCGCCAGGCGTACACGAAGTCCTCCGCGGTTACCGGGCGCCCGTCCGACCACCGTGCCTCCGGCCTCAGATGGAATATCCACGCCAGTCCATCCGGCGAGACCTCGTGCGCCCGGGCGACGCCGGGTCGTGGCGCTCCCTCGCCCATCGGCGGCCTCAAGAGCCCCTCGAACAGGGATCGTGCGATGGTCGTGGACGATTCATCCGCCGCGAGGGACGGATCGAGCGTCTCGGGCTCCCACATCGCCACGCGGAAGACACGGTCGGAGCCTGGCGCGGTCTGCCGCTGACCTTCTGGACAGGCGCGACACCCCGCCACCACCAGGAGCGCGAGGACCGTGCCGTACAAGACCCCCTGCGCCTTCCGACGGCAAGAAGGGGCGAGACACGTGCGGGGGCCCCGGGGTCGGAGGTCTGGGGTCCGGGGTCCGGGGTCCGGCAGGGGCTCCGTGGGGATCACGGACACGGTCACGGACACGGTCGCCGACACGGTCACCGACTCCGTCACGGTCACGGTCAGGGACATGGTCGCGGTCCCCCGCGCGCCCCCACGCGCGAACACCCGTCCGCGTCGCGGCGGTCCTCGCGACCATCGTTCATCGCCCGTCAGGGCGACGGGGGTGTCGTGGGCGTCGAGGGGTTGGGTGGCGACCCAGCAGCCCCCTGGGTCGGCTCCCCGGCCGTGGCCGGTTCCGTCGCCGGTGCCTCCGCTCCCGCCGGCGTGGCCGACTGCCCGGCGGTCGGAGCCTGGGCGTCCGGACCTCCAGGGGCCGCCGGCGGCTGGACGGGCGCGGGGGGCGGTTGCAGGACCGGGGTCTCGACCTTCTCGTTCGCGAGTGCGATGAACTGCGCGACGTCCTTCAGGAGCCCTTCGCACTCGTCGCCGTTCGTCGTGCGCGAGGCCCGCTCGCACGCGGGGGTGTTCGGGGCCTGCTCGCAGACCGCGCGGGTGAACTGCGAACAGGGGTTCCGGCCGCAGCCTGCCATCACCAGGAGCGCGACGATTCCCATCGTCCTGACGGCGTTCAAGGTCGGTTCCTCCTCGATGGACCCGGTGGCCGGGCCCAGCGCCCGGCACGGGGACGTAGTCTATCAC
>JBBIPO010000233.1:0-4686 GCA_037442805.1 Deltaproteobacteria bacterium
TGACCCCCTGAGACCCGCATGGCTGCTGCGTCAAACGACATCGCGGATTGCTCCGGGCGTGGGGCCAGATCCCCCGTCCCGTGGCCGGGTCGGTGACCGTGACCGGGTCCGTGGCCGTGGCCGTGTCGGAGTCCGTGACCGTGACCGGGCCCGTGTCCGCCACGGAGTCCCTGCCGGATCCCGGACCCCGGTTCCCGTGGGGACGCGAGCGCCTGCTCGCGTACGGCCGCGCGAGCGCCGGATCCGCGCGGGTGTGGGCCTGACCACCCACGCCGCGGTGGGGATGGCTCGAAACGGACCCGATTTGACCTCTCCCCGGCCCCCGGGGAAACTTCGTGTCGGGGATTCCTTGGCGGTCGGACGTCCTTCCCGGTCCCTCGAGGCGACGGTTCGGACCGCGATGGCCCCGACCCCCGAACCCCTGGGACCTCGATGCGCGTCGTGACCGCCTCGACTGCCGCCCCCCGAGCCCTCCGCGTCACCGTGGCCGCCGTTTCCGCGCTGCTGGTGTCCGCCACCTTCGTGCCCTACGCCGCCCAGTGGGCCGACGACTCGGACGGCCGCGTGTTTACGGGTCTCCTGGTGCGGGTGCCCGACGGGTGCTCGTACCTCTCGTGGATGGACCAGCACGCGAACGGTGACCTGCTGGTGCGCAACCGGATGGCGCTGGACGCACCGGGGGTCCTGTTGCCCAACCCGGCCTGGCTTCTGCTCGGGAATGTGGCGGCGGTCACGGGCTGGCCGCCCCTCGCGGTGTATCACGGCGGCCGGGCGGCCTTCGCCCTCGCGTGGCTGTGGGTGCTGTGGGCCATGTGCCGGCGGGCGATGCCGGGGCGGCACCGGACGGCCCTGGCGGCGTTCCTGATGGCCTCCACGGGCAGCGGCCTCCAGTGGGTCCGGGCCGTGGGCCTGGACGTGGAGACGGCGGACTGGATCCCGGAGTTGTGGACATGGCCGTCCATCCTCCTGTACCCGCACTTCGCGCTGTCGCTGCTGCTGGCGGGTGGTGGCCTCCTGCTGTGGTGGCGATGGCAGGACGGGGGCGGCCGGGGGCACCTCGCGGGGGCCGCGGCGTCGCTCTCGGTCCTGGGCCTCGTCCACCCCTACACGGCGCTGGCGCTCCTCGCCACGGTGGCGGTGCACGGGGGAGTGATTCTGCTCCGCAGGATTCGCGCCATCGGTCCCGCGCGGAATGGGCACCCCGCCCTGCTGGCCGCCCTCGCGGGAGGCCTCGCGGTCGTGGGGTTCCAGGTCCTCTGGTCACCGGCCATGCGGTCCTGGGCGGCCGAGAATGTGATGCCGTCGCCCCCACCTCATCACTACCTCCTGGGGCTCGGGGTCCCGGGGTTCCTCGCAATGGGGGGGGTCGTCCGTCTGACCACGGGCCGCCTGTGGGACGAGCGGCGCCTCTTGTTGCTTTCGTGGGTAGTGACCGCCTTCGCCCTGGCGTACGCCTCCCCTTTGGTGACGGTCGAGCGGCGTTGCGTCGAGGGGGTCCACGTGGCGGTCTGCCTTCTGGCCGCCGAGGCCCTGGGACCCTGGCTCCAGGCCAGGTCCCGCCCCGTGGCGGCGACCGTGCTGGCGGCCCTGGCCGTCCTGGTGGCCCCCACGAACGCCGGCGTGGCCTGGCGGGAGGCCACCTCCAGGGTCCCCGGCAGGGTTCACGGGGACTGGCCCGCCCTCTTCGAGGCGGTGCGGGAGTTGCCCGAGCCCCGCACCGTGATGGCCGACGCCCGGACGGGGATGTTCCTGGCGGGGTTCGCCGGGGCGACGGTCTTCGCGGGGCATGACCAGTTGACCCCGCATCTCGAACAGAAGATGGCGTCCATCAAGGCCTTTCTGCAAGAACCGGCCCCCTGGTCGCACCGGGAGGCGTTCCTGCGCCGGGTGGGGGCCCGCTGGCTCGTGACGGACCCCCGCAGACCCCCACCGGGCCTGGAAGGGCAAGACGGGCTTCCGCCGGGCCACCCGGTGGCCTCGGGACGCACCTGGGCCCTCTGGGGACCGGTGGATTGAGTGGTTGCGGGCGCGCGCCCGGATGGATGAACCGAAGGAATCGAGGGTGTTCCGAGGCGCTTGCGGGGTCGCCCACGCCCACGGGATCCGAAAGGCGAGAATCGGTGACTGAGGAGAAGGGGGCCGGCCCCCGCCCGTCGCGGGCGAGGGCCGGCCGGCTCCCGGGGGTACGGGAGTCCGCAAGGAGGAAGAAGGGGACTCGGGCCGGTCGCGACCGCCCGGCCCGAGGACGGACCCGGCCCGGGGGACACGAACCGGGTCCGCGGTTTTGCGATGCCGTCCGTCGTGGTCGCGGTCAGGGGAACGAGTTCGTCGTTGCGCACCTCCTTCAAGGGCCTTCACCACCACCGGCATCGCAACACGCCTCTTCAAAGAACCGTACGGGTCGAACCCGTTCGAGCAATCTCGTGGGGGAAATCGGACAGCCCTCCTGGAAACTTTATCGGTTGGACAGGACCCGGATCAGCACCCACTCGCGAGGACGCGAAGGACGGCCTCCGCGAACCGGCGGGCGCTTGGGGGGCCGTCCGCGGTGACGAGGCGCTCGTCCACGACCACGGGGTCGTCCACCACCACGGCGCCCGCGCGCGCCACCTCGCCGCGCACCCCGGGCCAGGCCGTAACCCGGCGCCCCCGCAGGAGTCCGGCCCGCGCCAGGATCAGGGGGGCCATGCAGATGGCCCCGAGGACCTTCCCCTGATCCAGGGCCTCCCGGGCCAGGCGCCAGGCCGTCTTCGAGTCCACGAACTCGCGCGCCCCGTCCCCCCCCACGAACACGAGCGCGTCGTGGTCCGCAGCCCGCACCGCCGCGAGGAACCGGTCCGCCCGCGCCCACCCGCCGAGGGCCCCGCGCACCGGCCCCTCCCGCGACGAGGCGGTCACGACCTCCATCGCCGCCCCCTCGAAGACCTGCCGGGGCTCGAAATACTCCTCGTCCCGGAAGTTGCGCGACCCCACGACCATGAGCACGCGCGCCATGTCGCCCCCTCGTCGCCGCGAGTATCCCCGGAACCGGCCGCCTCGCCGGCGCTCCGGGGTCCTGATTCAGAAGGCCAGAAGGAATGCCTCCAGAGGGACGAACAGGAGACGATCCCTGTCGTACCAGTTGAAACGGTCGCGCGTCACCACGATGGTGTTCGAAGGATGAAATCGCTGTTGGAACAGTCGGAGACCACTCAGGTCCTCGTGGTCCACGCGCTTGCGAAACTTGACCTCTACGGGTACGACCGCTCCGTCCGGGCGCTCCGCCACGAAATCCACTTCGGCGACCCGAGAATGGCGGTTGTCCAGGTCTTCGAGCTCGCGATAGTAATAGACGTTCAGATTGCTGTCACGGATACATCCTTGGACGAGTGTTTCTACAAGAGGCCCAAGGACCGTCGGGTCAGATTCGAAGAGAGAGGGTGCATTGCGGAAGATCGCGTTGCGAACACCCAGATCGGTCAGGGCGAACTTGGACGGGGCACGCGCCGAGGACCTCTTCGCGATCGGATATCGCCGGAACTCCCGCACCAGAAAGGCGTCCACGAGGTAGTGCAGGTAGCGGCCCACCGTCGGCTGGTTCGTCGGAAATCCGGCGGCCGTCAGCTCCTCCGCGAGCCTCCCCTGGGAGACCTCATGCCCGGAGTGACGCGCGAGCCACAGGTAGAGCGACCGGAGCAGACGCGGGTTCTGAACCGGAAACAGGGTGGGGATATCGGCCCCGAGCACGTTCTCGAAGACGGTCTGGACGAGATAATCGGCCCATCGGTCGTCGTCTACCTCCCGGGAATAGAGGCGAGGATATCCCCCTCGCGCAAAGTAGCGTTCGAGACGACGACGCAGGGAATATTTCTGTTGAGGTCGGAGCCGCTCGAAGGCGGCCGCGCTGTCACGCAGACCGTCCTCGAAGGCATCCCGGAACCGGATCCGGGGCGGCAGCGCGCTGGCCAGATTGGGGTACCACGCCTCCAGCACCTCCCGGAACGAGAACGGTGGAAGCTCCGTCGTGAACACACGCCCGGCAAGGCTCTCTCGCCCTCCGTGGGCCACGAGGACGGACGAGGACCCCGTCAGCGTCATTCTTGGCTCGAAGGTATCGAACAGATGCTTGACCTCGTCGCTCCAGGACCGAAGTTTGTGAACCTCGTCAAGAAAGACGTACGGCGGCGAGGCTGCGTCCGCCGGGTCTCGACGAATCTCGTCGAGATGCCAGCGAAACATCTCCCGGAGGATCCCCGGCTCGCTGCACAACAACTCCAGATCGAACCGGACAAAGAGGATGTTTCGCCCGGGCGTACCCGCGTGGATCAGGTCCTTGATGCACTGCAGAATCGCCGTCGTCTTGCCCACCTGGCGCGGACCTCGAACGACCTCGATCAACCCCCTGGGTTTCCGGAGGCGGTCCAGGAGGTCTTTCACCGCGTGGCGGACGAAGGGTGGCGGTTCCGGTCGAATCCGCGGAGGGTTTTCCCACCACGGGTTGAGGTCCCACAGGACTCGACGCGCCTCCTCGGAGACCATGTCCTTCCCCCACGAGACCCGTGCGCACAATCAATAAATGAGTTTATTACAGGTGTCAAGCGCCGAGATTTCAAAGGCAGTACGCCATGTTAATACAAGACCATCGTCTGATCGGTTCCGCGGATGGCTCCGGGTCCAGGAGCCGCTCCGGATTGCCGGGGCCCGACC
>JBBIPO010000234.1:0-4664 GCA_037442805.1 Deltaproteobacteria bacterium
ACAGACGGAAGTCCTGGAAGACCACCCCGATGTTGCGGCGGAGGTACGGGATCGCGGATCGACGCAAGGCGCGGAGGTTGCGACCGAAGACGAGGATGTCGCCGGAGGTCGCCTCCTCCATGCGGAGCAGCAGGCGAATCAGGGTGGTCTTGCCCGCTCCGCTCGGGCCCGACAGAAACACGAACTCCCCGGCTTCGATCTCGAAGGACAGGCCGTTGAGGGCCTCGATGCCGCCGGGGTACCGCTTGACGACCGAGTGAAGGGAGATCAACGGCATCGAGAGGTGGTCCCGCGAGTCATCCGCGCCGTACGATAGCCGAATGATCGGGACGAATTCAACGATTGACGCCCTCGGCCGGCTTCCGTATCATCCGCCCGTTTCGGCGGCCATGGTCCGGAGGTGGCCTCCCGAGGTGCGGATGTCCGGGCGACGATGGGTCGGGCTCGCGGCGCTGTTCGTGGGTTGCGCGGTGGTCCTCGGGCTGGTCGCGGGGGACCGCCTCCTCGGGCCGTCGCCCCACTTTCACTTCCTCGACCTGGCGAACTCGTTCCTGCAAGGGAGGCTCGACACCGACACCCCGAAGCGGGTGCGCGGGGCGCGTCCCCGCCCCGAGGACCCGAGGGGATTGCAGGACGCGGTCAATCGGCACCTGACCGGGCCCGACGGCCAGACAGTCGGCTGGAACGACTGGGCCAGCATCCACGTCATCACCTTGACGGACGGGACGGTGGTGCGCGGGGTGTTCCCGTGGTCGGACGCCCAGACGGAGCAGCGCAACCGCTTCAGGACCCTGGACGGGGAAGAGCGGGTCATTGACCGAAACCTGGACATCCAGCGGGGGTGCGGGGGAGCCGTCGGTATATGCGATGAAGTGAAATATTATGTGTCATTTCCGCCATTTCCGGCCATCGCGATGATGCCGCTGTTCCTGGTTTTCGGATACGACACGAACGACGTGCTGTTCACGGTCCTGAACGCGGCGGCCAACGCGGTCCTGCTGTTCCTGCTCCTCGAGATGTTGAGGGTGCGCGGCCTTTCCGGTCGTGGTCCGAGGGAGAACCTGCTCCTGGCGTTGTTGTTCACGTTCGGGACGGTGAACTTTTTCAGTTCCATCCGGGGCGAGGTGTGGTTCACGGCCCTGATCCTGGGCGTCACCCTGAACGTCCTGTTCCTGGTGGCGGCCGTGGACGCGAAGCACCCCTTCCTGGCCGGGGTCGCGCTCGCGTGCGGGATGGCGACGCGGACGCCTCTGGCCTTCGCGGCCGTGTTCTTCGTTCTGGAAGTGTTTCGGGACGGGGAGCGGCTGCGGTGGCCGGGTTGGGGGACAGTGCTGCGCAAGGGAGGCACCTTCGCCGCGCCGGTCCTGATCATCGGTGCCGCGCTCATGGCGTACAACCTGACGCGATTCGGCTCTCCGACCGAGTTCGGTCACACGTTTCTAGCCGGGGGTACGCGGCCCTCGATCCGGGAGCACGGTCTGTTCTCGTTCTGGTTCCTGAAGAACAACCTGGCGGCGGCGCTCACCAATCCGCCGGTTCTGGACTCGTTTCCGCCCTACCTCCACATCACGCGGCATGGTCTGTCGCTGTTCTTCTGCACCCCGGCGCTTCTGTGGGTGTTCTGGCCGCGGCGCTGGTCGGGCTTTGCCCGGAACGTGGCCATCACGGCGGCGGTCGTGGCGGTTCCGAGCCTGTTCTACCAGAACACGGGTTGGGCCCAGTTCGGCTACCGGTTCGCGCTCGACTATTTGCCATTCCTGTTCGTGCTGATCGCCGTGTGCGCGCGGCCATTCACGAGGGCGTTCTGCGTGGCGGTGGTCCTGTCGTTCGCGATGAACCTGCTCGGGGCCGTGACCTTCGACCGGATGCCGGAGTTCTACTACGATTGACCGGATCGTCCGAGGTCGATCAATCCACACCACAGTGTGGATGGGTCCGGGTGTCACGAACTGGCGAGCGGTCTCGCCACCCCTTACAATGAGACCGGCGTCGGCAGGAGACGAGCATGACCTTCCGAACGACGGCGATGGTCATCATGGTGGTGGGTGTCCCCGGGGTGGTCCGTTCCGAGCCGTTCGCGGGCGGCGACCTGTTCATCGGCCGTAGCGTCAAGCCTGCCGCCGGGGCCAGGACCTTCACGGTCGGCCTGCGGGCGAGCGGGGCGCCTCTGGACCTGGCCATCGGCAGCACGCGAGAGCGCCTGATCGAGGAGGCCGTCAGCCAGGCGTGCGGGTCCAATCAGACGTGCCAGTCAGAGACCCGGCAGGCCGTGGACCGCCTCTCGACCCTCGACGACAACCAGTGGACGCGCATCGAGCAGGCCGCCGGCGACCCGGCCGCTCTGAGCCAGGAACTCCAGTCCCAGGTGGCCGCGGGCAACCTCACCCCCACGCAGAAGCAGGAGATCGAGAACTTCGTGTCCAAGAACGCGACGACGCCCGAGGAGCGACGCCAGACCATCGCCCTCGCCCGCCGGGTCGCCGAGACCCGGGCCAACATCCTGTTGACCCCCTACCTCGAGGTCAACCTGGACCTGTTGAAGGTCCAGGCCGAACTTCCCCTGGTCCTGACCCTCTACGAGCACCGGACGGACGTGGGGCTCGGAAACCTGAATACCGACGTGCGTTTCGGCCATCATTTCGGCCTCGGCGTGGCCACGCTGGGTCTGTCGTATGGACTTCACCTGTACCTCCCCACCGGGAGCGAGGCCGCCGATCCCGCCGCCTACGCCTTCCTGTTCCACGCCCCCCGGTACCTGAACAGTTACCTGTCGTTCGCCCCATACCTGGTGGCCGGCGCGGACCTCCCCTTCGTGACCGTGCAAGCGTACGGTGAACTGGTGAGCATGCACAAGGTCCGCGGCGGGGCCCGCGTGTCGAGCATCCAGTTCTTCCAGTACGGAATCGGGTTGACGCTGCTCCCCGATTTCGTCGTGTCCGTGGTCGGGGAGCTGAACGGGATGGCCCCCCTGAATCACGCGGACGACTTCAACGCCCTCTTCGGGCTGGGCGGCTTGCAGTTCCGGTTCTTCATCGTGAAGGCGGGGGTGGCGGTGCAGGCGCCAATCTACAGTAAGATGTCCGCAAGCAATCTTCCCGCGATCCAGGGCATACCGGTTCAGCGCCTGGCGAAACTCTCCGTCATGGCCCACGCGGGATTCCAGTTCTGACGCGGTTGACAACTTCCCCGACTCTTTGAAAGGATCAAGCCGTTCCCCTGGGGCGAGCGAACGCCATGCTCAAGGTCACAGTCACCGAGAAGGGTGGAACGGAGAGGGTCCTGTTCTTCGAGGACGGGGAAGAGGTCTCCATTGGCCGGCTCCAGACCAACCGGTTGCCGCTGGCGAAGCCCAACGTCTCCAAGAGGCACGCCGTGCTGGCGGTGCGCGACGGTCGCGTGGTCATCGAGGACCTCGGCAGCACGAACGGCACCTACGTGAACGGGCGCCGGATCATGGCCGCGCGAGAGGTGGGCGCGCAGGACCGCATCTACATCGGGGATTTCACGATCCGCGCGCGCCGGGTCGCATCGCGGGACGAGGAGTCCGAACCGGAAATCCTGGTCGAGGCCCCAATGCCCGTCGAGGAGCAGCGACGACCCACGGTGGCCATGCCGGTTCCCGGGATTGCGACCACCCCCCCGGCGACGGCCACGACCTCGCCCGAGGCCATTCCCCCACCGCCTCCACCCGAGGAGTTGTCCGACGCGGAAATCTTGCCCGTGGACCTCGACATCGAGGTCGTGGCCGAGGAGGCGGTCGCGCCGGCAAAGGTCGCCACGGTCACGCCCTTCCCGGCGGAGGTCGTCCCCGAGGCACGGCCCGTCACCGCGACCCAGGCCCCCGATGGCCGGGTCGCCCCCGCCGGCGGCGGAACGGACCTCACCCCCCTCGGGGTTGTCCCGGGTCCAGCCGAGGCCCCGCCGCGGCCCCGGCGACTGGCGGAGGCCGTGGCGCCGCCAGAGACCGGAAGCGACCAGTACATGTCGTGGCTCAAGGCGGTGGCCGGTCGCGCGGCGGGGGAGGTCTTCGAAGCCGTTCCGGCCGACCAGTTCCACTTCTCGGACGAGGAGTGGCAGGCCCTGTCGGACCGGGTTCTCGCCCTCGTGGACCGGATGAGGCGCGACAACGTCTTGCCGCCCACGACGGACCCGTACCAGGTGACCCAGGACCTCCTGGACGACTTCGCGGGCCTGGGTCCGCTCGAAGAGCTCCTCCAGGACCGCGCGGTCCGCCGGATCCTGATTGGCGGGCCGGACCACGTTTTCGCCACCCGGGGCGGCCAGACGACCCGCGCTCGCCGGACCTTCGCAGGGACCGTCGCCCTGGATCGGGTCGTCGCGAAACTGCTCGGACTCGCGGGATTGGCCCCGGACGCGACGGGTCCGGTCTCCGAGGGTCGGTTGCCGGACGGGACTCACCTGATGGTCCTGCGGCCACCGCTCGTGTCGGACCACGTGGTCATCGCGTTGAATCGGCCCGCGGGTTCCCTCCTGGCCGCCCCGGACCTCGTGCACGCCGGGGTCATGAGCCAGGAGGTCCTCGCCGTGATCGAGGGCGCGGTCCGGGACCACCAGAACATCCTCATCTGCGGCGCGCCGAACACCGGCAAGACCACGTTCCTGAATGCCGTGGCCCACCTGTTGCCCGCGGAGGCCCGGGTCGT
>JBBIPO010000235.1:0-4603 GCA_037442805.1 Deltaproteobacteria bacterium
GCTCACTCGATTTCGAGGACCTGGGGGACGGGACTGTCCAGGACAAGAAGACGGGGCTCGTCTGGTCCGAGCAGCCAGACTCCACGAGTGCAGAATGGTATGACGAGGACACGGGTAAGCATCCCGCGGATGAAATCTGTCAATCCAAGGGAGGAACCTGGCACCTCCCGGACGTGTACGAACTTCACTCCATGGTGGACTACTCGAGACAGGGGTGCACCGGGGATTCGAATCCGAAGGAGATGATGTGGCCGTCGGTGTTCGGGCTGACGTGCCAGTCTCCCGATTGGTTTTGGACCAAGATCCCGTGGTCGTCTGCGTCGGCGTTCCGCGTCACCTTCGACTTCGGCTACGTGAACGACGGCGACGTCGGCAACTTCAGCGGGGTGCGGTGCGTGCGCGCCGGACAGTAAGATGGATTGGGCATTTGGTCATTTTCTGCAAGCGAATGAGGTGAGAGATGGCACAATACGAACATCTGCCGATCTTTCGGACCGCGTTCCAACTGACGGTGTACCTGGAAGAGGCCGTGCGCAGGATGCCGAGGTACCACAAGTACGCAATCGGCGCGCGGATGCGGGACCGGTGCGCGAAGGCCCTGAGGCTGATCATCCGCGCGAACAACGTCCGCATTGGACCAGGCCCGGCGGGCGCAAGCGCGCGTTCGAGGGCCCTCGAGGAACTGCGGCTCGAGATCGAGGCCCTGAAGACGGACATCCAGATCGGGAAGGAGTTGAAGGCGTTTGCGAGTTTCGATGCCTTTCGCGTGGCAGCGGGACTCGCGGTCAACCTGGGCAGACAGTGCGAGGGGTGGCTCCGGAGCATTGGTTCGGACGCCGGCCAGAACCGGGCATCCCGGCAGGGGTGACCGGGCGTGCCGACTTCCTGACTGTGCTCCTGCCCGCCGGACTCGCGTTCGGCAACGTGGATCGGGCCGGTCGTGCCCGTCCGGGGTCGGCCGGTCGCGGAGGCGTTCTGGCCTCGAACAAGAGACAGGAGGTGTTTGTTTCTTCTTGCCGCGTGCTCGCGGCCCCGTGGTCGTCTGCGTCGGCGTTCAACGTCAACTTCAACAACGGCAACGTGAACAACGACGACATCGGCAACAACAACGGGGTGCGGTGCGTGCGCGCCGGAACGTGAGGGGCGTCCGATGGTTCCCGGCTTCCGGGAGGTGTGGAAGGCGTACGAGGTCTGCCGCAGGCGGAAGCGGTCGCGGCCGGATGCGATCCGGTTCGAGATGCGCGCGCTGGACGAGACCTGGGCCCTGACCTTTCGGCTCGCGTCCGGGCGCTACGTCCCCTCTCGCGCTGTCTGCTTTGTCGCGAACGAATCGAAGCCGCGGGAGGTCTTCGCGGCGGCGTTTCGGGACCGGGTGGTCCATCACCTGGTCGTCTCGGCGCTCGAGCCATTCTTCGAGCGTCGCTTCATCGCGGATTCGTACGCCTGCCGGAGGAAGAAGGGGACACACCGTGCGGTCGAACGCCTGTCCCACTTCCTGCGCGCCGCGACCGACAACGGCCGCGTCCGGGCGTACGTCCTGACGCTCGACATCCAGAACTTCGTTCCGAGCATGGACAAGAATGTGCTCTGGCGCGTGATCGAAGACAACGCTCGTTTCTTCGAGCATCCCCATCGGGACGCCCTGCTGGGAATCCTGAAGGCGGTCCTGTTTCACGACCCCACCCGGGATTTCGTGCTCGCATGTCCAAAGGAAGACCTGCAAAGGGTACCGGCCCACAAGCGCCTCGGGGCCCTGGGACCGGAACGGGGGCTGCCCATCGGAAACCTCACGAGCCAGTTCCTCGCGAATGTCCTGCTGAATGAACTCGACCGATTCGTGAAGCACGAACTGAAGGTGCGATGGTACGTCCGGTACGTGGACGATCTGGTGCTGGTGGATCGGGACCCCGGGACGCTGCAACGGTGGGCGAGTCAGATCGAGGCCTTCCTTCGCGAGCGTCTTGCGCTTTCGTTGAATCCGGACGCGACCGAGGTGGTCCCGGCATCGAGGGGCGTGGACTTCCTGGGCTACATCGTGCGACCGCACTACCGCCTGGTCCGGCGCCGGGTCATCGGGAATCTGTGGCGACGCTTGCAGGCCCTGGAACGACTCCTCGTGCGTCGGGAACACGGCCTGGTGTGTCTTGACTTTGCCGCGGCTCGGGAGCACGGGCTCGTCTCGATGCTCGCGTCCTACCTCGGGCATTTCCGGCACGCGAGGTCGTATCGCACGGTGCAACGAATCCTTGCGGCGTTTTCCTGGCTTTGTGAGTTCGTGCGGGTCGTGCGGGACCGGAAGGGGCACCTTGTCGCCCGCGAGGTGTTCAAGCCGCCGCGGTCCTTTCCATGCCTGCGCAGACAATGGTTTTTCTTCCGCCATCTGCTTGGCGGCGATGGGCCGTTGCGGGAAAATGAGCGACCCGTGCTGTTCGTCCGGATCGGGCGGTACTACGAGATGTTCGAGGACGACGCCCGATGGGCGATCGAGGCCCTCGGCCTGCGGCCACTGGAACCGCGTTCGGGCTTCGCGGCGCGATGCGGATTTCGAAAGGAACATCTGGACCTGTTTGTCCGCCGGGCCCTCGATGCCGGTCGCGGGGTCGGGATCTTGGAGGAGACAGGAAGGACCCTGGGAAGGGTGCAGGAGAGAAGGATTTCGAAGTTCTATCGGAGGGAAGACCATGAGAAGAGAACTGACTGGGCTTGTATTTCTGGTGGTGTTCCTCGCAGCGAAGGCCACGACGGCCGATGAACCGCGGTTCGTCGTCCTGGGAGAGACGGTCTTCGACCGGATGACCGGGCTCGAGTGGGAGAAGGCGCCTTCTTTCCAAGGGGTTGCATGGTGGGAGCAGGCCCTCGCGCACTGCATCGGCAAGGGGTCTGGCTGGCGCCTGCCGAACGTGAAGGAACTCGTGTCCATCGTGGACTACCCGGGGGAGCAGGGGAAGGGGGTGCACAACTGCTGGTGGTACGATGTGTTCGAGGGCTATTGCACCTATTACTGGAGCAGCACGCCTGTCCCGTGGTCGTCTGCGTCGGCGTTCAACGTCAACTTCTACGGCGGCGGCCCGGGCCTCGGCGACGTCGGCAACTACGGCGGGGTGCGGTGCGTGCGCGCCGGACAGTAGTGGGTTGGGCATTGGGTCATTTCAGGCGCACGCGTCGGGGGGAAGGGCCGCGGGTCCCGCAGGGGCTCCGCGGCGGTCACAGTCACGGACACGGTCCCGGACTCCGACACGGTCACGGTCCTGCGCGGGCGGCGCCCGCGCCTCCACGCGCGAGCGGGCGCTCGCGTCCCGGAGCCGCGAAGTCCACTTCGCGGCGGCTGCGCGGCCTCCTGGCCGCGCCATCCGGGGTCCGGGGTCCGGGATCCGGCATCCGGGATCCGGCAGGGACTCCGCGGAGCCGCGAAGTCCACTTCGCGGCGGCTGCGCGGCCTCCTGGCCGCGCCATCCAGGGTCCGGCATCCGGGGTCCGGCAGTGACTCTGTGGCGACCACGGACGCCATCACAGACATGGTCACGGCCGCCGAAAACGCGGAGCCGCCCCCAAACTACGGTGCGGGGGTACAACCTTGCGATGTCCGCACCACGCGATTCGATGAACAACAGGCCCTGCTACAACACCCCGCACCGCCGGAGGATCTCGGCCATGCGAGGCTCGGCCTGGGCGAACTGGCGCAGGGCCTCCTCGATGCGGCGCTCGCGGTTCGAGGCCTCCTCGTACGCGGCCAGGGTCCTGTCCATCCGTTCGGAGACCTCCTCGACCCTACGCATCGCCGGGGCGAGCGTGGTCTTGCGGTCCCAGATGGCGAAGCCGATGGTGGCGGCCACGACCGCCGCGAAGGCTCCCGCGAGGATGCCCATGTAGGTCACGATGTCGCGGAAGCGCTCGTTGACCTGCTCGAAGCGCCTGTCCACCTGCTCGAAGCGCCTGTCCACCTGCTCGAAACGCTTGTCCACCGCCTCGAAACGCTTGTCCACCGCCTCGAAGCGGTCATCCACGCGCTTCATGAACTCCTGCAAGGTCGCCTCGAGCCGGACGAGGCGGTCGCGATCCTCCTGCGTGAACGGCACCTCGCCCGCCTGGACCACGGACGCCGCGAAGGTTGACGCGACGCAGGCGAGTGTCATCGCCCGACCAGCCATGTCGCCTCCCGTCCGGGAGAGATCACGAGAGTATTCTACACGATGTCCAGGACGTTCGTCGGGCAGGGACGACGGCGGGCCATCGGCGGCGTCTGCGCGGATCGCGGCGCACCCCCATTTCCGGGGTCGGGCATCCGGGGTCCGGGATCCGGGGTCCGGCAGGGACTCCGAGGCGGTCACGGACACGGCCACGGCGACGGTCACGGTCACGGACTCCGACACGGTCACCGACACCGTCGCGGTCACGGCCCACGGTCACGGTCCTGCGCGGGCGGCGCCCGCGCACCCACGCGCGAGCGGGCGCTCGCGCGGCCGTACGCGAGCAGGCGCTCGCGTCCCCACGGGAACCGGGGTCCGGCAGGGACTCCGAGGCGGTCACGGACACGGCCACGGCGACGGTCACGGTCACGGACTCCGACACGGTCACCGACACCGTCGCGGTCACGGCCCACGGT
>JBBIPO010000236.1:0-4580 GCA_037442805.1 Deltaproteobacteria bacterium
GACTCCGACACGGTCCCGGACCACGGTCACAGTCCTGCGCGGGCGGCGCCCGCGCACCCACGCGCGAGCAGGCGCTCGCGTCCCGACGGGAACCAGAGGCCGGACTTGGTCGCATTCTTCAGTTGCGACTTCAAGGCGCAGCAACACCTCGCGCTCGCGTCCCCACGGGGACCCTTTTCGGAGGATGACGGGACGCCGCGACCCCATGCACGGCTGTCCACGCCGTGCTACCATCTGTTCTCGCGGTGGAGGCACGGATGCGGGTTCGCTGGGTGCCGTTCCTAGTCGTTGCTCACTCGATGGGGTACAGCCCGACGGTCGCCCCCTCGCCCCCCGCGACCCTGCCCGGGCCGAGCCCCCTCCAGCGCGAGTGGTTCGAGCATCGGCACCTGCCATGGGACCCGGCCCCGCCCGTCCCGTTCCAGGTCGCGCCCCTCTCCCCCGCGCCTCGGCTTCCGGTGACCGTGTTTGGCTACCTCCCGTACTGGAACGTGGGCAAGCCCACGCTGGTCCTGCATTTCGACCGCCTGAGCGTCCTCGCGTATTTCGGCGCTTCCCTCGCCTCCGATGGCACCCTGGGCGAGCTCCATCACTGGGGCGGTGACGTCCTCGCGGCCCTCATCGCGGAGGCCCACGCCGCCGGAGTCCTCGTCGTCCTTTGCGTCACCAACTTCGACTCGGACTCAATTGCGACCTTTCTGTCGTCCCCCCAGGCCCGCGCCGCCGCCGTCTCGTCCCTCGTAACCTCCGTCGCCTCGGCCGGCGGGGACGGCGTGAACGTGGACTTCGAGGGGCTCCCCAAGGCGAACAAGGCCGACATGGTCGCCTTCGTCGCGGAGATGAAGCAGGGCCTCGACGCGGCCCTGGGCCAATCGCACGTCTCGCTCGCGACCCCGGCCGTGGACTGGAGCGGCGCCTGGGACTACGACCGGCTCGCCGAGACCTCGGACGGCCTGTTCATCATGGGCTACGACTATCACTGGCGCGGGGGACCGCCCGGTCCGGTCAGCCCCCTCGCGCCCTCCACGACGTGGGGGAAATACTCGCTGTCGTGGACCATTGACGACTACACCGAGTGGGGAGGCGACCAGAACCGCCCCCGCTTCATCCTGGGGCTTCCCCTGTACGGCTTCGACTGGCCGACTACCGGCCCCGACATCCCCGGGACGGCCACGGACAAGGCCGAAGCGCGGTTCTACGCGCGATGCCAGCGCGAGGCGGCCCAGTACGGCCCCCACTGGGACGCTGAATCATCGAGCCCATATTATCTTTATCAAGACAACGGCTGGCACCAGGTCTGGTGCGAGGACCGGCAGTCGCTCGCGCTCAAGTACGCCCTGATCGCCTCGCGGGGGCTGGGCGGCGTCGGCTTCTGGGCCCTCGGATACGAGGAAGACCTCGACGAGGTGTGGGAGGAGCTCGATGCGGCGTTTCCACCCGTCCAGCCCGCGGACCCGGACCCAGCCCCCGACGACGCAGGCGCGGACCTCGGACCGCGCGAGGAGGTCCTGGAGGACCTCCCGGACTTCTCGCCCGATGCGGACCCCACCTCCGGGTCTTCCGAGGACGTGCGCTCCGCGGACGCGCTGCCCGCGGACCTTTCCACGGACCGGCCCCCCGCGCCCGCCGCTCGGTGCGCCTCGGGGTGTCGGTCCGCGCAAGCCCCCGAATGGCCCGGATCGGTCCTGGTTCTGGTGATGCCCTTGCTGATGGTCACAGTGTCGCGCCGCCTGCGCGCGCGCCGCCGGGAGGCATGATGGACGGAGTCCTCGACAAGGTCCAGACCGCGGTGCTGGTCCTCATCCCGATGATCCTGTCCCTGACGGTCCACGAATACGCCCACGCCCGCTCCGCCTTCGCGCTGGGGGACCGGACCGCCGCGGCCAGGGGACGCATGACCCTGAATCCCCTGTCCCACCTGGACCCGTTTGGGACGATCCTCCTCCCTCTGCTGGCCATCCTGGGCGGAGGTCCCTTCTTCGGATGGGCGCGGCCGGTCCCCATCAATCCAGTGCTCTTCTCCCGCAGGATTCGCATGAGAACCGGGGTCCTGCTGACGGCGGCGGCCGGACCGGCGTCGAACCTCGTCCTCGCCTTCGCCATCGCTTTGGCCTTCACGGGTCTTCGCATCGCGGGCCTGACCCTTTCGGATCCGGTCCTGACTCTCCTCGTCTTCACCTTCAAGATCAACGTGGTCCTCGCAGTCTTCAATCTGATCCCCGTGCCCCCCCTGGACGGCAGCCGGGTCCTTGCGGGTCTGCTCCCTGACTCGCTGGCTCGCCAGTACGCCTACCTCGAACGCAACCCCGCCTTCGTGCTCATCGCGTTCGCGATCCTGATCACGCAGGCGGGCGCTTTGCTCCAGGTCCCGGTCCGTCTGGTCGAGAAGGCCATCCTCGCGCTCACGGGGAATGGTCCGGCCGGTTGAACGCGCTTGCCATCCGAGCGCGAACCCAGATATCATGAACCCGCGTGCTCGCCGGAGCGCGGAGCGGAGAATGACGGAAGGTGAAGGGCGCACGCGGGACTTGGTTGGGCTCCTGCGGTTGATGGCCCAGAGCGGCGAGGACGAGTCCCTGTCGCAGTCCCTGTCCGTGGTCGCCCGGATGGCGGCCCTCGTGACGCGGGCCCCGCGCGCGGGGGTCTTTCTCGAGGACCCGGAATCCGGCGTCCTGCGCCTGGTCGCGTCGCACGGACTCGAGACCGACGATTCGTCCCGGGTCACGGCGATTGCGGTGGAGAAGCAGCCCTGGGCCCAGAACCAGAAGTCTTTGTTCATCCCGAGGGCCCAGCCCAGGGTTCCTGGCCCGGACGCGATCCCCCCGCCATTCGACCAGGATTCCCTGTGGGTCGCCCTGTACTCCGCGGGCCAGCCCGTGGGTCGCCTCGTGATCCAGGGAAACGGCCGCGTGGCCCCGGACGAGACGACAGAAGAATTCCTGCGTCTGGTCGCCATCTACGCGGGCAGCATCGTGTCCAAGGCCCGCCTGTATGGGGCGCTCCAGCGCCGCGTCGAGGAGCTGACCGTCCTGTACGAGGTCGGTCGCAGCCTGTCCTCGACCCTGGACCTGGACCGGGTCCTCGGACTGATGGTGGACGGGGTCGTCCGGCTGACCGGGTGCCAGGCGTGCTCGATCATGTTGCTGGAAAACGGGGTCCTGCGCATCCGCAAGGCCCGCGGCATCCCAGAGGACGTGGTCCAGAAGGCCGTGCGCCGCCTGGGAGATGGGATCTCCGGTCGCGTGGCCCAGACCGGAGAACCCCTGTTCATCCGCGACGTCAACCGCGAGAAGGGCCTCGACGCGAGCCACGCGGCTCGCTATCGCTCTCCCTCGCTCATCTGCGTGCCCCTGAAGGCCCGGGGCCGCGTGATCGGCGTCCTGAACGCGAACGACAAGAGGTCCGGCGACTTTACGCCCGAGGACTTCAACCTCGTTACCCTGTTCGCGAACCAGGCGGCCCTCGCCATTGACAACGCCTCGCTCCACGAGCAGTTGTGGAAGACCTCGGTCACGGACGGGCTGACGCAGACCTACGTGCGTGCCTACTTCAAGCAGCAACTGGACCGCCTCGTCGCGGCAGCCCTCGCCACGGGGGGATTCCTGGGCCTGATCATGGTGGACCTGGACCATTTCAAGGCCGTGAACGACCGGTACGGTCATCAAGCCGGAGACGAGGTCCTGAAGCAGGTCTCGACGCTCCTGAGGCGGGCCGTCCGCGCCGAAGACGTGGTTGCGCGCTACGGCGGGGAGGAGTTCGTCCTCGTGCTGTCGAACTGCACGCCGCAGGTCGTCGTCACGGTGGCCGAGCGCATCCGCCGGACGGTCGAGGCCAGCCGCATCCGCCTGCCACCGCCGTCCCGTCCCGGGGTCCCCGCCGCACAGGCGCAGTCGCCACGGCCCATGTCCGATGTGCCGGTCGCGCCGACCCTGACGGTGACGGCCTCCTTCGGGGTGGCGGTGCTCCCGATCGACGCCTCGGACGGCGAGTCGCTGATCCGTGTGGCCGACGAGTACCTGTACGCCTCCAAGCGCGCGGGCCGCAACCGCGTATCGTGCTCAGACCAGTGCCGGCAGGCCGCCCTCGCCGCGGCGTCGGCCCGGTGATGGCGTCGCGCCGTCAGAGCCGGCGCAACCCCGCGAGGTAGAATCCGTCCATCTCGTTGCGCCAGGGGAGAGCCAGGACCGTCCCGTCCGGCTGCCGGAGAGGGGAGGGTAGGTCCAGGGGCTCCAAACGCAGGTCCTCCCGCGCGGCCAGGACCGCTGCCACGACCTCTGGGCCCTCCTCGGGGGCGAACGAGCAGACCGCATAGACCAGACGGCCCCCCGGCCGCAGGAGGTCCGCGGCCGCGGCCAGGAGGTCACGCTGGACCGCTGCGGCCCGCGCGAAGTCCGCCTCGCCTCGCAGGTACCGGACCTCGGGCCGGCGACGCAGCGTCCCGATCCCCGTGCACGGGGCGTCCACGAGCACTGCGTCCGCCCACCCGGCCAGGTCCGCGGGGAGGCGCCGGGCGTCGGCAGCCAGAAAGACGGGTTCCCCCGCGCCGCACGCGCGGCACAGACGGCGCGCCCTCGCGAGCC
>JBBIPO010000237.1:0-4572 GCA_037442805.1 Deltaproteobacteria bacterium
AGCCTCCCGGAGCGCTTCGCGCTGGGAGCCGGGGCCCCTGCTGCGGGCGCGTCGTAATCCGCGCCCACAGCGCGGATTGCTCCAGGATTTCCGCCCTTGACGCACTGCATCAGTCGCGCCAAACTGACCCGCGCGCGGGGTAAACCCGTGGTCTTTCGAACGGAGGCGAATCATGGAGAGGTGGCAGATGTTGAATCGGGGGCTCGCGCCGGTGGACCACGTCCTGGGCGTCGGCCTCGACCTCTTGAAGAAGGCGGACCTCTACGAGCCCTTCAAGGCCCGGCTGTACGAAGTATCGCGCGCGGCGCTCGCCAGCAACTTCCGCGCGCGCCATTCGCTGGAGGTCTTCGGGGCCGAGAACGTCCCGGCGGAGGGCGGCTGTCTGATCGCGGCGAACCACCAGTCCTGGCTCGACGTGCAGGTCCTGGCGGCCTCGTCGCCGCGCCGCTTCCACTTCGTCGCCAAGTCGGACTTCCGGGAGTGGCCGATCCTCCGGCGCCTCATCGAACTCAACGACAGCATCTACATCCGCCGGGGCGGGGACGCGCAGGGTCTAGACGAGGTCGCGGAGGCGGTTCGCTCGGGCAAGGCGGTGGTCGTCTTCCCCGAGGGCACCATCCCGGGCGAGGAGGACATCCCCCGCTGGGAGGTCGAGCCGGACACGGGGCTCTTGCGGGGCAAGTCGGGGGTCGTCCGGGTCGCCCTCGCAACCGGGGCGCCGATCATCCCTTGCGGGGTCTCGGGGACCGGACGCGCCTTCCCCCCGGAGGCGTATCCGAGGCTCCAGGTGTTCCCTCCGCTGCCGAGGCCGTTTCCCATCACGATCCGATACGGGAAGCCCATTCGCCTGGAGCGCCCGCTCTCCGAGCCGACCCGCGAGGACCTCGCGAGGATGACGAAGCAGGTGATGCTCGCCATCTCGGCCCTGGTGGACCATTCACGCGACTACGAGCCCATCACCCTGCCCATCGAGCGCAAGGCCCGCCCGTCCTCCCTGCCGCGCTACGCCTTTCGGCGCACGCCCGCGGACGGGACCGACCGCGCGGATGCCTCCCCGGACGGCAAGGCCCCGCTCGGGGTCCTGGTCCTGCACGGTTTCACGTCCGACATCCACTGCGTGGACCCGCTCGTCGCCCCGCTGGACCAGGCCGGCCTCCCCTACCGATTCCCCATCCTTCGCGGTCACGGGACCCACTACCGGGACCTGGTCGGGACCACGGCGCGCGACTGGTACGAGGACGCGGAAAACGCGCTGCTGGACCTCGCGGGGGAGGTCTCCCACGTGGTGGTGGTCGGGCTCTCGATGGGCGGGCTCGTGGCGCTCGAACTGGCGGCCCGCCATCGCGACCTCGTCGCGGGCGTCGTGACCGTGGCCGCGGCCTTGCGCTTCCAGGATCCCCTCGCCGGGCTGTCACCCGTCCTCGCGAAGGTCGTGCGCTTCTGGCCCAGCCCGAACGCCTACAACGACCCGGACCTGCGCCGCCGCGAGAACCGGAACTACCCGAAGTTCGCGACGGACGCCTTCGCGTCGCTGTACGCGTACTCGCGCGAGATTCCGAACCTCCTGTCCTTCGTGAAGGCCCCCATCCTGATCCTGCACTCGAAGCGCGACCAGGTCATCGCGCCTCGCAGCGCCACCATCATCCACGAGAAGGTCTCGTCGAAGGACCGTTCGCTCGTGTGGTTCGAGCGCAGCGGCCACGAGATGCTGCTCGACTGCGAGCGAGAGGCCGTGGTCGCCACGATCATGGGGTTCATCGAGCGCATCCGCACGCAGGCGACCTGACGGGGCTCACCGCGCAACCGGACCGAGCGGCGGGTCGAAGTGAACCGTTGCGCCCGGGACGATGCCGCGCGCGGCCGCGGTGAAGGCCCGCACCTCTACCACGTACCGCGAGGGCCGGTCCACCGAGCGGATGTCGAGCGTCAGGGGACGAGCATCCTCGACCACCCCGACCACGCGCAGGTCCGACCCGACGAAGACCATATCGAGAGGAATGTAAGTGTTCTTCATGTAGAACGTCTGAATATCATCTTCTGGAAAGACAAACACCATCCCGCGGTCCGGCGCGAGGTCGCGGCGAAACATCAGCCCGCGCGCGCGCGCCTGCGGGGTATCGGCGACCTCGAGCCAGAACTCCGAGCGGCGCCCATCGGGCGACGTGAAGACCGCGTGGACCTCGGCGGGTCGGGGCACGTCCGGCGGGCCGGGAAGGTCCAGGGTCGCGGCGGGCACCCTCGGGCCGCGATGGCAACCGAGCGCGGGGAACAAGAAGGCCGGCCAGGCCAGTGCCGCAACCGCGCAGAACGATCTTACCTGTATCATCTTCGTTCAATCCATCGGAAGGATTTCCTCGAGGTACGCCCGGTCGTAAGGGGCGAAGACCCGCGCGGGGGCCCCGGGCATCTGGGCGCGCTCCTCGAACGGCCGGAACACGCCCGCGTCCATGATGAATCCCGGATTGTCCCCGGGGTCGTGGAACTCCCCTTCCACGGCCGCCAGTCCCAGGGCGTGTCCAACCTCGTGCGAGATCGTGTCCCCGATCAGATTGCCGAGGACCCGGACCGCCTCCGCCACCGCGGCCCCGCGCGCCCCGCCCTCGCCCGCCTGCGCCGGCGTCCCGCCCAGGGCCGGCATCACCGGGGCGAACACGGCATCGAAGGCCTCGGACGCGGACTCCGTCGCGACCCCGCGCGCGAGCCGGGGCGAGAAGAACTGGAACGATTCCACGAACACGCCTCCGTACGGGTAGAACCCGGCCCGGTCGCTGCGGGCGTCGTACCCCCCGATCCGCTCGTCCAGGACCAGGTTCCCCACGTCCTTCCCGAACGAGTTGTCCAGTCCGAGCAGCCCGGCGTCGTTCGGGTCGCTCCCCATGACCTCCACGGTCAGGTACTCGACGAAGTCGTCCGGAGGCACCGCGCGGAACTCGATGGACACCCCCTGGTAGTCCCCCGCGCACACCGCGAGGACCCGCTCCTTCACCTCGTCCGCCACCTCGCGCAGGCCGAAGGTCTGAAGCCCGTCCTCGAACGTGGGCAGGAACCGTACCGACACGACTTGGACCTGGCGCCCGATCTCCAGGGATGCCTGGAGCCCCTCGCCTGCGGTCACCCGGTCGCGGAAGACCACGTGCGGCGTGAACAGCCCTGCGAGGGTCGCCCGGCGCGACCCGAGGCCCGCGGGCTTCCTGTCCGGCCCAACGAGGGTGCGCAGCACCAGGCGGGCCAGGGTGTTGCCCTCGACCACGTCCGGTACGAACACGAGCGGAGAGGCCTGCCCATGCTGGGTGACGGCCCCGTCCGGACCGGTGAGGGTGCCGGTGAAGGCCACGAACGTCATCGTCCCCGTCGCCCCATCCGCCGGCAGGAATCCGTTGCCGTGGAACTGAAGCGCCTGGCCCCGGCGGACCACGGCCGGAGACAGGCCGCTCAAGCGAGTCCGTCCCATGCGAAAGACCACGCCGTCCAGGCGGTTGCCCGCCACGTCGAGGCCACCCACGTCCCCGGAAAACACGTTGTGAACTTCCGCGGAACCATTGTATTCAAAAGGTCCAAGCCCCAACAGGTCCGGGGTCAGGCGAAAGGAGGCCCGGTCGCGGCTCGTCACGGTCAGGGGCACCGCGAGGTCATCTACGTCCCCGGATTCCTCGCCGGTCACGCGCCCGGACAGGCGCAGCCACGTGGTCCCGGCGCGCGCGATTCCGGCATCGTCGAGGTTGCCCTCGCCCGGCAACAGGAAGCCGTCGCCCGTGACCATGACCTCCTCGCCCGGATAGACCTGGACGGGGGTAATGGCCTGCAGGACCGGTTCCAGCCGCGACACGACGCGGACGGCGATGGGGATGGAGGCGCTCCCGGACACGCCGCGCCCCCCAAAGCGCTCGACCACGAGGGTGCCGGCGAGGGGAGCGCCGTCCAGCGGAAGGTACGGCAGCAGGGCCGCGGTGACCACGAAGCCGGCCCGCTCCGGCGAGTCCGCCCCGACATCCACCCGCACCGCGACGTCGCGGTCCCCGGAGCGGCCCTGGATCGTCGCGGTCATCGTCCCGACGTCCGCGCCGATGAAGCCGGTGCCCTCGAGGGTGACCCGCGTGCCGAGCAGCCACTCGGTGGGTTGCACGGCCTTCACGGTGAGCGGAGCCAGCAGGTACCCCCCCTCCCCGCTCTGCGCGGGTCCGCACGCGACCGCGGCGAGGACCACCGGCCAGACCCGCGACAGGCGTGTCGCCGCGTCACTGCGTCTCATGGGTGGCCCTCCGAAGTTGTCCCCATGCCCTGGGTCATCACCGGACCCGCGAGCCCCCTGGACCGCGACCGTGGGCGTGTCCGTGACCGTGTCCGTGTCCGCCGCGGAGTCCGTGCCGAACCCCGGACCCCGGATACCGGACCCCCGACCCCGGAGACAGGATGGCGCGGCCTGGAGGCCGCGCAGCCGCCGCAGACTGGAGTTTGCGGCTCCACGCGCTCTGCGCGCGCCACGAGATTGCGCCCTGAAGTCCCAGCCCTGGTTCCCCTGGGGACGCGAGCGCCTGCTCGCGTACGGCCGCGCGAGCGCCCGCTCGCGCGTGG
>JBBIPO010000238.1:0-4550 GCA_037442805.1 Deltaproteobacteria bacterium
CTGGTCATGTCCACGACGGGGTAGAAGCGAGCGACGACGTTCCGGAACGACGCCCACTTCATCAGTTCGGGCACCCACTCGGGCGGAAGCGCCCCGGCTTGACCGAGGCGCTCGAAAGCCGCTCGATAGGTGTCCGCCTCGATGCCGCGCACAGGGCCGCGACCGCGTCCGGGCGGCTCCCGTTGGTGTTCAGGTGGATGGTGCCCCGGTCGGTGCGGCGCCGGACCTCGCGCACGGCCTCGATCAGGACCTCGGCCACGGTCAGGGGCTCGCCCTCGCACCCCTGTCCGAACGAGACCACGGGACGCGCGGCGCGCCCGATGTGGATCAGGGCGACCTCCGCGACCTCGTCCGGGGTCGGCGTGAAGGCGATGCGCTCGTGCGAGGCCGGGACGCCGCCGGGGGGCTGGTGCGACAGGTACCCCGCGCAGGTGGCGTTGCACGTCTGCGAGGTGGGGAGGGGGCACTCCTCGCGGCCGAGGAAGAAATTCTGGGCCGCCCGGCACCCATAGACCATCGCGCAGTGCCGGAGGTGCGCGATCAGGCGGTTGCGCGGGCGGGATCGGACCAGGGCCCGAGCCCTCGACCCGATCTCGCGCCGATCGAACCGCCGGGGGTCCTGGCGCCGCGAGCGGTCCACGCGGATGGTCGTCGTGTAGAGCCGTCCCCTGCGAACCCCCACTGGCGCGTACGCGAAGAGGGGCAGGGGAGGCGAGTCCTCGTCCCGGGCCGTCGCCGGGTGGGTCAGGCGCAGGTACCCGGGCGCCGCGAACCCGGCGACCGCCAGGCTACCGCGCAGGACCTCGGGACCGCCCGTCTCCGGGTTCAGGCCCACGGCCCGGCGTCCGGGGAGGACGAAGACGTCGCTCCCGGGCGGGAGCGGCTGGATCTCGTCGGGTCGCGGGGCCCGCACCGAGACCCCGTCGTGGACCGCCATCCGGTAGAACGGGTGGTCGTGGAGGTCGTCCCCGCCCTCCGGGACATGGACGAGCCCCGGGAGGTCCGCGAGGTCCAGGGTCATCGGGCCGTCTCCCCGCGGGTCGCCATGTGAATCAGGATCCCGGCCGCCACCCCGACGTTGAGCGATTCGAAGCCTCCCGGGGAGGCGATGGTGACGAGGAGATCGCATGCCTCCCGCACGAGACGGCGCGGACCCTCATGCTCGGATCCGAGCACCAGCACCATCGGCCCATCAGATGCGGCCTCCGCCGGGTCCCTCCCCCCGTGGGCGACGCAGCCCACGACCCGCACGCTGGCCTCGCGCCAGGCCCGCAGGGTCCGCGCCAGGTTCGTCACCTGGGCGACCGGGACCCGGGCCGCGGCCCCGGCCGAGGCCCGCACCACGGCCGGCGTGACCGGGACCGCCCGGTCCCTCGGGAGGATCACGCCGCGCACCCCGAAGAAGGCGCTCGTGCGCAGGACCGACCCCAGGTTCTGCGGGTCCTGGACCGAGTCGAGGGCCACGCCGAGGCCCGGGGGGTCGGCCAGGACTCGTTGCAGGACCTCCTGCTCGTCCGCGTAGCGATAGGGGGCGACCCGCGCCGCGACCCCCTGGAAGGCGCGTCCCTGGACCAGGTCGCGGAAGACCGCGGCGGGAAGGACCCGGACCTCGACGCCGCGGGTCCTCGCCTCGTTCGCGACCGCGCGGGCCTCACGGCTGCCCGGGGCCTCCACGAGGACCTCGATCACGTCCCCGGGCGACGAGCGCAGCCACTCGCCGACCGGGTGCGCGCCGATCACGAGGTTGAGGGTCCTGCGCGTCATCCCGTCTTCCGCGTCCCGGATCCCCCGGACAGGAGTCGTTCCAGGGCCGCGACCGGGTCGGCGGCTCGGGTCACCGAGCGACCCAGCACCAGGAGGTCGGCGCCGTCCGCGTACGCCTGCCGCGGCGTCCCGGTCCGCGCCTGATCCCCGGCATCGTCTCCGGGACCCCGGAGCCCCGGAACGACCAGCAAGAACCCGGGCGGGACGCGCCCGCGCGCCGCGGCCACCTCTCGCGCGGAGAGGACGACACCGTCCGCGCCGGCCTCCACGGCGAGGTCGGTCCATCGCGCCACCACCGATCCCGGGTCCTCGCCGGGCCACACCCGCCCGAACCCGGGCCCGTCCAGCGAGGTCGGCACCGTGACGGCCACGACGCGCATCCCGGGTCCGCGCGAGGCCACGGCCGCCTTGATCATGGCCCCTCCCCCGGCGGCGTGGACCGTGACGAGCCGCGCCCCCAGGTCCCGGGCCGCGGCCACGGCCCCCGCGACCTGGGCCGGGATGTCGTGGAACTTCAGGTCCAGGAACAGGGATCGCCCGGAGGACCGCACGACCTCCGCGGCCTCGCGCCCGTGGCGCGCGAACAGGGTGAGCCCGACCTTGAACCAGCCCACGCGGGGAGCGAGGAGCCGGACGAGTCGCCGCGTCTCCTCGATGTCGGTCATGTCGAGGGCCACGCACAGGGCCTCGGCCGGTGGTCGGGGCGGGGCCGTGGGTGGGTCCCGAGTCATCATTTCCACAGGGCCCGCATCTTGCGAAGGGTGATGGACACCACCTCGGTCAGTTCGCGGTGGACCTCGAGGGGTTCGACGATGAAGACCTCGACGCCGCCGGTGCCCTCGTCCGGCCCGAAGACCCGAAGGAGTTCCTCCAGGAACAGGTCCATGCGGGCGCGAGGAGGGACCGAGGTCATGGGGGATCCGGGGAGCGACACGATGAACGAGGCGGCCCGGAGTTTCCGCAACGACTCCGCGAGGACCCACGAGGCTTCGCGCGCCCTCGCCGCGCTGAACTCGGTCCGGTGCCCGAGCCCCAGGACGCAGACCCGATGTGGGCGGGCAGACGCGCGTAACCCGGGAAGAGCACGGCCTCCCGGAAGCGCCCGGTCACGTTTCCGGAGGCGATCAGGCGGGACACGCGCCCGCACAGGCGCCAGTCCGCAAGGCCCGCGAGCCCCCGGGGCGGGCGGTCCTCCTCGAACAGGCCGACCGCGATCGTGTCCGCGTGGACCTGGTCCATCTGGTGGAGGTCGGGCTTGAGGAAGTGGATCTTCATCGTCGCGATCTAGCCCTGGGCCTCGTCGCCAGCCGCCTCGGACCTCAGGATGGACGCGATCTTGAGGACCCCGTTCACGAAGGCGCTCGAGTCCTCGCTGCCGTATCTCTTGCTCAACTCGATGGCCTCGTTGAGGACCACCTTCACAGGCGTGTCCGGGACGGCCATCAGTTCATACGTGGCCAGGCGCAGGATGTTGCGGTCCACCATGGCCATGCGGTCAATGCGCCAGTTGAGAGAGGCCCGGCGGATCAGCGGGTCCACCTCCTCGATGTGCTCGATGACCCCCGTGACGAGCCGGTCCGCGAACTGGCGCATCGCCGGCTCCTCGGTGCGGTCCTCCCAGTAGAGGGCCGGATCGAACGCGCCTCCGGGGCGGTGGTACTCCCACATGTAGAGAAGCTGCAGCGCGCATTCGCGCGCGCGACGCCTGGTTCCCATGGATCAGCCCTGCATCTCCTTCAGGAGGTTCGCCATCTCGATGGCAGACATGGCCGCGTGCCGCCCCTTGTTGCCCGACTTGGTCCCCGCGCGCTCGATCGCCTGTTCGAGGTTGTCCGTGGTCAGCACGCCGAACGCGATCGGGACGCCCGTGTCGAGGCTGGCCAGCGCGATCCCCTTGCTGGCCTCGGCCGCGACGAAATCGAAATGGGGGGTGGACCCCCGGACCACGCACCCCAGGCAGATCACGGCGTCGTACTGTCCGGACGCCGCGACCTTCTTCGCCACGAGCGGCATCTCGAACGCCCCCGGGACCCGGAAGACCGAGACCCGATCCTCGTCCGCGCCATGACGCCGCAAGGCATCGAGGGCGCCCTCCAGCAGGCGGTCCGTGATGAAGTGATTGAAACGGCTGACCACCAGCGCGAACGTCAGCCCCCCGCGTTGAGGTTCCCTTCCACCGTCCGGGCCATGCGCCCCTCCCGCCCGGGTGCTGCCAGTCCCCGGGCCGTTGAAGACCGTCGCCAAGATAGCGCACGGTGCACCGAAAGACAATCTCAAGCATCGTGGAACGTCTGCCCTGAAGGGCTTCGTGGCTTGCGACACCTCCGTGTTTGATCGGGTCGTCGCGCCCGTGTCCATGTCCGTGCCCCGTCCAGGGGCGCGCGAGCACCAGAATTCGCCCACGCCCACGCCTACGCCCACGGTGGGGAAGGTCCACCTCGGGGCGTGTCTTTGGCAGCCGGACGATCCGCGGTGATAACAGTTCGGGCGGTTCGGGGATTCCCCGGGCCCCGGGGGTGGGGGCTCATGGACCTGCTGGACATCGCCGTGATCGCAGGCGTCGTGCTCGCCGCGATCGGTGTGTTCTACCTGGTCGTGCGCATCGCGGCGGCTTGCGCCGACCGCCGCGAGGACGGGAGCCGGGCCCACAAGGCCAGCCGGCTGATCTCCCAGGGCCAGCACGGCTAGGCCGTGGCGACCTTGCTGGCGTCGGGGCGGTTGCGCGAGGCCCAGGACCTCCTCGTATCGTCCGGGGACTTCAAGGGGGCGGCCCGGGTGGCCCTGCG
>JBBIPO010000239.1:0-4513 GCA_037442805.1 Deltaproteobacteria bacterium
CCGCACCCCCCACGGCGCCCCCCGGCGATCGGCTGTCCCACTGGGACAGCCTCCCCAGCGCTTCGCGCTGGGAGCCGGGGCCCCTGCTGCGGGCGCGTCGCAATCCGCGCCTACAGCGCGGATTGCTCGAAGACCACCACGTACCGGCGCTCGACACCGGTTTCCTGATATCATGGATGCCCGTCGGGAGGGACCGATGGGCCTCCGGGAGGTCCGGGATGCGCGTCGCGTGGGTCACGAGGCAGGCGTGGTTCCGGGGCGGGGCCGAACACTATGTGGCGAGTACCGCGCGCCGGCTCGCGGAGCGGGGGGTCCACTCGACCCTGCTGTACGACCCGACGTGCCCCTTCGACACCGACTTCGCGGCCCCCTTCGCCGGGGCCTTCCCGCTGGTGGACATCCGCGCGCAGGTGACCGACCTGAAACCCGACGTCTTCTTCCTGCACCAGTGGCCGGGGCCGGAGGTCCCGGAGGTCCTCGCGCGCACGGGCATCCCGGTCGCGCGCTTCCTACACGACCACCGGCTCTTCTGCCTGCGCGAGCACAAGGTCACGGCCCTGGGCCGGCGCCCCTGCACTCGTATCACGGGCCTGAAATGCTATGCGTGTCCGGGGTTCCTTCAACGGTCCCCGCGATGGCCGGGGTGGCGCCTCGTCGGTCTCGCGTCCCTGCGCCGCGAGCAGGCCGCGAACCGCTGCCTGGACGCCCTGGTCGTGCCGTCGTCCTACCTGCGCGACCACGCCATCGCGCACGGATTTCCAGCGGATCGCCTGCACGTGATCCCGTTGTTCGTGGACCCGCCGCCCGACGCCACGCCGGTGACGCCGCGGGACGCGGACCGCCTCCTGTTCGTGGGGGCCCTCACGCGCGGTAAGGGGCTCGACCTCCTGCTGGACGCGATGGAGCGCCTGCCCCCGCGCGTGCGGCTGACCGTCGTCGGGACCGGTCCTCAGGCGGCCTGGTTTCGACGCATCGCCGAGCGGCGGGGGCTGGACCGGCGCGTGGCGTTCCTCGGGACCCTCGACACGGCCTCCCTGGAGGCCCAGTACCGGACCGCCGTGTGCCTCGTGCTCCCGAACCGCCAGCCCGAGACGTTCGGCCTCGTGGGGCCGGAGGCCCTGCGACACGCGACGCCGGTGGTGGCCAGCCGCATCGGGGGAGTGGGGGAGTGGTTGCAGGACGGCGTCACAGGACTCGCGGTCCCCCCGTGCGACCCCGCGGCCCTCGCGACCGCCATCCGGACCCTCCTGGACGACCCGGCGCGCGCTGCGGCCCTGGGCCGGGCCGGCCGGGACTTCGTGGCGGAACGACTGCGCCCGGAAGCCCACCTCGATGCCCTGACGAGCCTGCTGGGGCGTCTGGCGGCGCGGGGCGCGGGGGAGGTCCGTTGATGTCCAGCGGACGGTACACCCTGGACGGAGGCCCGGAGGTCGAGGCCCGCATCGCGACCATCCTCCAGGAGGCCTCGGACGCGGTCCGTCAGGTCGTCCCTCCCGACCGGCTGCGGTCGCTCGTCCTGCTGGGCGGTTACGGGCGGGGCGAAGGCGGGGTCGAGGTCCGCGACGGCCTGGAGCACCCCCACAACAACCTGGACCTCCTGACCATCACGCGCGGAAAGGTACCCGCGGGTCTGAAGGCACGACTCGACGCGGCCCTGGCCCCGGTCTCGGAGCGCCACGGGATCGGGATCGACGTGGGGGTCATCGCGGATCGCACCCTCGCGAAGGCCCCGTGCCTGGTCCTGTGGTACGACCTGCGTCACGGCCACCGCACCCTCCTGGGGGACGCGGACTTCGTGCCGTCCCTCGACCACTTCCGCGTGGACCGCATCGCGCCCGACGACGCCCGCGACCTCCTCGTCAACCGGGGGACGCTCCTCGTGATCAACGACGCCCTGATCGCGCAGGGGGCGCTCGGCCCCGAGCAACGCCGGGCCGTGGTGCGACACGCCATGAAGGCCGTGATCGGGTACGGGGACGCGTGGCTCTTCTTCCGGGGCGCGTACCACTGGTCGTACGCGGAGCGCCGCCGCCGGATGGCGGCCCGATCCGACGCCCCGGACCTCCTGCGCGCCCTGTATGACCAGGCCATGGCCTTCCGCTTCCGCCCGAACTACGCGCCCTTCGATGGCCTCGACCTGGCGGGGTGGTGCTCGGGGCTCAAGGAGGTCCTGGCCCCGGTCCACCTCGACGTGGAATCGCGCCGTCTGTCGCGACCCGGCCTGACCTGGGCCGACCACCCGCTCGCCTCGCTGGTCGGGGCGCTCGGCTCCGGCCTGACCGACCCCCGCGCCCTCGCGCGCAAGGCCCGCGCCTTCCTGTGCGCAGGCGCAGCGCGGGAAGGCCCTTGGATGGCGCGCCTCGCCTGGAGGTTCGCCCCACCCCGCGAGCGCCTGGCCGTCCTATTCCCCGCGGTCGCGTATGGGATGCCGGACTCGCCGGCCCGCGACCTGGCGCGAGGCGTGCTCGGGGCCGACCCGGTCCACGACCCGACCTGCGCGCGCCTGGCCTTCCTCGCTTGGTGGGGCCGTCACGGGGACCCCAACTTCGCGGCCGCGGCCCGGCGCCTCGGACTGTCCGTCGTTGGAGGAGCGCGGTGATCTGCCTGACCGGGGACCTGCATCACGCCTCCCTGCGCACGGGAAACCAGCGCCACTGCGACCTGACCGAGGTCCAGGTGGCGCGCCTGTACCTGAAGATGCTGGAAGAGGCGCGCGTGCCCGTGACCTTCTTCATCTCGGGGAAGTGCTTCGTCGAGGAATGGCCGGACCTCCGCCCGGTCGTGGAGCACCCCCTCGTCGAGGTGGGCGGCCATAACTGGTCGTGCCTCACGCCCGCCTGGTGGCACCGGTTCTGGAACAAGGCCATCGGGTCGTACAACGGTCCGCCGTGGTATCAGCGGCTCGATGCGGAGCGCACGATCCGCGTCATCACGGAGGCGACGGGCCGCCCAGTCCGTTTGTGGCGAAATCATATGTACATGCATGGTCCGTGGACCGAGGAGGTCCTGGCCGACCTCGGGATTCGCCTGATCTCGGACGGGGTCCAGCGGGACGCGGTGGGTCCGACCCGTCACCCCACGGGGGTCTTCAACTTCCCCATCAACGTCCTGCCCGATCACGAGCACCTCTATCACGCGGAGCGCACCCCGGAGTGGGTCGAACGGTGGCGCCGACGTTATCGTTGGTCAGATGATTTCGGTTCTGATTCCTATTCCATTGATGAATGGACGGACCGGGTGCTCGACTGTCTGCGACGCAACGAGGAGCGCGGAGCGATTTCCAACATGATCATCCATCCCATCACGATGTACCTGTGCGACGGGTTTCGGGGGTTTCGGCGCATCCTCGGGTCCCTTGCGTCGCGCGAAACCGTCCACCTCGGGGAGGTCCTGGACCGAGCCGCCACCGCGACGAGGACCTGATCATGGAAGACCCGCATCCCGTCTGCTCCGTCCTGATGCGCACGCGGAACTCCGCCCCGGGGGTAGCACAGGTCTTGACCGCCCTCTTCTCGCAGACCTTCCGGGACTTCGAACTGGTGGTCGTGGATTCCGGGTCCACGGACGACACCATCGCCCTCGTGTCCCGATTCCCGCATCGCCTGATCCGGCGCGCCGCCGAGGACTACTTCCCGGGCCGCGTTCTGAACGAAGTGGTCCCGGAGACCCGTGGCCACGTCGTCGTCTTCCTGAACTCGGACTGCGTCCTGCTGGGCCCCGGGGCGCTGGGACGCCTGACCGAGGCCGTTGTGGGCTCGGTGGACGTGGTCGCCGCGTTCGCCCGTCAGGTCCCCCGCCCCGATGCCTGGACCCATGTGCGTGCCGAGTACGCGCGCGCCTTCCCCGCGAGCGGCGAGGCCCCATCCTGGCTCCCGCTGTCGCTTCCGTTCGCGGCGATCCGGCGCGAGGCCCTCCTGGAGCAGCCCTTCTACACGGACGCCTGGGGCTCGGAGGACACGGAATGGGGCGTGCGCGCGCGGCGGCGCGGGTGGCGGGTGCGCTACGTCCCGGACGTCGTGGTCATGCACTCGCACAACTACGCGATCCGCGCGCTCTACGGGCGGCGCTTCATCGAGGGCGAGGCGGACGCGTTCATCTACGGGACGCGGGACACGCCGTGGGCCGTGGCGCGGCGCGTCGCGGGCCGGACCGCGAAGGACGTCCTCCAGGCAATCGCGTCGCGGGACCCGCGCGACCTCGTCCTGGCCCCGGTCCGCCGCGCGGTCGAGGCCGTGGCCTACTGGCAGGGCCATCGCCTCGGGTGCCGCCGTCGTGCCCAGGGCGACGCGGACGCGAGCGCTGGCCAGCGGGTGGCCCTGTCGCGCCACGAGTCGGCTCGGTGACGGGGGTCGGGCGTCCGGGGTCCGGGGTCGGGTAGGAGGCTCCGCGGCGGTCACGGACACGGTCACGGTCACCGACACCGTCAGCGTCCACCGTCACGGTCCTGCGCGGGCAGGGGCCCGCGCCTCCACGCGCGAGCAGGCGCTCGCGCGGCCGTACGCGAGCAGGCGCT
>JBBIPO010000240.1:0-4510 GCA_037442805.1 Deltaproteobacteria bacterium
CCCTTGACCGTTCCCTCGCTGCCGACTAGGTTTCTGCGCATGGCGGACGAGACCTTGACGGGCCGGGTGACGCGCGTCGTCTTCCAGGACGACGCCGAGGCGTTCGCCATCTTCGACCTGGAGGTCCCGGGCCGTGGCAAGACTCGCGTCGCGGGTCATGCCCTGAACCTCCAGCCCGGCCTCGACGTCCGGGTGACCGGCGACTTCCGCGACCACCCGCGCTTTGGCCGCCAGCTCAAGGCCACGACCGTCATGGTCCTGCCCCCGGAGCGGCCGGAGGCCATCGCGGCGTACCTCGCGTCGGGCCGCGTCGAGGGCATCGGCAAGGGCCTCGCTGCGCGCCTGGTCGCCTTCTTCGGGGACCGCATCCGCGAGGTCCTGGATGGGGACGTGAAGGGGTTGCGGGCCTGCCCGGGGATCGGCCGGGAACGCGCCCGCGTCATCCACGAGGCATGGCACCGGCAGCGCCGCGAGCGCGAGACGTGGGTCCTCCTCGCGGGACTGGGCCTCACCCCCGGGCAGATCCTGAAGGTCATGCGCTCGTACGGGGAGGAAGGGCCGGCCCGCGTTCACGACAACCCCTACGACCTTATGCGGCGCGTGCCGGGCATCGGGTTCAAGACCGCGGACGCCATCGGCGAGAAGGTGGGGGTCGCCCGCGACGCGCCCGCTCGGATGGAAGCCGGGGTGCGCTTCGTCCTCGGTGAGGCCGCGGAATCGGGTCATGTCTTTTTGCCGGAGTCCGATGTGGTGCGGCGCGTGGCCGACCTGACCGGCCAGCCGGCGGACCGGGCCCGCGCCGCCATCCTGGATGCCGCCTCCCGGGGCCTCTGCGTGGTCCGGGACGACCCATCCGGTCCCATCGTGCTCGATGCGGACCTCGACCGCGTCGAACTGGAGGTCGCCCGCCGCATCCGCGTCCTGTGCGCCGAGCGCGTCCGTCCCCTCCCCGTCCCCGACGGCCGTCTAGGCCGCCTGACCCTCGCCCCTTCGCAGCGCGAGGCCCTGTCCTCCCTGATTTCGTCGGCCGTCGCCGTGCTCACGGGAGGTCCCGGCACCGGCAAGACGACCGTGGTGGGGGCGATCCTCGCCCTGGCGCGCCGCGAGCGACTTCAGGTTGCGCTCGCGGCCCCCACAGGGCGCGCGGCCATGCGGATGAAGGAGGCCACCGGGGTCGAGGCCCGCACCCTGCACCGCCTGCTCGAGTTCAACCCGCGAACGGGCCGCTTCGCCCGCGATGACCTCCGTCCGCTCGAGGCGGACTGGGTCGTGGTGGACGAGGCCTCGATGCTGGATCTCGTGCTTCTCGGCCACCTGTTGCGCGCGGTGAGCCCGGGCACCCGCCTCACCCTGGTCGGGGACGCGGACCAGTTGCCCCCCGTTGGCCCCGGCGATCCCTTCCGGGACCTGATCGCCTCGGGCATCGTGCCCGTGGCCCGGCTGCGCGAGGTCTTCCGCCAGGGGGAGGGGAGCGCCATCGTCCGCGCCGCGCACGAGGTTTTGTCGGGCCACGAACCGCGGACCCCGTCCGACGGGCTCGCGGGCGACGAGCGTCCGGGCGGTGAGGCCCTTCACGACTTCTACGTCGTGGTGCGCGAGGACGCCGCGGACGTGGCGGCGGTGGTCGAGCGCCTGGTGGTCGAGCGCATCCCCGCGCGCTTTGGCCTGAACCCCCACCGGGACATCCAGGTCCTGGCGCCCATGCACCGGGGGGACTGCGGGACCGAGGCCCTGAACCGGTCCCTGCGCAGGCGACTGAATTCCGCCGCGGCCGGACGCCCGGGGTTCCAGCCGGGCGACCGCGTCATTCAGACCCGAAACAACTACCACAAGGAAATCTTCAATGGGGATATCGGCCAGGTCCTGGACCGGCACCAGGACGGCACCGTCCGGGTGCAGTTCGAGGACCGGCTCGTGGACCTCGATCCGTCCGAGGCCGAGGACCTGGCGCTCGCGTACGCGATCTCGGTCCACAAGGCCCAGGGGAGCGAGTTTCCGGCGGTGGTGGTGGCCCTGCACACGCAGCACTACGTGATGTTGCGCCGGAACCTGCTCTACACGGCCCTGACGCGGGCGCGGCACCTGTGCGTGCTGGTCGGGAGCCGCCGCGCGATCCGCCTGGCGGTCGGGAACGACCGGGTCGAGGTCCGGAACACCCGGCTGGCCGCACGGTTGCGGGGGCCCGAGCCCGCCCTTCCCTGAACGGCCCTCCCTTTCCCTTCGACTGCCGCGCCCCGCGTCCACCCGCCGCGAGATCAATTTTGCTTGCGTTTCTCGGACAAGTTCCAGTACATTCCTGGTGTATTGTTGACTTGACCGCTCATTCAGGTCGAGAAACGGAGGCACCGACACGATGAACGACACGACCGACCGGGAACCCATGCGCGTGCTGATGGAGGCCTTGAGCGAACACCACCCGCGGATCGCGCTCGCGTGCTCGTTCCAGGCCGAGGACCTCGTCGTCCTGGACCTGATGGTTCGCATCGAGCCAGCCGCCCGCGTGTTCGCGATCGACACCGGGCGCCTACACGAGGAGACCTACGAACTGGCCGAGCGCATCCGCCTGCGCTACCGCAAGGAGATCGAGTGGGTCTTCCCGGACCGCCACACGGTCGAGGCCCTGGTCCGGCGCAAGGGGTTGTATTCATTCAAGGAATCCGTCGCGGATCGGAAGGAATGCTGTCACATCCGCAAGGTGGAGCCGCTCGGCCGAGCGCTCCAGGGACTCACCGCCTGGGTCACGGGGATGCGTCGCGAGCAGTCCCCGACCCGCGACGCGGTGCGCCAGGTCGAAACCGACGACGCGCACGGCGGCATCCGGAAATACAATCCCATCGTCCACTGGACCACGCAGCAGGTGTGGGCGTACGTGCGGGAACGGGGTCTTCCATACCACCGCCTTTACGAGCAGGGATACACGCAGATCGGTTGCGCCCCCTGCACCACCCCCGTGCTGCCCGGCGAGGACCCGAGGGCCGGGCGCTGGCGGTGGGAATCGTGCGCCACCAAGGAGTGCGGCCTGCACGTCAACGGTGGCGGGATCTGACGAGCGGCGTGCGGCGGCCCGGCATCCGGGCGGGAAGGAGGCGACGAGGATGGCCAGACCAAAGGAGGAGTCGCTGCCGGTAGCGGAACGGATCGCCAACAGCGCGCTCGACCTGATCGGACGGACGCCCCTGGTCCGACTCGCCCGATTCGCCGAGGACGCGGGCGTCCGCGCCGAGGTCCTCGGCAAACTGGAGGCCTGGAACCCGGGCGGCAGCGTCAAGGACCGCATCGGGCTCTCGATGATCGAGGCCGCGGAGCGAGACGGCCGGCTGCGCCCCGGCGGCGTCATCGTCGAACCTACCTCCGGTAACACGGGCATCGGGCTCGCGCTCGTCGCGGCGGTCAAAGGCTACCGCCTGATCCTGACCATGCCCGAGACGATGAGCGCCGAGCGCCGGGCCCTGCTCCAGGCCCTGGGCGCGGAACTCGTCCTGACCGACGGCCGCCTGGGCATGCCGGGCGCGGTCCAGAAGGCCCACGCCCTCGTCGAGCGCATCCCCGGGGCGTTCATGCCCCAACAGTTCTCGAACCCCGCGAACCCCGACATCCATCGCCGGACCACGGCGGTCGAGGTCTGGAACGACACGGGCGGCCGTCTGGACGCCTTCGTGGCCGGGGTCGGGACCGGGGGAACCATCTCCGGGGCCGGCGGGGAGCTCAAGCGCCGGGACCCGGCGATTCGCGTCTTCGCCGTGGAGCCCGCCGGGTCGCCCGTGTTGTCCGGGGGCCAGCCAGGGCCGCACATGATCCAGGGGATCGGGGCGGGCTTCGTGCCCGACAATTATGACCCGTCCGTCGTGGACGAGGTGATCCGGATCGACAATGACGAGGCCTTCCGGACGTCGCGCCGGCTCGCGCGCACCGAGGGACTGATCGTGGGCATCTCGTCCGGGGCCGCGGCCGCTGCGGCCCTTGAAGTCGCCTGCCGACCCGAGTTCCAGGGAAAGCGGATCGTCGTCATCCTCCCGGACACGGGCGAACGATACCTGAGCACCCCCCTGTACTTCGAGAAATAGGAGGCACCGACATGCAGCGCACCCTGCGGTTCCGCGTGCGCAGCCACGACGAGGACCTCAAGGAGGCCGGGCTCGTCCTCGACTTCGACGAGATCGCCCGCCGGGGGACCATGTCCGCGGACGAGGCGGTCATCGCCAAGTGGTACGGTATCTACAACATGCGCCAGCCCGGCAATCACATGGCGCGGGTCGTGGTCCCGGGCGGGGTGCTCGCGTCGGCCCAGGCCCGCGCCCTCGCCCGCATCGCCGAGGACTACGCCCAGGGCCGCGTCGCGTTCACCACGCGCCAGGACGTGCAGATGCACTGGCTCAAGTGCGTCCGCCTGCCTGACTTCCTGCGCGACCTCCACCGGGCCGGGCTCTCGACCTTTCACGGGTGCGGTGACGTCAACCGCAACGTGGTCGCGTGCCCGTGGGCCGAGGTCTGCCCCCATCGTCGCTTCGAT
>JBBIPO010000241.1:0-4499 GCA_037442805.1 Deltaproteobacteria bacterium
GCTGCGCGCGCAGGGCCGTGACCGTGGGCCGTGACCGTGACGGGGTCCGTGACCGTGACGGTGACCGTGACCGCCTCGGAGCCCCTGCCGGACGCCGGACCCCGGACCCCGGACACCCGACCCCGCGTCCGTGACCGCGACCGTGTCCGCGACCGCCGCGAAATCACGGCCGGATTCCCGCCGCCTCCAACAGTTTGCGCGAGGCGACCCCGGCCTCCTGAACGACCTCCGAGGCATCCAGGCCCGCGAGTCGCCCGTCCCGCACCCGGAACTCCCCGCCCACGAGGACGTGGCGGACGTGCCGGGCCCCCATGGAATAGACGACGGCCCCGCGCGGGTCGGCCTGCGGGACGCACGCGGGGTCACGCGGGTCCAGAACCACGAGGTCCGCCTGCTTCCCCGGCTCCACGGACCCGACTTCCGAGTCCAGTCCCAGGGCGCGGGCTCCCTCGATGGTCGCCATGCGCAGGACCTGGCGGGCCGGCAAGACCTCTGGGCCGTTCAGGCCCTTCTGGAGCAGGGAGGCGAGCCGCATCTCCCGGAACATCGAGAGGTTGTTGTTGCAGGGCGCCCCGTCCGCCCCGAGCGTGACCCGCACACCGGCCTGGAGCATGGCGTGGATCGGGGCGATGCCGGAGCCCAATTTCAGGTTCGCGGAGGGGCAGTGTAGAACCACCGTGCCCGTCTCCGCGAGCCGGGCGACCTCCTCCGGAGTGACCCGGACGCAGTGGGCCAGCAGCAGGCGAGGTCCCAGCAGGCCGAGCGTCCTGTACAGGTCCACGGGCCGAACCCCGAAGCGGTCCACGGTCCGGCGGACCTCGTCCTCCGTCTCGGCGCAATGGGTGTGCACGATCACACCCCGGTCCCCGGCGACCCTGGCCACGAGTTCGAGCAATCGCAGGGACGACGAAACCGCGAACCTGGGGGCCAGGGCCACCCGCGTGGTTCCGCCGGCCTGGTGAAACCGGGCGACGAGGTCCAGCGCCTCGGTGACCGCCACGTCGGGGTCTTGACGGAGGGCCTCGGGGCCGTCGTGCGCGTCCATCAGGACCTTCGCGAACACCCCGCGCAGACCCATGTCCGTCGCGGTCTCGATCACGACGTCGGTGTGGCGCACGGTCCCCATGTCCGCAACCGTCGTGGTCCCGGACAGCAGGAGTTCCGCAGCGCCCAGGCGGGCCGCGGCCCGGATCGTGTCGGGCGTGTGGGCAGCCTCGAGCGGCCAGGTGAAGCGCGACAGCCACTCCATCAGGCCCACGTCATCCGCGAGGTTGCGCCACAGGGTCTGACACAGGTGGACATGGGTCTGCACGAAGCCCGGCAGGACGAGACAGCCCGAGACGTCCACGACCTCGCATCCGGGGGGAACGGCGAGGCTGGGCCGCACGCCCACGATCCGCCCGTCCTCGACGAGCACGTCGGCCGGTCCGACGAAGTCCTTGCCGTCCATGGCCAGGACCGTACCGCCGCGCAACAAGAGCACCCGGTGACCGTTCGGGTCGCGCCGGGCTGGCGTTTCACGCGTTGTCATTGTTTTCCCGCGACCGGACAAAGGGAGGTGCGCAGGACGTGCTCCTGCGACGTGGCCCCTCGCCCCCTCCCCACTGCTCATCTCCCGTTGCCGGTTTCCTGTTTCCCGTTTCCCATTTCCCGGGCTTCCACCCCCCCTCGCAGAAACCCGGGTGTGAAGGCCTCGGGCAGCAGGTCGCCCAGCCGGTACTCGGCCTCGGCCCCACCGGAACTCACCAGGACGACCTGGAGGTCCACCCCGAACTCGGCCAGGGCCTGCCGGCACATCCCGCAGGGGGGGCACGGGCGCCGGGACTCCGCCACGATCAGGAGGGCCTCGAACTCACGGACCCCGGAGGCCACGGCCGCCGCCAGGGCCGCCCGCTCCGCGCACAGGCCCACCGGGTAGGAGGCGTTCTCGACGTTGCAACCCGCGAACATGCCACCACCCCGCGCGAGCAGGGCCGCGCCCACCCGGAAGCCCGAATAGGGCGCGTACGCCCGTTCCATCGCGGCCCGCGCCGCCTCGAGCATCCGGGCCTTCTCCGCCTCGGTCACGGTTCCATGCCCCCCTTCGGCAGTTTCTGGATCACGGACTCGAAGATCGCGTGCAGCGTGCGGCCCGCTCTCGCGCCGACTTCCTGGACCTCATCGTGCGACAGGAGCCCCCCGGACAGACCCGCGGCCATGTTCGTGATGCAGGACACCGCGCCCACCCACATCCCGGCGTGGCGCGCCGCGATCACCTCCGGCACCGTGGACATCCCGACCGCATCCGCCCCGAGCGACCGGAAGGCCCGGATCTCGGCCGGCGTCTCGTACGATGGGCCGCTGACGGCCAGATAGACCCCTTCCCGCAGCCCGACCCCGAGCGAGCGCGCTGCCTTGTGGAACAGGGCGCGGATCTCCGGCTTGTAGGCGTCCGTCATGTCGGGGAAGCGCGGACCGAGCCCGTCCGGGTTTTCCCCCCGCAATGGATTCATCCCCATCAGGTTGATGTGGTCCCGAATCACCATCAGGTCGCCCGGACGGAAATCCGGATTGACGGCCCCCGCGGCATTGGACAGGAGCAACGTGCGCGCCCCGAGCACCGCCATAACCCGGACCGCCGCGACGACGCGGGCCATGTCGTGGCCCTCGTAATAGTGGACGCGACCCGCCAGGACTGCGACGTTGCGCCCGCCGAGCGTGCCGAGGACCAGCTCGCCACGGTGTCCCTCGACCGTCGCCTGTGGCAGTCCGATGCGCCCGTATGGGATGCGCACCGCGTCCTGGACGCGCTCCTCGAAGCCCGCCAGGCCGGACCCCAGGACCACGGCCACGTCCGGCAGCCACCTCCGCTGCCCCAGTCTCGCGGCGTTCACGAGGTCCATGGCCGCGCTGAAGACCTCCGGGAGGACGCGGCGCTCCCGGCGACCGAACTCGCCGGTCTCCACGACCGAGGTCATGCGCCCGATCCGGTCCACCAGGTTGCGGGTCCAGTCGTCCATCGGTGCGTCACTTCCCTGTCAGGTCATGGGCGGGGTCGGAATCGCCCACACCCACGCCTACGCCCACGGAAGGTCATTCCCCCCACGCGGGAACCTCCTCATTCCCGGATGACGCCCGCGTACCGTAGGGCCCAGTACGGCAACAGCCACGCCATAGGCCCGGACACGGAGCGTCCGTCACCCCCGTCGGCCTTGGCCCGAAAGTTCGAGTTCCACCAGACCGTCGGGATCTCGTCGTACGGGAACACGCGGTCGAACTGAGGGTGTCCATGACGGTCGTCCGGCCAGTTCAGCGCGTCCCTGCGATGCGTGTTGTCCACGCGCCAGTCGCGGCGGTCGAAGGGAATCTCGCGCAGGCTCTCGAGCGCGAGGTCGAGGTCCGCGGCCTCGGGTCCGGCGGCCAGGCTCACGAATGCGGCCCACAGGGGATTGCGCTCGCCCTTCTCGTGCTCGTACAGGAACAGGAGGCCCTCGATCCATCGCGCGCGCCTCTCGTCGTCGGGCTCGTAACGGATCAAAGTCGCGTAGGCGAGCATCGCCAGTTCGTGGTCCGAGTGGTTCATGAAGGCCGGGTCCGTGATTGTCACCGTCTCCGCATGGGGCATCGCGATCTTGTCGTAGCGATATTTCGTGATGAGCATCTCATACGCATCGTAGAACCTCGCATCGCCCGTCATGTGCCAGGTTGCCAGCAGGTGGCCCAGGATCTCGATGCTGTTGAGCCATCCCTCGCCGTACCACGACCCGAAGCAGGCCTGGATCGCCGCGGACGCGTCGTCGGCCTGGAGCGCCTTCTGCAGACACGGGTCCAACCCATCCACCGCCGCGGCCAGGCGCTCCGGCTCCCAGTGACCGAAGGTCGTGGGTTCGCCGTCCAGGTCCACCAGGCGGAACCCGTGGTCCACGATGTAGCCCGCCAGTGCCGCCGCGCGCTCCGCGACCGCCTGGCGTTCCGCCTCGTCCTTCGCGCAAAGGTCGTAGAAGAGAGGGAACCCGAAGAAGTGGCCTGTCGTTTCATCTGAAGACGTATCATCCTTCCAATAGTAGTCGTGTCCGTCCGTGTAGTGCACGAGGTGCCAGTTCTTCTGCGTCTTCTTGTCCTCGAAGATCTGGCCCTCGTCGTCGCGGACCAGGGAGCGCGTGATGAAGCCGCGGCCCAGTCCCGCGGCCTCGAAGTCCACGGCGGGGATGTCAATCTCGAGGAACATCATGTCCATGGCCCGGCGGGCCTTCTGGTAGTAGCGCTCGTCGCCGGTCGCCGCGTATGCGTAGCACCACGCCCCGATCTGCATCTGGGTCCACAGGCCGTCGTTGTCGTGGTCCCAGGTCCGCCACTGGGTGGGGTTCCAGGGGTCGTCGGTCCCGATGTCGGAGGGGACGAAGTCCAGACGCCAGAAGTGGGCCTCCTGCAAGGACTCCATCGCCTCGGCCTTTTCGGCGAAGGTGCGGGTCTTCCATTCGATCCGCGAGACCCCAGCGGCGGTCCCAACCCACAGGCGC
>JBBIPO010000242.1:0-4498 GCA_037442805.1 Deltaproteobacteria bacterium
ACACGTCGACTGCCAGAACGTCTCTCCCGAAGTTGTCAAGATGCACGACCGCCTCCACCAGCGCAAAGATGCGCAAGGCGATGACCTGCTGCGCGCCAGGTCGCATGCCCTGTTCATGAACTCCCGAGGCGCCTCGGCGGCTCCTGCCCCGGCCTTCCTCGCTCTCGCCATCGCTGGACCAAAACGACGGACAACCAATAGGGCACAGCGACATCTAATAGCGTCACAGACAAGGCCGCCAAGAACGGAAGCGCCATCTCATGCTCCATCAACGTATTGACGAGCGGCGGGGTACGTCTGTCGAGAAGACCTAGGACAAGATAATAAGGACGGTGAAACGTCTCAAAGAAGAAGGCTACAAACAAGAAGGGAGTCCAGGCGGGTTTTTTCCGTAAGCACCACCCAATGCCCAATCCAAGCGATACATAGAACAATATCGTAAGCAAGTACCAGGTCCAGTATGACAGCCACTCGGTCAACACCCCTGGCTTCGGGGGCCAAATCGATAGCAGACCCTCGATGCCGAAATGCCAAAATCCATCGAGACCGGCGGCGAGGATCAAGAATCCCGTCGCGAACGCAAGAAAGGACACGACTCTACGGACCCGCGCTTCTGACAGCATTCGTCTACCATTCGAAAGAATCCGCAGAAAGGCCTAGCATACCGAGTGCCGCGGCGAAGGAAACGGCATCGTCCGCGACCCCCACTCCTGCCGTCAAGGCGTCCTCGCCCAGTGTCGCGGCAACAAGGCCAAGCGCGGCCAGCACTCCCACGAGCCCGACCGTCTGAAGGTCGGGCACCCATTGACGGGTCGGCACCGATTCGGGAGCAGGAGGCGACACGTTCAAGGTAACGAGCGCAGTCAGTCCCACCTCTCCCTTCATGACCCATCCATTCCTGCGAATCTCGACCGGCTCCGGTGTGAATGTGCATTCCCACGAGCTAGGAGCTATCAACCTCACACTCGTCGAGTACCACCGGTTTTCCCAAGCCACCTGGAGCGTGAGCCCTTCCTGCTTGCTCCAGTGCAAGACCTGGGTCTGCGAGAGGACTCCGGCCACCTGCTGTCGTGCATGGATCCCATAGCCCTTGCAGTCCAAAGTCAACGGGTTCACTGACCCTTCTCGTTGCACCATGATAGATCCTTCCTATCTGGGCTGTATTGTCGCAACCTTATTCCAAATAGTCGGAACGACTCGAATAGAACCAAGGTCAAACTTCAGCGTTGGATACAAGATCAGGAGGCTCTCCAACAGCCTCTCTTTTTCGACATCCGGCCATCCTGCCTGCAAAACCCTCTGCGAGACCGTTCCGGATGCTCCAGCTGGGTCATGCACCTGGCCCAGTAGACGCGAGGACTGACGAGCAGTCCCCGCACGTTTGGAATCCCTAGCGCCACGTGACCCTGTCCCGTTGCCTGCCGCCTCAACCCCTCCATGTGCCGCGACAGCCCATCGGTCCACTGACACCGTGGGTCCCTGCACCGTGGCCCCGTCCGCCAGGGCCTCCCCCACCCGTGCGGCCTCGATCTCAGCGGCCCCCGGACCCGCGGCCACTCGTCCCTTCTCCACCTGTGCCACGTGCGCCACCTCGTGGCCCAGGACCTCCCGGCCCTCCCGCGTCCTCGGGTCGAAGCGCCGCTCGTCCAGGTAGATCACCTTCCCCTGCTCCACCCCCGCCGCGCCCGCGGCCCCCGCGCGCCGGCGCCCCTCCTCGCCCAGCCGGATGTCCACCTCTGCGTCCAGCCCCAGGCGCCCTGCCATCTCGCCGGCCAGGTCCTCCGTCTCGTACGCCCGTGTGTCCTCGCCCGAACGGATCGCCCGGACCGCCCCCGCCACGTCCGGCTCCCCCAGCCCCTCGCCCAAGAAAACCCGGTTCGCCGCCTCCACCCCCATCGTCTGCATCGCCCGCCCGTACAGACCCAGCAGCGTCGGACCGTCCAGCAGCCCCTCCGCCTCCATCCCCCGCAGGGCCAGCGCCATCAACCCCTCGTGCCCGGGGCCCAGCCTCGACAGGTCCTCCACCAGGCGCACCGCCTCGCCCCTCTCGACCGCGCGCGCCTGTTCCCGACCGGGCCGCTCGTGGACCACCTGCCCCCGGTCCGCCCGCCTCCGGTCCGTGTCGCGCCTCATGGCTGTCATCCGTCGTGGACTCGATCCAGAAAGGGTCTAGCAAGAATCTTGCCGATCCGAGACGGGTCCCTGATTCTTCTGGTCCATCGCCCCTTGCCGAACCCCCGACCCCGGACCCCGGACTCCCGGAACAGGGCGCGGGCGGTGCCCGCGCCTCCTCGCGCGAGCAGGCGCTCGCGTCCCCACGGAAACCGGGATCGGGCAGTGGCTCCGAAGCGGACACTGACACCGGCACGGTCACGGACACCGACACGGTCACGGCCCACGGTCACGGTCCTGCGCGAGCAGGCGCTCGCGTCCCCAGGGAGTCCCTGCCGGACCCCCGACCCCGGACCCCCGGCCCCCGTTCCCCGCTTCCTCACCTCGTCCCGCCCCGCTGGGGTCTCGCATCCCCCTGGGGTCTGTGCGCCCCAGCCGTGGTCTGGCCCGACCGTCCACCCCCACCGGCCTCCGGATGGCCCACCCGCCCCGTCGCGGCCCTCCCGCCGCTGCGCACCACCTTGCCCGCGGCCTCGCACTCGTCCTCGCACGCCGCGACGAGCGTGGCCTGGTCCAGGGCCTTGCCCGCCTCCGCGGCCCGGTACGCCGCGCGCAGCAGTGCATTCTTGATCTGCGCGCCCGTCAGGTCGAAGCGTTCCGCGAGCGCCCGGAAGTCCACGTCCCGCGCGAGCGGCGCCTCGGGCGGACACAGGGTCTCCCAGATCGCCCGCCGTTCCGCCTCGTCCGGCTCCCGGAAGGTCACGCGGAACTGCACCCGCCTCACCATGGCCTTGTCCAGGAGCCCGAACGAGTTCGTGGTCAGGATGCAGATGCCTGGGAAACGCTCGATCTCCTGCAACAGGAGGTTGACCTCCATGTTCGAGTACCGGTCCGTGGAGGTCCGCGCCTCCGCGACCCGGGCCGAGAACAGGGCGTCCGCCTCGTCGAACAGGAGCATCGCGTGGCTCACCCGCGCGGCCTCGAACACCTGCTTGATGTGCTTCTCGGTCTCGCCGACCCACTTGGAGACCACTTCCGGGATGTTCACCCGATGCAGCGGGCGACCCAGTTCCCCGGCCACGATCTCGGCGCACAGGGTCTTGCCCGTGCCGGGCGGCCCATCGAAGAGCGCCACGATCCCCTTGCCCGTGACCAGGCGCCGGCCGAAGCCCCACCGGTTCAGGACCACGGTCTGGTTGCGGCAGGCCGCGATCAACTCCGCCACCTTGCGCTTCTCGGCCTCGGGCAGCACGATGTCCTTCAGTCGCAGGTGGGTCGTGCTCCGCTCGGTCAGGGCCTCCAGGGCATAGCGCAGTTGCGACCGGCAGCCCTCTTCGAGCAGGTCGTGCGTCAGCCTCGGATGGCCGGGGTCGCCCGCGATGGCCAGGTTCACCGCGACCAGGACCGCGTTCTTGATGGCGCCCCCCGTAAAGTCGTAGCGCATCGCCAGGCTGTCCAGGTCCACCTCGCCCTCGATGGGCACTCCGGACGGCAGGTGGACCTCCCAGATCTGGCGGCGCAGCGCGGGGTCCGGCACTTCGAACGGGATGTGAGCGACGATGCGACGCTCCAGGCCCTCGTCCAGCACCTCCGGCCGCGACGTGACCAGGACGAGGATGCCGTCGTAGTCCTCGATCACCTTGTAGGCCGTGGCCTTGCGCCGGTCCTCGCGGCCGAACAGGACCTCGCACTCGTCCACCAGGACGATGGCGTCCCGCATCGCGGCCTCGGTGAAGAGGTCGCGCAGCAGGGGCTCGACGCCCTCCCGATCGGGCAGGTCCGCCGCGGACAGCGAGATGAGCGGCCGGCCCAGGTCCCCGGCCAGGGCCTGGGCCAGGAGCGTCTTGCCCGTCCCGGACGGCCCCGCGAACAGGAAGGTGACCCCGCGTCCGTACGGTACCACCCGCTCGAACCCCCACTCGCCCAGGACCTCGCGGTACCGCCCGTGGTGGACCACGAACTCCCGGATCGCCTCGACCTGCCTCGGGGGAAGAACGACGTTCAGCAGCGAGACCTCGGGCTGCTCCAGGCGGGCCACCCTCGCGACCCCGGCGGACAGGCCCTCCTCGCCCAGGACGTAGCGCAGGAAGGGCGGCGACAGGTCCATCTCGCGCGACAGCGTCCCCCCGCCGGCCTGCGGGTCCTTCAGGTGAATCAGGTTGTGGCGCAGCAGGGGCGAGGACGGCTGAAACGCGCGCCGCGCCTGGACGCGCTCCACCGTGTCGCGGCAGAACACCTCGAGCGCGAGGCCCACCGTGATCCCCAGTTCCAGTCGCTTCTGGGCCAGGCGCCCGAGCACCGTGGTCATGCGGGGTTCGACGTGGCGCGACAGCGCCAGGACCACGCACCGCAGGTCGAAGCGCCCCAGGCGAAACCGCCGCGCGGC
>JBBIPO010000243.1:0-4494 GCA_037442805.1 Deltaproteobacteria bacterium
GGGACGCTCGCCGTACTTGCACCCTCGAACGCCCGAAAACGCCGTTTTTCGTCCCGCAACTGGCACAAATCCTGGCACAGGGACCGCGCGGGGGGAGAATCTACATCCCGACCGCTTGCAGTCTCGCCCGTCCCGGAAAATCAGGGGTCCAGGAATCGGGGCGATCCGAGAGGCAAACGGTAGCACGGTAGCAAGAAGACCGCCGGGGGAGAATCGGCCCGCGAAGGGGTCAAACCGGGCGATCTACGGGGGGCGCACCGGGACGAAGGCAATCACCCTGCCCGACCCCCCAGCGCAAGGAACGGGCGAGTTCGAGGTCGGGGTACCGTTTCTGCTACCGTTCGACCTTCCCGACCGCATCGGGAGCGGTCCGGGCGTCACTTCGGTTCCGGTCGGAACCCGATCCGGGGGGGACCTCCCGGCGAGGGCTGGGGCTCCATCAATCGCCGGATCGCCTCGAGCACGACCCGGAACCGTTCATCGTATCGCGCTTCCAGTTCGTCCAGGCGGATTGCCAGGGTCACCCACCATGCCCAGCATCCGCCGCATTCGGACGAACGCCCGCATGATCTCGATACTGACCTGGACGGCTCGCGGCGAACGTGGCACGGCTGACAACATCGCAACGCCTTGTTCCGTGAAGGCGTAAGGTCGCGTCCGGCGTCCGCCCTCCGATCTTGCGGTCACAATCCGTGACCTCAAGTTGGCACGGTCTTGATCTGACAACTGAAGCATGAAGTCGAACGGAAACCGTTCAGGGTTGCGTTTGAGGGTCTGGACAAGCGCCTTCGTCGGGACCTCGTACAGTTCCGCAAGGTCCGCGTCCAAAATCACCTTCACGCCGCGAACCGTCACGATCCGCGATTCGACGGCTTCCACGGGAACCATCGGCGCGTCCGGCAGGTCCAGGGGGTCCCAGGGTCCGCCCGCGAGGGCGAGGGCCTGGATGGTCTTCTCGTCTGTGGAGAGGGCGCAGTCATCGGGGCCGAGCGGTCGGCCCTCCCATCGGCCCCTGTAGAGGTCGATCACGCGCCCAGCCTTCTGCTCGAAGTCTGGGTCGCGGGGGAAGAGCCAGCTCCGGTGGGCCCAAGGACGGATGGCGTCCTCGGAGAGCCATCGCCAAATCGTCGTGTCGCCGTTGGAGGCGACGATCCCTCGACGTACGGCCTCTCAAGAAACCGTGGGCGTGGGCGCAGGCGTGGGCGTGGGCGATGCCGCATTCCGAAAGGCGCGAACTGGAGTTCGCGCAGCCGCCGCGAACTGGAGTTCGCGGCTCCAGGTTGTGTCTTGTGTCATGCGGGTGCTACAAGCCGCGTGGCTCCTTCGCTGCCTTTTCCATTCACTTGCCTTCCAGGCAGACTCATTCGCGCGCGCACCCCCGCGCCTTGCCCGCCGGGCGCGCTGACCCGCTCGCCACGGCCGTCGGTTCTGTTGGACGCTCCTAGAACGGCCACCGGCCGAGGGCCTGGAGCATCTGGGTGGGGAACTCCGTCATCTGGCAGTCCAGGCCCGCCTGGAAGGGGCCGATGTAGTCCGACGGATTCTCGTCCAGATAGTATTGCATGTCGGCGGACCACACGTCGGCCGAGGTCTTGCGGCCGAGTGCGTGGACCACGGGGCCGGCTTGCGCGGCCAGTTCCGGCGGGATCTCGTAGACCTCCGGGTCCGGGTCGAAGAGGTCCGTGGCCTGCTGCACCTCGTCCATCGTGTCCGGTCGCACCCAGATGTGGATGGCTGGGTCGATCGCCCGCGCCTCGACGGCCTTGTCGAAGGAGCCCACCGACACCAGGACCTGGTCCCTGACTCCGGCGGCCTGTATCGCCGCCACCACGAGGTCCACGCGGTCGGTCTTGGTGTCCAGCGTGACAAAGACCCGGCCCTTCGCCAAGGCGAGCGCGTCCTCGAGTGCCGGGACGGTCTCGCACGAGCAGTCGGCCCCGGACTTCAGTTTGTCTGTCTTGAGGTGCAGCCTGTGGACCTCGTCGAAGGTCATCTGGTCCACATCGCCGGTACCGTCCGTGGTGCGGTCCACGCTGCCGTCGTGCATCAGGACGAGCCTGTCGTCCTTCGTCTCGCGCACGTCCAGCTCCACCCCGTCCACGCCCATCACGATGGCGGCCCGGATCGCGGCGAGGCTGTTCTCGGGCGCGATGGTGCCAAAGTCCCCACCCGTGCCACGGTGGCCCACGACCATGGCCTGGTGGCAGCCGGGGTCCAGGACGCAGCCCAGGGGCACTGGCGAGACGTGGCCCGGCAACGTCGCCGGGTCGTACGTGCAGTCCCACAGGTGCGTCGGCGGGCCTGGGACCTCGGGCGGTATCGGCTTGTCGAAGACCTCCGGGGCGACCTCGGCCGGGCCAGGGTCGGACGCCTCTGCCTGGGACGACGCGTCGCCGGCGTCCGGCCGGTCCGGGGCTCCCGCGTCGTCCGGGCCGGTGGCCGTATCGTTCGAGCCACGTGGATCGATCGAGGCAGTCTCGTCGGGCGTCCCCGGGTCGCCGACCGCGGCGTCGGTCCCTGCGCCGGACCTGCCGCACGCGCACATCGCCACCGCGACAGCCAGGATCGTTGCGGCCTCGCCGTGATCGGTCCGGCCCACCCACCCACGCCCCTCCCACCCATCTTTCATGTCGGGCACCTCCGTCCGTCGGACCTGTTGTAGGACACGCAGGCACGGTCGTTCGCGCGCCAGGAGAGCCTCGCGATCGTCGGACCCACGCCCACGCCGAGGTCAATGGACCGCACGAACCCGAATGCCTGCCTCGCCACGATCGCCAGGCCCATGACCGCCTCGTCGCCGGGCATCGATCCCCCCCGCCTACGGCCCGGGTTCCGGGAGCGCGGCGCACGCGGCCACATCGTCCATGGTGCGGGCCTTCCACGCGCACACCGAGAACGCGAGGTCGCCGGCCGAGCAACGCGAGTGGCACCTGTCACGGATGACCTCCCGGAAGGACTCCGATCCGGAAACCGCGGACGAGTAGCGCTCGCAGACCGCGGAGCAGTCCGGCTTCGAGACTGTCGTCGCGGCCGGACGGGCCGGGGCGGAAGGAGGTGGAGCAGGCGCTGCCACCGTCGCGGCCTTGGGTGCCGCGGCCTGCATCGCCCTCGCGGGCGCCGGGGGTTCGGCCGGAGGCGGCGGAGCCGACGCAGGCAACGGCGGCGCCCCGGCCATCAGGTCGGCGGGGATGTCCCTCGAGATCAGCACGGTCGAATTCGGCGCCAGGTCAATCTCCCCGCGCCAGGTCCACGACCCGAGCGACATCGTCACCTGGTGCGGTCCCGGCTCGATCTCGCGCAGCGTCGTCGGGGTGTGGCCTGCGAACGCGTTGTCCAGGCGGACCTCGGCACCGGGCGGTTCGGTCAGGACGGTCACCGCCGAATCGTGGTGCAGCGTCACGCGGATCTTGACGACCTGCCGTTCGAACAGTTCGACGTAGCCGTCCACGCGCGCGTATCCCGGCGCGGACAGGGATACCAGCCGGTAGCGCAGCCGGCCCTCGGCCACCATGGCCGTGCCCGTGCCCTTCAGCGTCCCGTCTATCCGGATCTCGGTCTCGGGCGGCCACGCCTCGATGTAGAGGTACGCCTTCTCCCTCAGGCGTCTGGACCTCCTGAGCCGCGCCCGGCCCTCCTGGGCGGCGAGTAGGACCTCCGGCCCGACGAACTCCCGCGACGCCAGGTCGCCGCGGGTCCCGCTGACCGTCGCGGCGCCACACGCCTCGGCAAGGACGATCGCCATCACGACCGCAGGCCTCAGCACCCTGGCTGCACTGGACATGTTCGACCCCCGAAGCGAAAGGCCGGCCCGCCTCCCCTTCCTGCCGGCACGCGCGGCGCGTTCACGGCGAGCAACCACGGCTGGCCCACGCCGGTCTCACCGTGGAAGCCGCGAGCGTTGTCCCGCGACCCCGATCAGGAGCTCGCACCGCCGCGCAGTTTCCCGCTTCACCCGCTCCATTTCAAGGGATATCCGGGGGCGACGGCCCGGTTCCATCAGGCCTGGCTGATGGAAACCCGGATGGAGTTTCCCGCCCGAGGGGCAGCATGGGCGCGTACCGAGCCAGTCGATCCCCCGTCAACTCGTCGATCCCCAGGTCCGCCTCGATGAGGTCCGCCTGAGCCCGGGCCACGCGCAGCCGAGCCAGGCGCAGGGCATCCTCGGCCGGCTGCACCTGGAGGGCGATGGCGGTGCCCACCTCGTAGCGCCGCCGTTCGGCCGCGGCTTGCCGTGCCGCCAGGTCCATGGTCCTTGTGGCCAGGTCCAGGCGCTGCTCCGCCGCGTGGCGCTGGCTGACCAGGGCCGCCGCCGAGGCCTGCACCTGCTGGGTCGCCGCCTCGAGGTCGCGCTCCGCGACCTGCACCGCCAGGACCACCTGGGCGCGCGGGGCCTGTCGCCGCCGGTCGGTCAAGGTACGGTCCCAGTTGACCTTCCCCACCGTGGGCGTAGGCGTGGGCGTGGGCGAATTCAAGGAGTTACGTGATCGGAGGGCG
>JBBIPO010000244.1:0-4488 GCA_037442805.1 Deltaproteobacteria bacterium
AGGATGACCCACGTATCACGCTGACTTGCGCCTTGTCCACCGATCAAACTCCGGTCCAGCGATTTCCGGCGGCCGTGGACACGTCCCCGTGGCTCGAGGACCCGGCGCCGTGGGCCTTGTTCACTGCGTCGAGCAGCGATGCGAGCCCGCTCATGAACGCCATGGCCGCGTCCGGACCCCCGCCGTGGATCTGGCTCCCGATGGCGGCGGGTGCGTGGGCGCACTTCGGGTAGAGGTAGCCGACCTTTGCGTTCGCGAGGCCCACCACGAAGCGCCCCGGGGTCGCCAGGTGATCCACCAGGGCGGGCTCGTGCGGGGCGTCGGGACAGACAAGCGCCTCGCCCAGTTCCCACGGGGTCGTAATCTCGCCCGTGACCCGTTCCGGGACCACCTCGCCCGGAACCATCGCCAGCGTCGCGACGTCCCGGAGTCTCAAGGCCGTGGCCGGCACGTCCAGGCAGCCCAGGTCCCCGCACATCGGGTCGTCTTCGATCCAGTACAGATATTCCTTGTAACCCTCTGCGATGTCCAGTTGCACCGCGATGTAGAGCCCCACGTTGTCGAGCCGGGTCGGGATCGTGGCGTGCCCGAACTTGATCGGGGCGCCGGGGGGGCCTCCACGGCGGTGTCGAGCGCGGCGAGGACCGCGTCCGCGTACAGGTTCCCGATGTGCTCCATGCGGTCGGGGCCCGCGGGCATGTCCTTCGCCGGGGTCTGCATCAGGCCCTCGTCCGCGCTGACGTAGATCGCCATTCCCCCCTAATCCGCCTCGAGGCGCTCGCGGACCACGTGCGGGAAGTCGGAACTGATGAGCGTGTTCCGCCCCCACAGGGCCTCGGGGTGGTTCGCGACGGACACGAGCGTCGTGATGACCTCGCCGTTCCCGGGGTCGCGCGCCTGCAAGATACCGACGTAAGGATCCGTGTGGTCGGGCGGGTCCGCGTCCACCACGCACCCCGCCCCGCACGAGCCCTCCGCGAAGGACAACCGCGCCTCGCGCAGGGACCCCAGGGCCTCCAGGGCCGCAGCCGTGGCCTGGTCCTCGATGACGTCCAGGTAGCCCCCATCCCACGCCGCGGTCAGGTCGTCCGGGCCGAAGATCCCGATGGTGTCCGGCCCTGCATGCGTGTGCGTGGCTGCGACCGGGATCCGCTCGGCCGCCACGTCTAGCCCGGCGGGCGCCGCCTTGACCACCCGCCTGCGGATCGCGCCCGCCCTCCTCATGCTGACGCCAAGCGTGTCCACGGCCACGATCACGAAGGTGATCGGTTTGTCCGACCGACCCACTCCCCGCCCGGGCTCCCCTCCCCCGAACTCGAACGCCACGGCCCGGGCCCACAGGTCGTCGAGGACTCCCGTCGGCTGCCTCGGTCCCATCTCGCCCATCCACAGCGTGTCCAGGATCCCGTCGTCGTCGCGATCCTCGAAGGGCTCTCCCGGGTCCCGACGAGGTTGTCGTCTGGGTTCAGGTTCTCGTAGGGCTCGAAGTCCGGCGTGACCACGCGCTTTCCGACCCCGACGTCCACACGGTCCAGTGCACGCCGCGCCGGTTCAGCGCGGCCAGGGCCGCGTCCATGGCCGCGGGTCCCCAGACCGCGTCGGTCTCGGGGTTGAACTCCCCGAGCAGGATCGGGCAATCATATCGTTCAGAATATTCGTAGTACGATTCAGCGACCTTCAACGCCCGGTCCACGGCCGCGCCGTATTCCCCGGGCGTCTTGGGCGGGTCCGGGTACAGGTGGATCGAGAACATCGCGTTCTCCCAGCCCGTCTCCTTCGGCGACACCAGGACCCCCGGGGCCTTGTAGCCGTCCTCGATCATCACGATATGGGCCGGGTCCGCCTCGCGGATCGCCCGGTAGATCGCGTCGTGGACATCACGATACTGCTGGGCGTTCTGCACGCTCATGGGTTCGTTCAACAGGTCGTAGGCCGCGACGTGCGGGTCCCCCGCGAAGTAGGACGCCAGGACCTTCCACAGCGGCGCGGTGCGGGTGATGCATTCGGGTCGCTCCCACAGGGACCCGCCGTCCGGGAGCCCCGTGTGCCACGCGGTGCTCTGGCCGCCCGCCGCGCCGTGCAGGTCGAGGATCAGGTATACCCGGTGCCTGTGCGCCCACAGTGCCAGCGTGTCCAGGCGCCGGAACCCCTCCTCGTCGAAGGCGTTCTCGCCCTTCACGTCCGATTCGAGGTTCAGGTAGAAGACCGGCACGCGGATCGCGTTCAGCCTGAGCGCCGCCACCTGCTCCACGTCGGCCTCGGTGATGTAGTGGTCCTGGAAGGCCCGGCGCAGGTCCCGCGCGCCCTGCGCACCGAAGCGCCGCTCGAGCCACTGCCACAGGGTGCGTGCCTCGAAGACCCACGGCTGCTCGTCGAACCACGCCCACAGGGCCAGGACCGCGTCGCGCCGTTCGTCGCCCGACGCATCCAGGGTCCGCTGTCGCCACCGCTCCACCAGGACTCGGTGCGCGGTCATCTCGAGGGTCCATTCCAGCGCGGTCTCGGCCTTGGCCGCTTCGAGCAGGTCCCCGGCTCCGAGTTCCGCGGCCCTGGCGTCGAGCGCCTCGAGGAGGTCCCCATCGTCCATCACCCCGATCCCGGCGATCCACGACTCGAGCAGGAGCGCGATCCATGCCGCCCCTCCTCCTGGTCGTCTCATCTACTCCCCCCACCTCGCCGGGTCGCGCACGGTGTCACAGTCGGCCACCGGCGCGCCCGCGGGGTTCCGGAACGGAGACCAACAGTACTCGAGCACGAACGCGATGTCCTCGATGCGGATGTATGCTGGTTCGTGCCTCGGGTGCATCCCGCCGTCGCGGAAACTGTACGTCCCGTCCGGCACCGAGGGGTCCCACAGGTCCCAGCGCGGGAAGTTCCGGTACGCTTCTATCGTGCGCCCGTAGAATCCCCGGACCTCCGCGGCCTCCTCCGAGGTCAGGGGCACGCCCACGCTCGCGGCCATCAACAGGAGGCGCGCCACGTCGCGCGGCCAGTTCTCGTTGGACTGCCCCGGCTCGCCCGACTGCGGGTCGCGATACCGCTCGATCCTCGTGATCAGCCCCTCCAGGAGCCGTTTCGCAACCTCCGGGTACCCGCGGGTCAGGGCCAGCGCGACCGCGGCCATGTGGAAATTATCAATGATTCCGTAGTTGAAATAGTTTGCGGCCCCCGCGATGGTGTCGTAGAGACTCCCCTGGCCGTCGCCGCAGTCCTGGTCCAGGGGCTCTCCAAACCCGAGCAGGGCGCTCGCGAGCCTGGGGTCGCACTCCGCGTCCGGGAAGATCCCCGTGTACCGCACGAAGGACGCGAGGTCCTGGTCCTCGACCGTGATCACGTTTCCTCCCGCGTCCCTGGTCCGGATGTTCCATCCCGAGTCCACGATGTCCCGCGCGAATCGCTCGAGGAGGTCCAGGGCCTGGGCCGCGGCCTGCCGGATCCCCGGGTCCGCCGCGAGTTCTGCCACGTACGGGAGCCACGCCGCGACCCGGTAGAAGTACGGCACGTCGTCCTTGGAGCGCTTGTTCGTGACCCACACGTCGCCCCAGGTGGGGTTGTGCTCGTAGCGGAACCGGTCCGCGTTCCAGCCCTCGTACGGAAAGTACCATTCCGAATAATCCACGGACTTCTTCTTGCCACTCGGCAGCACGAACGAGTGCCCGACCGTGATGATGTTGCGCGCCATCAGGTGCTCGATGGGGTCGTCCTGGTCATACACGAAGCCCTTCGTCACCGCGAGGATGGACTTCGTGAACTGGTCCACGATGCGACCCGCCGCCTCGTCCCCGGTCAACAGGTACCCCCCGATGGCCTGGGCCAGGACGAGCATCGTGGGTTCCGCGTTGTTGTGCGAACCCCCGTCCTTGGCGCTCGCCCGGAAGGTGACCGTGTCGCCCTCCTTGACCGCGACCACGTCGTGCCACCAGATCTGATAATCAGGCAGGCCCGTCGAGGCATGGGTCCCGTGCGTCGTCTCATAGACCCATGTGAAATAATCAATGTCTTTCAGGAAACCGGTCATCTTCCGGGTGAAGTCAACGATTTCCTTCGGGTCCGCGGGCGGCCCCGGGTCCGGTCGCGTCAGGACGAACGGGAGCGCGAGCGGCAGTCCCCCGGGCGTGCGCGGGACCTCCACCGCCGTCTCGCCGTCCGGGGCGTCTTCCCCTCCGTCGGCGGCCACAACGTCCAACGCCTCCATCGCATCCGGTTCCGCGGGCACGTCCCCCGCGTCGGCCGCGTCCACCCTGTGAGCCGCCGTGTCCGGGGAACCCGGGTCCCCGACGCCCTCCCCGCCCCCGCCGCACCCCGCGACCACGAAGAAGGCTGGAACCCACAAGGCATGCGTTGAATGACTGGTTTTCCGGCTCATTCCGAACCCCCCGGCGGGCAGTATCCGACGCCGTTCGCGGGGGAGTCAAGGGGGGGCGCATCCAGCCCAGGCCTGGTCGGTAGGTCCGTTGGAATCGTTCGCGGCGGTTTTTCGGCGGTTCG
>JBBIPO010000245.1:0-4437 GCA_037442805.1 Deltaproteobacteria bacterium
CGAACGCCCCCGTCCCCAGGTCCGCTTCCCCCATCCGCACCACCGGCACCCCCTCCGTCGCCGTACAGAATGCCGCGTCCTGCCAGGCGATCAAGAACCGCTCACCCTCGAGGGACCCCACTCCGACCCGGCCGTAGTCGAGGTCCACAGCCCACCGGGTCCACGCCTCCAGGTGACTGTCGGTCACCGTCCCGTCCCGGTCCATCACGAACACGTCCACCGAGACCGGTCGCGACACGACAGCCACGAAGTCCTCCGGGCCATCGGGGGTCGCCTCGATGGTCACGCCGTCCACCGGCATGGCCCCGTAGTTCCGCACGAGCCGCTCGGCCCCCACGGACAGGTCCGCGCTGACCGTCCGAACCACCAGGGACCGGTTGCCGGGCGCGGCCTCATAGGCAACCAGCCCGGACCCCGCCGCCTCGGACCACGCGACCGCCGGCAGCCGTCCGCCCGCGGGCGGCGCGGCCAGGGTCACCATCCGATACCGGCAGTCCGGCCCGCACCCCGCGGTCCCGCCCGGCCCACCGTCGCAGAACTCGCCCGCCTCGACCACGCGGTTGCCGCAACAGGGTGCGACCGGGGTGAAGACGCACCCTATCTTGGGGTCGCACGCGTCCGCCGTGCACGGGTCGTTGTCGTTGCAGAGGACCGGGGTCCCGCCCACGCACTGCCCCGCCTGGCACGTATCCCCTTGCGTGCACGCGTTCCCGTCCTCGCACGCCCCCCCGGACGTTGGCTGGGTGCGACACCCGTGCGCCGGGTCGCAGGAATCCTCGGTGCAGGGGTCCTGGTCATCGCACACGAGGGTCGTCACGTCCTCGCACGCCCCGACGTGGCACGTCCCGGGCTTGCAGCGGTCCCCCCCCGCGAAGCATGCCTCCCCGTCCTGGAGGGCCACGGACACGCACCTGCCCTGCCCTGGGTCGCACGTATCCGCCGTGCAGTCGTTGTGGTCGTCGCAGTCCCGCGAGGACCCGCCCGCGCAGACCCCGGCCGAGCAGGCCTCGCCCACCGTGCACGGGTCGCCGTCGTCGCACGGCGTCCCGTTCGACACGGGACGGTTCTCGCACGTCTGGCCCTGGCAGATGTCCGACGTGCACGGGTTGCCGTCGTCGCACAGCGGGGCATCGGTCGGGACGCAGTCGCCCGCCTGGCAGCGCGCCGGCCGGCAGGGGTCCGCCGGGTACGTGCAGGCCGCCCCGTCCTCGCGCGGGTCATGGCGGCACTCCCCGCTCGCGGGGTCGCACCCGAGCGAGGTCGCGCAGGGCAGGTCGGGGCAGGGCTTGCGCGCGTAGTCGCAAGTACCGCCCCGGCAGGTCCCCGGCCCCGAGGCGCACCGGTCCTGCACCTGGCACGCTCCGCCCTCCGGCACCCCCACGCACACGGCCTCGGCCTCGGCCCGACAGCCCGACGCGAGACCCGGCCCCCCGACCACGCACCGCTCCCCGGGTGCGCACCGGTCGTCGCGGGGCTCGTGCAGGCACGAGCGCACCCCGCCCACGGACGGGACGCAGGCATCGCGCGTACAGTCAACCCCGTCGTCGCAATCGAGGTCTTTCGCGCATTCGTCCTGCGGCGGAGGCGGTGCACCGCCCCCTCCCCCGCACGCGCACAGGACGACCACGATCAAGGTGCGCGTCCCCTCCGCCCCCCTCCTCTTCCTGATTGTGGGCATGGGCGAATTCCTCATCCCGCCTTCCTCACGGGCACCACGCGTCCGCCCCCGCGACCTGGACGTATCCGGTCCCGCCCAAGCCGGTGCAGACCGAGGCGTGGCCACCTGCGCAGGACACGGGACCGGACGCGCACTTCGCGGCCAGGAGCGCGACCCGCGCCCCCTTCACCGCTGACAGCGTGTCGTTGAACGCGAGGACCGTCAGGAACGGACCGAACGCGCCCAGGACCGGGGTGGCGGTCACGTCGTTGATCGGCCCCGACAACGCCACCGCCTCGCCCATCGCCCCGAACTGCGACACCGGGACCTGCACGACCCTCGCGACCCCGGCGTTGAGCCGGGTCGCGACCAACACCGCCCCCGTGGTCGCGGGCAGGAGGGTCACGTCCGACCACTCGGCCGTGTCGGGCACCCCGGTCCACGGCGTGGCCGACGCCGAGAGGCTCGACGACACCCGGAATCCCGCCAAGGCCCCTTCCGACGTGGTCGCGGCGACCAGGTACTGGTCCCCGGACACGACCACGGAGAGGGATTGATAGACGTCTTTGGACTCGACGACCTTAAACTCGAGTCCCTCGGGACCCGACGCCGAGACCTTGCGCAGGCGGAGGGAACTGGGGGAGGTCTCGCCCTGCTTCCACGATTTCCAGAGCGCGACCCCGCCATCGCCGGACCACGCGAGCACCGGAAGCGTCTGGTCCCCCCCGACGTCGTTGTTGACCGTCTTCGCCTCCCCGAACGCGATCGTCGTCCCCTGAACCGTGACGCTCCGGAAGACCACCCCGAGGCCCTGCTGGTCCGCCTCGCTCGTCGTGTAGGCGAGGAACAAGGCCCCCGAGGCGTCCGCGACCAGGAACGGCTCGGTCTGCTGCGCCGAGGCGTTCTGGCGGGGCACCCACTCCCCCGCGACCCGGTCCCCGGAGGCGTTCAACAGCGTCACCTCGATCCGGCTCGGCCCCCCCCCGTCCGGGAACCCGTCATAGGCGAACAGCCATCGGTCCCCGGCCAGGGGGACCATCGCGGTCCGGTGCATCGTCGTGAGCCCGGTCATCTTCCCGCTCGCCGGCTGGGTCAGCCCCTTCACCCCGTCCCACAGCGAGTATCGCCCGAACCGGATCGTGTCCCCGAACGCCCGGTGTCCCACACCCACCAGGGTCCGCAACCCCCCGACCGACAGGTCCGCGGACCCGGTCCCGGACACCGCGACCACCGGGCCGAGCGGACGGCACTCCGCCACCGCCCACAGGTACAGGGTCGCCCGCGCCACCCGCGCCCCGGCCTTGACCAGGACCTCCACGTCGAGCGGTGCGACCGCGGCCCGGTACACCGGGAACCCCAGGACCGCCCGGCCCGCCTCGAACGCGCACCCCGACGCCCCGACCGCGGGCTCGCCGTCCACCTTCACTTGCACCAGCCCCTGGGCCGCGCAATCGAGCCCGTCCGCGAGCCCCAGCATCAACACGAACACCCCGTCCTGCACGTAGTGCGCTGGGAACACGAACGAGGCCACGCCCTCGCCCGCTTTGGGCCCCGCCCCCTGGCCGTCCAATCCGCCCGCCTCCGTGGTCCAGCGCATCCCCTTCGGCGCCTGGCCCGTGGTCAGGTCCCAGTCGAAGAGGACCGCGGGCATGTCCAGGGAGAGGGACCGGCATCCCCCGTCCGCCTCCGAACAGAACCCGACCGAGCACCCGTTCACGCTCGCGCACCCGAACCCTGTCACCCCGGCGACCTCGCCCTGGCGCTCGCAGCGGTGCTTCACGCACTTCTCCTGCGTGCAGGGGTCGCGGTCGTCGCAGTCCGCGTCCGACTCGCAGCAGCCGAACTGCGGGACGAACTCGTGGGCGCACTCGCCGCTCGCCGTGTCGCATGAATCCTTTGTGCACGAGTCCTGGTCGTCGCAGTCCTTCGCCGTCCCGGACTGGCACGCCCCGGCCTGGCACTTGTCCCCGAGCGTACACACGTCCCCGTCGTCGCACGCGGTCCCGTCTACTTTGGGCGTGGCCTTGCACTTGTGGTCCGCGAGGTCGCAGTGGAGCGGACTGCACTCGTCTTGCGGCTCCGGACAGTCGTCGTCCCCTTCGCACTCGCAGACGTGGGCGCCGCCCTTGCAAACCCCCTCCCAGCATGCCTCGCCTGTCGTGCAGGGGTCCTGGTCGTCGCACGGCGTGCCGTCGTCGCGCAAGCCCTCCACGCACGTGTGCGTCTCGAAATCGCAGGTCTTGACATGGCAATCGTCCGACGCCGCGGGGCAGTCGTAATCGTTCCGGCACTCGCACACGAAGTCCCCGCCTCCGCACACGCCGTTCTGGCAGGACTCCCCTTCGGTGCAGGGGTCGCCGTCGTCGCAGGCCCCGGCGACGAGCCCCTGGTGCCGGCAACCGTCCGATTCGCACGTGTCCTTCGTGCAGGGGTTGCCGTCGTCGCATTCCGCGTCGGAGGAGCAGGCGACCGGGAGGTCCGGGACCTCGCCGCCCTCGTCACCCGCGACACCCCGATCTGACGAGTCTTGCGTCGGCCCCAAGTCGTTCGGGGGTGTCACCCCGGGTCCGCTCCCGCCCCCGCAGCCCCACCACAGGAGCGACACCACAACCACGTTCAGAAATTTTCGATTCAACATGTCTTTCCCCCTTCAACTTGCAAGGACCTTTCCGGTATCGGGTCGGCATGGTAGGCGGGGTCCGACCAGAAGTCAAGCGAGAAACAAGTCGAGCAATCCGCGCTGTAGGCGCGGATTGCGACGCGCCCGCAGCAGGGGCCCC
>JBBIPO010000246.1:0-4416 GCA_037442805.1 Deltaproteobacteria bacterium
GGCCGGTTGTCTTCCCGGACTCCAGGAGCCGGACATCGTGGAACGTTTCCTGCGCGAGAACCGGTGCGAGCTCACGGCATGGATGGCCGGGGAGGACTCCGAGGCCCCCTGTCCCCTGGAGGGCCGCGATGCCACCGTGCTCGCGAGGCCTGAGGTTCGACTGCGGATTTCCGCAGGGGCCCTGTCCGTGGCCCTGGTCGTGAACTGGCGCGGCGAGAACTACCGCCTGTGGCACGGCCTGGCGAGTCGCGACGGCATCCTGTGGGACGTGGCGAACGAACCGTTCTGGCACAATTGACACGGACCCGCCGGGAGCGGGTCCTTGGAGAGCGCGGATGCAAGCGGTGCGGGTCCCGGCCGTCCGGCCGTATTATCCGACCGTGCAAGTCCTGAAGGCGCTACGCTCGCTCCTGGCGGGAGACCTGACCTCGGGCGAGGATGTCCGCACCCTCGAGCACGCCTTCGCGCGGGTCATGGGCGTCCCCGCGTGCGCGGCCTTCTCCGGGGCCCGAGCGGGACTATACCATCTGCTGAAGTCCTCGGGACTGCCTGCCGACGCGGGGGTCCTGATCACGCCGATCACGACCGCGGAAATGGTCGCGACCATCTGGCGAGTCGGCCTGCGTCCGGTCCTCGTGGACATGGACCCCGAGACCCTCTTCTTCGACACGAGGGCCCTCTTGGACGCCATCCGCGGAGACATCACGGCGATCGTCCTGACGTACCTGTATGGCCTCGTGCCACCGACCCTGCACGACGTCATCGCCCTGGCCCGCGAGAGAGGGCTTCTCGTCATCGAGGATGTCTCCCAGGCCCTGGGCGCCAGATTGCGGGGTCGGGCACTCGGGACCCTCGGGGACGCGGGCCTCGCGAGCCTGTCCTCGTTCAAGGTCGTCAGTTCCCTGGGCGGGGGCCTCGTCTTCGGGACCACGGACCGCGTGGAGGCATGTCGTGCCTCGGCCGACCGACGCCGCCCACCGCCTCGGGTGCCCTTGCTGGTCCTGGCGGCCAAGGTCCTCGCGCACCGTGTCCTCACATGGGACCCGGTGTACGCAGCCGTGTTCCCGATGATCCGAGTCCTGGCGGCCAGGGCCCCGGACCTGCTCGATCGGTTGCAGACCGGAAACCTCGCCGCCATCTTTGGCCGCGAGCAGATTCCCTCGATGGACGCGAGGCCCGTTGACAACGACATTCTCTACACAGACTTTCAGGCGCGCATGGCGCTTGCGGCCTTGACGAGGCTACACGAGGTCAACGAGGCCCTCCGGCGACAGGCCGCCATCCTGGCGTCGGGGCGGGGCGTCGAGGCGCGCCTTCCGGCCCGACACCCAGACGGGGAACACGTGTGGTGGCGCTTCCCTGTCCGCGCCCACGATGCGCGAGCGATGATGCGACGGCTCGCCACGCTCGGGGTCGAGACTTCCCGAAACGCCCTGCCCGTGTGCTCGGAGATACCGGCCTTCTCGCCGTACGTATTTCAGGGGCCGTTGCGAGGCGCCCGGACCTGCCACGAGGACTATGTGCTCGTTCCCATCCACGAGGGCCATGACGCCCGGGCGGTCAAGGCCATCCGGGAAGCCCTCGAGGACGCGGTCGCCCGCGACGCCGCGCCCGGGAGGTCCCCATGATGGACCGGGGACTCCTGTGGGCCTTTTTTCGTCCCACGATGTGGGGCCGCAGGGCCCTGGACCTGGCGCGGGTCCTGTCCGCGCACGCCCTCGGGAGCCGCCATCCCCTGTTCGTCCAGTTCCTGGTCACCGCGCGGTGCAACCTCGCGTGCACGTATTGTGAACTACCTCCGATGCGGTTCGGCGAGATGACGGATGACGAGGTCTCGGCCGTCCTGGATGACCTGTGCGACTGCGGGATGCGCAAGGTCTCGTTCACCGGGGGGGAACCCCTCCTGCGTGGCGGCCTCGGAGCCTGGATACGCCGCGTCAAGGCCCGCGGGGTCTTCGCGAACGTGATCACGAACGGCTGGTACCTCGAGGAGCGTGCCCAGGACCTTCGGGAGGCGGACCTCGTGGTGGTGAGCGTGGACGGCCGCGCGGAGTCCCACGACGCGGCGCGCGGCGCTGGCTCCCACGCCCGTGCCCTCCGGGGGATCGAGACATGTCGCCGCCTGGGGGTGCGGGTCATGACGAGCACCGTCCTGAGCCGCGCCAGCGTGGAGGACATCCCGTGGGTCGTGAACCTGGCCCGGGAGTTCCGCGGCATCGCGATCTTCCAGCCCATCGAGTTCGCGCCGGGCTGCGTTTCCGAGCGGGCCGGGACCCTCGTGCTGACCCCGCAGGAGTGGCGAGACGCCTGCGCGCGGTTGCTCGCCTTCAAGCGCTCCGGTGCGCCCATCGCGTATTCGCGGTGGTTCCTGGAACGCGCGGTTCAGGGGCAGAGCCCCGGGCCCTGTCGGCTGGCGGGGCGGCTGTTCTGCTCGGTCCTCCCGGATGGCCGGGTCGTTCCGTGCAACGTGTTGCTGGGTCTCGCGACCGCGAATGGGTTCCTGGACGCCCGGCAGGTCGGGGTCCGCGAGGCGATGCGGCGGATGCCGCGACCTGATTGCGCGGGCTGCGCGGCCGGGTACCAGCCGCTCGACGCCATGCTCCGCTTCCGCTGGTGGGAGCTGCGATGAGGTCCCCGCTGACCCCGACCCAGGCGGCAAACGCGGTCAAGGTCCTCGCGTCGTGGGCCACGGGGATCGCCCCGGACATTGCCCCGCTCCAGATTGACTTCGAGCCGACCAATCGCTGCAACCTGCGATGCCGCTTCTGCCCGAACCGCTTCCGGCTGCGGCCGAGCGGGACCCTGGACCCGGACCTGTTCCGGCGCGTGGTGGACGAGACGGCCTCGACCACCCTCGAATACCACCTGGACATGATGGGGGAACCCCTGCTGCACCCGGGGCTGCTCGAGATGGTCGCCCACGCGGGCCGTCGCGGGGCGAGGGTCGTCTTGTACACCAACCTCGCGGTCCAGGACGACGATCTGGTCCGGACCCTCGCCCGTTCGCCCCTGGACCGTGTCCTCGTCAACGTCTGTGCCACGGACCGCGGCGACTACCGGGATATCCATGGACGCGACGCGCTCGGCCGGGTCCTGCGCAACCTGGCCCTCTTTCGACAAACGCGATCGAAGCGACCGCGTCCACGCCTCGTCGCCTCGTGGTTGACCGTCGGGCGCGCCCCTCCGCCCGCCGACCTGCCCGTGGACGAGGTCCAGATTCATCGGCCCCATGACTGGCTCGGCACTCCGGGTCTGGAACCCCGCTCCCCGACTTCCCCCGGGGCCCGCGGCCGGTGCACGCGGCCGTGGGCCTCGGCCTCCATCCTGTGGGATGGACGCATCGCGACCTGCTGCTACGACCATGCCGGCCGCCGCATCCTCGGGGACCTGCGGGTGTCCAGCCTGACCGAAATCTGGAACTCCTCGGAAATGTGGGCCTTCCGGCGTCGTCACCGGAGCCTCGATCCCTGCCGCGGTTGCGTGGACCCGGACCCGCAGATTTCCCTGGAAAACCTCTGGTTTCTTGTCCGGAACCGCGTGGGCGGAGGGAGGACGGGTTGAGGGTCCTTCTGCTGAATCCACCTGGTTCGAAATTGTATATCCGCGATTATTACTGCGGTGAACAATCCAAGGGGCGCTACCTCTTCCCTCCGACCGACCTCCTGGTCCTGAGCGGCCTTCTGCGCGACCGACACGAGGTCGTCGTCCTCGACGCGATGGTCGAGGCCCTGTCGCCCCAGGCAGTTCTGAAACGCATCCGGAGCCTCTGGCCCGGCGCGGTCGTGAGCCTGGCGAGCAGCGTGTCCTGGACCGAGGACTCGGCCTTCTTTCGGGCCATTCGAGGGGCGACATCGGCCCCGATCCTGCTCACGGGAGACCTGCCGCGGGCGGCGCCCGAGCATGTCCTCGCCTGGAACGAGGCCGTGGACGGCGTGATCCTCGATTTCACCGACTGCGACCTCGCAGCCTTCCTCGACGGGGAGCACTCTGGGCTTGTGCACATCCACACGCGCGAGGCCCCGGCGCGGTCACGCGCCCGGAAGATGACCTATCCGGCCCCTCAGCACGAACGCTTCCCATTGCGCCGGTACCATCATCCCTTGCTCTCGCGCCACCCGTACACCACGGTGTTGACCGATTTCTCGTGCCCCTATTCCTGCTCCTTCTGCCCCTACGAGCGCATCCCGTACAAGGCACGCGACCTCGACGAGGTCGCGGCGGAACTCCACCATGTCCATCGCCTCGGCATCCGGGCCCTGTTGATCAACGACGCGAGTTTCGGCGCGAGTCGCCCGCGGACCCTCGACCTGTGCCGGATCCTTCGTGCCTTCGCCCCGACCTTCCGCTGGATCTGCGACATGCGCGTGGACCACGCGGACCCGGACCTCCTCGCGCGGATGAAGGAGGCAGGCTGCG
>JBBIPO010000247.1:0-4398 GCA_037442805.1 Deltaproteobacteria bacterium
AGGCACCGATGAGACCCGCATGGATCTTGGCCGAATCAACATCGCGGATTGCTCACGGCCTTGAATCGTCGGGTGCCACGCGGCGTTCCGACCCTCTTCGTGGCCGTGGGCGTGGGTGAAAGCTGTGGAGGTTGATGGGAAAAGACGGGCGTCCGGGTTCCGGGGTCGGGGGTCCGGCATCCGGGGTCCGGGATCCGGCAGCGACTCCGTAGCGGTCACAAACTCCGTCACGGACACGGTCACGGCCCCGCGCGCGCAGCGCGCCTTCGGACTGCGGCGTGTCAACGCCGCCTCGTCATGCGGGGGCGGCCCCCGCACCTTTGCGGGAACGAGTGGCCGGTTTCCACTCTTTCGTTCTACGATTTGGCCGTGACGATCCCGACTTCGCCCGATCGTCGGCACTGGTGGCTCGCGGGGGGAGTCACCCTCGTCGCGGCGATCCTGCCGTACGCGGGGACCCTCGACTACCCGTTGTTGCACGACGACCAGTGGGCGATCACGAACAACCCGGTCGTCACCGAAGACTTCGATCTGGGGCGGATCTTCCGGACCAACGCCTGGGGAAACCAGCCCGAGTACCTTCACACTCCGAACTACCGGCCGCTGTCCGTGCTGACGCTCGCGTGGACCCACGCGGCCGCCGGACTCGACCCGGTCCCGTACCGCGCCACCAACCTCGTTCTGTACGCGCTTGTGTCGGTCCTAGTCCTCGGCGCGGTGCACCGCCTGGGGGCCCGGCCCCTGCCGGCTGCGCTCGCCTCGTGCTGGTTTGCGCTCCACCCGGTGCATGTCGAGACGGTGCTCCAAGTCGTGAATCGCGAGGAGATGCTCTGCGCCCTGTTCTGGCTCGCGGCCGTTGGGTTGGCCGCCGGCCGATCCGCTCTGGTCCCGGCCCCGGTTCGCAAGACCTGGACCCCTACGAGCCTCGCGGCCCTGGCGGGTGCGACCGCCCTGGCGGTCCTGTCGAAGGAGGGAGGGGCCATGATCCCCTTCGCGGTCGCGGGAATCGGGCTCCTGTGGCCCGCGGGACCCGCCCGGATTCGTCAGGTCCTGCCGCCCCTCCTCGCGAGCGGGTCGGTCGTGGTGGCCTACCTCGCCCTGCGCGTCGCGGTCCTCGGGTACCTGGGCGCAGGGGCGATCCCCTGGCAGGACAACCCGCTGGTCCGCGCCTCCACCCCCGAACGCCTGGTGGGAGCCTTCGCCGTGGTCTGGGAAGCGTTCCGCATCCTCGTCACCCCGGTGGACCTCAGCGTGGACTACGGATATGACGCCCTGGGCATCCCGGGACCCGGGACCGCAGCCCGCGCCGCGGGCGGGCTCGTGGCCGTCGGGTTGCTCGTGTTCGGTGCCGTGCGGGCATCGCGGTCAGGCCGGCCCCTCGCGGGCCTGGGCGTCCTCGTGGTCGCGGTGTCGTGGGCACCCGTGTCGCACCTGGCCTTCCCTTCCTCCATCCTCCTCGGCGACCGGCTGCTTCTCCTCCCGTCGGCCGGACTCGCCGCGGCCATCGCCGGGTTCCTGTCGGTGTCACCGTCGGGATTTCGCGGCCGGGCCGCCGCGGCCCTCGTCCTCCTCTGGAGCTTCACCTTGCTTCCGCTCTCGGTCGAGCGCACCCGGGACTGGCGCGACGCCGAGACCCTCTTCGCGTCGTCGTTGCGCAACCGCCCGGGCAGCCCGCGGCTCCACAACAACCTCGGTCTGGTCCTGCTGCACGAAGGGCGTCCGGTCGAGGCCGAGGCCCACCTGCGCCGCGCCCTCGCGATGGACCCGACCAACGCCGAGGCGCACAACAACCTCGGCCTATTGCTCGCGGGAATCGGGCACCCTGGCTCCGCCGCTGAGGAGTTCCGCCGCGCCCTCGTCATTCGACCGACCATGCGAGCCGCCGTGCACAACCTCTGCCTGTTGTTGACCCGCGTCGGTCGTCCGGAAGACGCGGGGCCGGTCTGCGCCCGCGCCCGCGTGCTGGGAGTGCCGGTGGAGGACACCTCCTCCACGGTCCCGCTTGACATCAGGTGACCATTTTTCCACTATAGACGCGTTTGTCTGGTATTCCGCCCGGAGGTAGGGACATGACCCGCAGGAGATGGGTGCTGGGGACGCTACTGGTCGCCGCGGTCGCGTGCGGCGGCACCGGCGGCAAGCAGAAACCGCTCGAGGCCCCGGACCTCACGGTCCAGGTGGACCACCAGCCATACAACCGCGCGAGCAGCGTCCGGGTGGACCCGGGCTCCATCCCCGTGGGCCAGACGCGCACATTCGTCGTCCAGGTCTTCAATCAGGGGGAACGGGACCTCGAGGTCCAGGGCGTCGCGCTCCAGTACACGCCCGCCTCGCAGGCCGAAGGCTCCGAACCCGCGTTCCGACTCGGGACGCTCCCGGACTTCCCCGCCTACGTGGCCTCCCCGAACGCGACCGGAAGTAGCGCCCCGACCGTGCTGGAGATCCCGGTGTTGTTCACGCGCTACGAGGACGACCTTCCGCGCACCGCGATCCTCACGATCCGGAACAACGACAAGGACCTGGCCGACCAGTCGTACCAGGTGCGTTTCGAGTCCGAATCGTGCAACCCGCACCTCGGGCTCCCATCCACGGTGGACTTCGAGCAGGTCCAGGTGAACCAGGTCAAGGAACTCCCGGTGACCCTCAAGAACACCGGGTCCTGCGCCCTCCTGATCGAGGCGTTCCTGTGGAAGGGAAACCCGGGCTTCACCCTGGTCGTGGATGGCCAGGAGTACCCCACGAAGGACACGGACACCTTCGTCACCTTCCCGCAGCCGGTCGCCATCCCCTCGAACGACCAGGTCTCGTGGACGGTGCGGTACGCGCCCCCGAGCGGCGCGCCGGCCCGGGCCTCCCTGACCGTGTACCCGCAGAACGACCCCGGGGCGGTCGGCGGCCGCACGGTCGAGGTCCTGGCCAACACCACGGGACCCTGCATCGAGGTTGTGCCCTCGCCCATCGAGTTCGGCGGGAAACTGATCCAGAGCACGACCTCCATCGCGGCCCGCATCAACTCGTGCGGGACTGCCGACCTCGTGGTTACGGACATCTTCCTGAAGCAGGGCGAGGGATTGAGCCCCGACTTCGGGCTCGACTACTCCCAGTTGCCCGGCGGCGCGCGTCCCACCACCGACGCCCCACTCACCGTCCACCCGGGCCAGTTCGTGACGGTGGGGGTCCAGTACACGCCCGATGTCCAGAACCCGGTGGACCCGGTGACGGGCCAGCCGGTGCTGGACCGGGGCGTCCTGGTCATCGCGAACAACTCGTTCGTGCCCGAGTTCGAGGCGGACATCTCGGGGCACGGGGTGCCCGTGGAATGCCCGCAGCCCGTCATCCTCGTCCAGGAGGGCGAGGAAGTCCCCCCGCAGACCATCCTTCACCTGTACGGGGACCAGAGCGTCCCGTCCACCGGGGCCATCACGAAATATCAGTGGTCGCTGGACCAGCCCGCGGACAACAAGTTCAACCTGCTCCCCTCCCTGTCCGAGAAGAACGTCACGCACGAGGTCAACGTGGCCGGGACCTACACGTACTGCCTCGACGTGTGCGATTCCCTGTACTGCTCGAACGACCTGAAGTGCAAGACGACCGCGTGCAAGAAGGTCGTGGTCATCCCCAACGAGGCCATCCATTGCGAATTGACCTGGAAGACGCCCGCGGACTCGAACGAATTCGATGAAGGGCCGGACGCGGGGTCCGACATGGACCTGCATTTCCTTCACCCGTACGCGACCGGTCCGGACCTCGATGGAGACGGGGCCCCGGACGGCTGGTTCGACCTGTCGTACGACTGCTTCTGGTACACCGCCACGTCGGTCCTCGAGTGGGGGACGCTGAACCCGAACATCTCGGACAACCCCCGGCTGGACCGGGACGACACGGACGGCGCGGGTCCCGAGAACATCAACCTGGACGTCCCCGAGAACGGTCGGGTGTACAAGGTGGGCGTGCACTACTGGGACGACCACGGGTTCGGGGCGTCGTATCCGCAGGTCAAGTGCTACTGCTGGGGCCAGGAGGCCTTCAAGAAGGACCTCTACGCCGACGGGATCAAGATGTTCACCTGCGACCTGTGGGAGGTCGCCACGATCTCGTGGCCCGACTGCCGGATCACCGCCGTCCAGGCCCCGGAAGGGGGGCCCAGGATCATCCACCACTACCAGAACCCCGCCTTTGTCCAAATGGGATCCCAGGATTGTGGACAGTGATCCCGGTCCGCCGCCCGTTCAATTTCTCTTGAGCAATCCGCGATGTCGTTTGACGTAGCAGCCATGCGGGTCTCAGGGGGTCAGGAGAATTGCTTTACCCCAGGAATTTCGCCTGTCCGACGGGGTTTCAAAGAGCCCGGACCCCATCGAAGGGGGGCGTCGCACGCCCCCCCCGTCTATCGGACGG
>JBBIPO010000248.1:0-4376 GCA_037442805.1 Deltaproteobacteria bacterium
GCCCTTCGACAACCCGCCCTGGCGGGTTCTCGACAGGCTGAACGACCCCACCGCCGCCACCCCCCGTACCACGTTTCGATTGCACCACAAGAAGCCGTCCAGTGGAGTGCATGTTCTGTAGGAAGTTATGCAGGTCACCCGAGCGCCACGACCGGATTGACCAGTTCCCCGATTCGCTCGATCGCGATGCGGACCTCGTCGCCGGGGTGCAAGAAGTGGGGCGGCGAGGCGAACACGCCGACCCCGGCCGGGGTGCCCGTCGTGAGGAGGTCCCCGGGTCGCAGGGTGATCGCCTCCGACGCGAAGGCCACAAGGCGCGCGACGGAAAAGAGCATGTCCGCGGTCGTCCCATCCTGGACCAGGGCGTCGTTGACCCAGGTGCGCAGGCGGAGGGTCTGGGGGTCCGGGACCTCGTCGCGCGTCACCATCACCGGCCCCACCGGGCCGAAGGTGTCGAGCCCCTTGCCGCGGACCCACTGGCGGTCCGCCCGCTGGAGGTCGCGCGCCGTGACATCGTTCATGATTGTGAAGCCGAAGCAGTGGTCGAGGGCTTCGGCCTCTGGGATGCCCCGACCCCCGCGCCCGATCACGACCGCGAGTTCCCCCTCGTAGTCGAGTTCCCGCGTGATCGGCCAGTGGACGACGGGCTCGCGGTGCCCGGTCAGGCAGGACTGGAGTTTGCCAAAGAGCATCGGCGTATCGGGGGGCGTCCGGTTCTGCTCCCGGCAGTGGTCGAGGTAGTTGAGCCCGACGGCCAGGACCTGGCGCGCATCCGGGACCACGGGCAAGAAGCGCGTCCCGCCCTCGTCCACAAGGGGAAGGTCTTCGACTGGCAAGGTCCACGCCCTGTCCGCCACGTCGCGCAGAACGGGGTTGTCCCAGGACCACGCCTCGACAAAATCGCGCCCCACGGGGAACGCGACCTCGGGGAAGGCCGGGTCCAGACGGTGGGCCAGGGCCGCGAGGTCCACCAGATGCCCGTCGCGTTCCAGGACCGTCCGGGGGGCGTCTTCCCACAAGATAGTCGCGAACTTCAAGACGATTCCTCCTGTCCTGCGCCCGCGTTTCGCGCCGTCAAGAACCGGACCGCCGCCTCCGCCGTGACCCGCGCCTCCCGCGCGCAGTCGTTGAGCGCGATGCCCCGGTAGGCATTGTGGCACAGGAAAAGACCCGGATGGTCCCGGAGCGCGGCATTCATCCGGGCCAGCCGGTCCACGTGGCCGACCTCGTACTGGGGGATGCCGCGTTCGTGGCGGTAGATCCAGGCGCGCGTCGGGTCCGCCCGCACCCCCAGGGTGTCGCGCAGTTGCGCCCGGACCGCATCAAGGAGGTCGCGGTCCGGCATCCCCGCGAGGTCCGGTCTACGCGCCCCCCCGACCATGGTCCGCAAGAGGACCCTCCCCTCGGGGGCGCGGTCGGGAAAGACTGACGAATCCCACAGGGTCCCCAAGATCGGGCGTCCCTCCCGGCCCGGGACCAGGAATCCGAAACCGTCGAGGGGATGCGGCACGTCCTCGCGCGCGTACGCGGTCGCGACGACGGTGACGGGCGCATACGGGATCGCGTCGAGTTCCGCGGCCAGGGTCGGCGCCAGATCTCCGCAAATCCGCGCCGCTTCATAAGCCGGGCACGCGAGGACCACGGCGCCCGCCTCGATCCCCCGCTCCGGGGTCCCCGCCAGCACGCGGTATCCCGAGGTCGTCCGCTCGAGTCGTCGGACCGGGGTCCCGAGGACCACCGCGTCCCCGAGGGCCGCGGCCAGGGTCTCGACCAGGGTCCGCACGCCGCCGCGAAACGACGTGAGGGTGCCTCCGGGTCCCGCGGGACCGGAACCCCGGGCGTGCCGGCGCTCGCGCCCGAGTCGCCACAGGGCCTTGAACAGCCCCCCGTACTCGCGTTCGAGTTCCGCAATGCGCGGGAAGGCCGCGCGCAGGCTTAGGCGCTCGGGGTCTCCCGCGAAAACCCCGCTGACCATCGGGTCAATCAGGTAGTCGAGCGCCTCGGGTCCGAGCCGCCGTCGCGCGAACGCGGCCAGGGTCTCGTCCCCGTCCGGGGGGGAAGGGGCAAAGGGCTCGCGCAAGACGCGAACCTTGCCGCGAAGCGACAGGAGTCGGCTCGCGAAAAACGCGGGCGGGGATTCCGGCAGGCGGCGCAGGCGCCCGCGCCGGCAGATGAAGCGCTTGGCCGCCAGGGGTGACGCGCGAAAAAGAAGGCCGGAGGCATTCAGGCGGGCCGCCAGTTCCAGGGCGTCCGGCTTGCTATCCAAGAACCCGTTGGGTCCATGCTCGACCACGAAGCCGTCCTCGCGGTCGCTCCACATCCGGCCGCCGGGGCGTGCCGCGGCCTCGAGCACGGTCACGGCGAGGTCGAGCCCGAGTCGCCGGGCCGCATCCAGGGCATGGAACGCAGTCGCAAGGCCCGAGATTCCCCCTCCTATCACGACGAGCCGTTCCACGATCACCTCCGCGTCCCGGACACGGGTCGCGAGGAATCTACGCGATCCGCCGAGGAAAATGCAATCCGGGGCGCGGCGTCCCTGATCGTCGGGTCATCGGTGCCTGATTCTCGTCACCAAGGGCGCAGGAGTAAGGTCGGGGTCATTCTCGTCCCTCTCGTACCGCGTCACCCGGTGGGTGACCCGACGCACCGGTTTCGCCCACGCCCACGGCCACGAACAGGGTCGAAACGCCGCGCGGCACCCGACGGTTTGGGGCGGCGTCCCGGGGCCCGAGCGGCCGGTCACGCACGATGGGCCTGCCCGGGCCGGCCGAATCGCAGGGCAAAGGCCTCGATCACCAGGCGGGCCGCGGCGTCTGGCGGGTAAGCCGCCGTGTTGATCAGGAGGTCGTAGTATTCCGGAAGTGACCAGTCTTTTCCAAAGTACATTTTGTAGAAGGACATTCTCTGATTGTCCATCTCGTCCACGAGGGTGCGTGCGGCCTCGCGCGTCAGGTTGCGGCTTTCCATGATGTGACGGACGCGGGCCTCCACGGGGGCGTAGGCGCGGATACGCAGCGTCCGAGCCGGGTCGAGGACGAACTGGGCCCCACGGCCCACGATCACGGCCTTCCCGTGGTAGCCGATCGTCAGCAGGACCCTCGTCAGCGAGCTCAGGAACTTGGACGACGTCATCCCCGCACCGCCGAACTGCTCCGCGATCCACTCTGAGATGCGGTCGCGCACGCGCTCGTCCACCGACTCGAGAACCGCCCGCCGGATGTTCTCGGTCTGGGCGATCTCGGTGATCAGTTCCTGGTCGTAGAAGGCAAAGCCGAGCGTGCGGGCCACGGTCTCGGCGACCTTCGCGCCCAGGGTGCCGAACTCGCGAGAAACCGTGATGCATGGGAGGGGCTCCCCCTGCGTGCCAAGGTCTCGCGCGCGACGCTCCTCCTCCCACGCCCGAACCTGCCGGTTGACGAGTTTCTCGATCCCCTCGTGGGCCATGACGACCTCCTTCCGGTACCGCTGACACACTGATCATGCCAGAGTTCGGGAGGACGAAAAAGGGGGCAAGGCCGGCGGGAACGGGAAACCGGGGTCGGGGGTCCGGCATCCGGGTCCGGCATCCGGGGTTCGTGCGGGGCTACGGGGCCGGCGCGAACCCGGTCACGGTCACGGTCTCCGACACGGTCACCGTCACGGTCACGGTCTCCGACCCGAGGACGGTTTCGAAGTTGCCATGCCGGAAAGAATGGGCAGAAGATCGTGCGGACCGGACCTCTGGAGGCGGCGCGCGAGTTCAAGGGGAGGACGCCATGTCGGCCGAGAGCAAGGCCGTGGTTCGCGACACGGGCCGGGCCGCGGCCGGGTTCTTCTTCGGGATCGCGCTCGTGGTCGCGACGTACGTCGCGGCCTCGACGTAGGAGCGCGTGCGCACGCGGCCACCCGAGCGGACGATCCAGGTCACGGGGTCCGCGAAGAAGCGCATCGTGTCGGACCAGATCGCGTGGAGCGCGGAGGTGGCCGTGGTCGCCATGGACCGGACCGCGGCGTACCGGGAACTCGCCTCGCACGCGAAGGCGGTGCTCGCGTACCTCGCGTCCCGCGGGGTCCCGGACGCCGAGGTCCGTGTGGGGGCCGTCACCGTGCGCGAGGTGTGGGACACCGAGACCGTGGGCAGCGGGCCGGACCGAATCCAGCGCCGGGTCTTCCGGGGGTTCCGGTTGAGCCAGGCCGTGAACGTGGGCTCCCGGGACGTCGAGCGCGTGGAGCGGGTCTCGCGGGGCGTGACGGAGTTGCTCGAGCAGGGCGTGCCCGTGTCGTCGTCGGAGCCGTCGTATTACTACACGCGGCTTGGGGACCTCAAGATCGAGATGCTGGCCGAGCAATCCGCGCTGTAGGCGCGGATTGCGACCCGGCCGCAGCAGGGGCCCCGG
>JBBIPO010000249.1:0-4360 GCA_037442805.1 Deltaproteobacteria bacterium
GGCCCCTGCTGCGGGCGCGTCGCAATCCGCGCCTACAGCGCGGATTGCTCGAAGAAACCCCGCGGTTGCATTTTGCGCGCCCATCCAGTAAAAAGGGAGGCGCTTGGCTCGCTTCAAGGAGGTGGTCCGATGCGAAAGGCCTGCCGGACGGCGGGGGTCGTGGGGGTCGGGTGTCTGATGTGGCTTGCCGCGTGCGGGGGCGGGGGGAACGGGGGTGGTCCCGACACCGGACCGGCCCCGGACGTGCTGCCGGACGGGGGACCGGACGGGCCGGACACGGCGCCGCCGCCCGAGTGCCTGTCGGACGGCGACTGCCAGGGGAAGTTCGACGACCTCGGACCTTGCGAGGCCGCCTTCTGCAACACGGCCGGCGGAGGGGTCTGCGCGCGGCGGACCCTGGCCAACGGAACGGCGTGCGACGACGGGGATTCCTGCACCACGGGCGACCGGTGCGAGGCCGGCTCCTGCGTGCCGACGGCCACGTGCGAGTGCCGCGGCGACGACGACTGCAAGGACAAGTTCGCGGACCTCGGCCCGTGCGAGACCTACTTCTGCGACCGCAACCTGGCCGGAGGGACCTGCGGCCGGCGACCGCTCGACGACGGCACCCCGTGTGACGACCAGAACGCCTGCACGCAGGGGGATGCCTGCCTGAACGGGGAGTGTTCGCCAGGGACGACCAACGTGTGCGATTGCGCCGCGAACCAGGACTGCGCCGCGTTCGAGGACGGCGACTTGTGCAACGGGACGCTGGTCTGCGACCTCGAGCACTTCCCATACAAGTGCGTCGTGGACCCGGGCACGGTCGTGACCTGCGATGCCTCGGCGAACACCTTTTGCCTCGAGAACCTCTGCGACCCGCAGACGGGGGAATGCGCGATGACCCCGGTCCACGAGGACGAGACCTGCGAGGACGACAGCGTCTGCACGAAGGTGAGCACCTGCCAGGGAGGCGAGTGCGCCCCGTTCGAGGTCATTCCATGCAACGACGACAACCCCTGCACGGATGATTCCTGCGACCCCGTTCTCGGGTGTATCTTCTCGCCGAACGACGACCCGTGCGACGATGGAAACGCCTGCACGGAGGGGGACCAGTGCTCCAACGGACAGTGCGTGTCGGGTTCCCCGGTGACCTGCGACAACGGGCAGTTCTGCGACGGGACCGAGGCGTGCGACCCCGAGGTCGGGTGCGTTTCGGGCGTTCCACCAGATTGCGACGACGACAATCCGTGCACGCAGGATTCGTGCGACCCCGGCCAGAACGGGTGCGTTCACGTACAGCTCGAGACCGCGAAGGAAGGCCCGATGGGCTCCCCCACCTGTTCGGACGCGGACGACAACGACTGCGACACCCTGACGGACGCGGACGACCCCGAGTGCCACTTCGGGCTTGTGACCGTGGAGCCTGCGCAGGGTCCGGCCGCGGGCGGGCAGGTCGTGTCCCTCCTCGGATCGGGTCTGGCCGCGGCCACCAGTGTCGTCTTCGGCGGGGAACCGGTCGCGTTCGACACGAAGTCCGACGGCGAGATCGTCGTCACCACGCCGCCCCACGAGCCGGGGGATGTGGACGTGGCGGTCTCCACGGGGTGGATCACGTTCACGCTGGAGCAGGCGTACCGTTACACGGGGGCGAGCGGACAGACGGACCTGACCCTCACGTTCGTGGGACCCGCCGAGCACGAGATGTCCGAAGGGGACACCCTGAGCGGGATCGAGGTCGCGCTCGTCGTCGAGGGGCTCTCGGGCGAGGAGACCGCGGACCCGAGCCTGTACGTGGCCGAGGTCGGCTACGGACTGCGCGGGACCTCCCCCGCCGACGACCCTTCCTGGACCTGGGCATCCCTCGAGGTGGACCAGGTCGCCGGGAACACGATCGCGTATCACGGCGCCTTGACCGTGGACGTGGGTGGCTACCTCGACATGGCCGCGAGGGTCTCGTCGGACGGCGGATTCACCTTCATCTTCGGGGACCTGGACGGGTCCGCCAACGGGTACGACCCGGCATCCGCGGCGCAACTGACCGTTTGGGGCGTCCCGCGGCCCGGCGCCGTCGTCGTCAACGAGCTGATGTGGATGGGGTCGAACGAGAATCCGCGTCTCCCGTCCGCGACCTACGACGAGTGGTTCGAACTGCGCAACATGACCCGGGCGCCGTACCGCCTGTCCGGGTACCGCTTGACCGGGGCCGCCATGCTGGGCGAGGACCTGGTCCTCGATGACCCGATCCACGACGTGCGCAACCTGGTCCTCCAGCCGTTCGGGTACTTCCTGGTGGCGGACTACGACCGCGACATCTCGATGCTGGACGTGGAACCCGACGTGGTGACCAACACGAAGATGCTCCTGCCCAATCCGGCTCCATGGACATACAAACTCGTGGCCCCGAACGGGACCGTGCTGGACGAGGTCAAGTACACCGGCCTGGTCGGGTACAACGGCGACCCCAACCTCGGGACCCCGGACCGCTCGATGGAGCGCAACGCCGAGCCCGGCGACGGCCGCGACGACGGGAACTGGCATACCGCGGTCTGGCACGAGGGCTGGGATGGCGACCCCTTCCAGACGCAGAACTGGGGGACCCCGCGAGGGCCCAACAGCGACATCGCGACGTGCCTGGAGGACATCGAGTGCGACGGCGCCTTCCCGGGTCTCTCGATCGGCGCCTGCGAGAAGCGCGCCTGCATCCTGCCGCCCGGCCGTTGCTCGGTGGCGCCGCGCGAGGACGGCGACTCCTGCGACGACGGGCTCTTCTGCACCTCCGGCGACACCTGCTCGGCCGGGAATTGCACGGGGATCCCGACGGACTGCGCCGACGAGGACCTTTGCACCGCGGATTTGTGCGACGAGGACCACGACCAGTGCGTCCACGCCCCGCGCGATTGCGACGACGCGAACGCCTGTTCCGCGGACTCGTGCGACCCGGACAACGGGGAGTGCGTGCACAAGTTCCAGGACTGCGACGACGACAACCTGTGCACCGAGGATTCCTGCGACCCGGCCACCGGCGAGTGCCACAACGACCCGGTGGACTGCGACGACGAGGATGCGTGCACGGCGGACTCGTGCGACCCGGACACCGGGGAGTGTGTGAACCTTCTGATCCAGTGCGGGGACGGCGACCCCTGCACCGCGGATTCCTGCGACCCGGCGAGCGGGTGCGTGAACGAGCCGCTCCCCGACTGCACGGGGTGCGGGACGCACGGCGATTGCGCGGACGACTCCCTATGCACGGTGGATACCTGCGACGCGGGGACGTGCCTGCACGAGCCCGTGGATTGCTCGGACGAGGACCTCTGCACGGCGGATGACTGCGAACCGCTGACCGGTGCGTGCGTTCACCTCCCGATCGTCTGCGACGACGATGACCTTTGCACGTCCGATGCCTGCGATCCGGACACGGGGCAGTGTGTGTTCGCGCCGCGGTCGTGCGACGACGGCAACCTCTGCACGGTGGACGGCTGCGACCCGTTGACGGGAAACTGCGTGAGCGCCGCCAAGGAGTGCGACGACGGCAACGCCTGCACGCTCGATTCCTGCGACCCGGGCACGGGCGACTGCGTGCACGACCCGGACCCCGCGGCCATCGAGGGGCCTGCCGGGGACCCGAGCTGTTCCGACGGCGTGGACAACGACTGCGACACCCGGACGGACGCGCAAGACCCGCAGTGTCTGCTGGCTCTGGATGAGGTCTTCCCGTCTGAGTACCCGTCCGGTTCCGGGGCCGAGGTTACTCTCTATGGTTCGGGTTTCGAGATCGTGACGGAGGTCCTGGTCGGTGCCGAGGGCTCGCTGTCTTCCTTCCCCTTCACGCTCCTCGACCCCGAGATTCTGTCGTTCCAGGGCCCGACCGACCCGTTGCCCACAGGGGATTACGACGTGGCAGTTACCGACGGGGTGGTCATCGCGAGCCTGTCAAAGGCACTGCGGGTGATCGACAGGGACCTTGCCCTGTGGGCGAACACCCAGTGGCCCACGGACCCGATCACCGCGACCGCAGGGGAATCCACCGGGATGATCTACGGCCAGGTCTATGCCGCCGGGATCACCGACGCGGGCGGGGACCCGGCCGCGATCCGGGCGGAGGTCGGGTACGGACCCGTGGGTAGCGATCCCTTCTTGAGCCCGAACTGGATCTTCGTACCGGCGACCCACAACGCGGCCTGCCTGGCCTGCGGCAATAACTACGAATACATGGCGGAACTTGTGGTTCCTCTGCCGGGCGAGTACATCGTCGGGTTCCGGTTCTCGGTGGATGGGGGCTATCACTGGGCGTACGGCGACAAGGACGGCTGGCAGAACGGCTGGGACCCGGGCCAGGCCCTGTCCTTGACCGTGAATCCGTCGTGAGACCCCGCCGAGT
>JBBIPO010000250.1:0-4295 GCA_037442805.1 Deltaproteobacteria bacterium
CACGACGTCTCGTCCGCGCACTGGGCCGCGCAGACCCACCCGTCCATGGTCTCGATGCACAGGCCGCTGTAGCAATCCCCCTTGTCGGCGCACGGACAGCCGTTGTTCCCCGGTCACTGGAGCGGCACCTCGGCCCCCGGGTCCAGGTGCTGCCCGGGGTCCTCGACCGCTTCCCCACAGCACCGCCAGGACCGCCAGGATCGCCTCTGTCCGTTGTCTCATGACCTACCTTTCCCCACGTTCGACCACAGAGGACCGGAAGCAGCCCTTGACGCGCTCCGTTGCCCTGATTCTAGGGAGTGGCACAAGCCGTGTCAGACGGGTGATGAGCTTGATTCTTCGAGCAATTTCGGAAAGTCGCGACCGGCCGGGGCTCGGCCTTCGCCGTCAGATCCCCAGCCCACCGAGGAGTTTCGAGATGTCGAAGCACATGTTCTGCGGGATCGTGGGGGGCAGGGACCCGCCGGGGCACAGGAGCGTGTTGATGAACGGGATCGCGCACAGGATCCCCATCGGCGTGCACGGCTCTCCGCCCAGGCAGTCCGCCTGCGTGTTGCACGAGCAGTAGCCCATGCCGGTCGCCCCCGGCGGCATCCCCGGCAAGCCCATCCCGCCCCCGAACAGGAGCATCAGGAGGTCCACGCAGGTCTGTCCCGGACCGCAGCAGGCCGTGAGCCCGTCACACCCACCGGCCGGGTTGTAGCAGGTCTTGTACTGCGTGTTGCATGACAGGGTCTCGCCGTTCTGGCCGGACGGGCAGTCCCCGTCGGCGCTGCACTCGACGCCGCACTGCGCGGCCGCCGCGCACACCTGCCCCGTGCTCGAATCCACGCACAGATTATTGCTGCACTTGCAGTTCGCGATCTTGCAGTCCGCGTCCACGGCGCACTGCACGCACTGCCACGTCCCGCCCACGTTCGCGCATACCGGGTATGGGTCCGCGCAGGTGTTGCCGCACGGGTCTTCCGCCCCCTCGCAGGCGTAGTTCACGCACTTGCCCGTGGCCGGAGGCGGCAGCCCCGCGCAGTGTGCGTCCTCGCAGCACTGGTGGCACACCCCGTCCTGGCACTGGTAGGTCCCGCTCCCGCACCCCTGGTCCGCGCAGGTGTGCGTGGTCTGGTCGCACGTCTGACCTGCGGTTAGGCAGTGCGTCGAGTTCAGGCACTGCACGCACGTCCCATCGGGCAGGGTGTAGGGCTTGTCTGCCGGGCAGGTCTGGCAGACCTGGTCATCCTTGGGGATGCAGACCTGGACGCCCTTGCCGTTGTCCCCGCACGAGAACTTCGCAAGGTCTGGACACGTCCCGGTCTGACCGCACTCGGCCACGCAGTTCCCCGTGGGGCTCCCGGCCTTCTTGTAACACCGGTACCCGGCCGCGCACTCGAAGTCGTAGGTGCACCGCGCGCACTCATCGAGGCAGTCCTTGCAGTCCCCGGTCACCAGGTCGCAGCACTTCCCGTCCGCGCACCCCTCGGACGCGCAGGCCACGCACTTGTACGACACGGGCAGGCAGTGCTTGGGTCCGGGCGAGATCACCTGGTAGCAGATGTAGCCGCCCTTGCAGTCCCCGTCCCCGCCGCACTCGCGCAGGCAGTACTTGTTCCCCGCGACCGGGGCGCACGCCGCGCCCTCGCCGCAGTCCGCGGCGCCCTGGCACGGCTTGCAGTCCACGCCGGGCGGGGGCGGAGCCGTGTCCGGGGTCACGTCCGCCGGGACCTCCGTGGGCGGCACGTCGGTTGGACCCGCGTCCGTGCCTTCCGGAGGCTCGGCCTTGGGGACACACAGCCCGTCCACGCACTCCCTGGTCGCGTCGCCGCACGGGATCGCGGTCGTACACTCGATGTGCGTGCAGTACGTCTTCGCCGGATCGAAGCCGGGCGCCGGGATGGCGACACAGATGCGGTCGCCCGCCCCGCACGCGGTCGCGTCCGCGCACTCCACCTTCGCGCACGTGCCCTCCAGGCAGATGGTGCCGCGGTCGCAGTCACCGTCCCCGTTGGGACACGGCTTCGCCCCGTTGCCCTTGTTGTCCCCGCCGCCGCAGCCCGCGACCACCCACAGGCCTACGGCCAGCACCATCGATACCGTTCGCTGCATGACGTTGCTCCTCCCCGGGTGTCAACCCGGTCCAACCAGCCGAGACGGATTCTAGTGAAAGCGGAACGCCGGTTTCAACTTTTTCTTCGCACGAGAATCACCGGGTCAGAAGCAACCGGCACTTCTCCTGATCCTCGGCCGTGGGGCCGTCCTCCCGCTCGAAGAAGGTCCGGGCCTTGCGGCACTCCGGTCCTTCCGGGTCCTGACCGAAGCACGAGCGAATCAGATACTGCTGACAGGGAGGCAACTCCTCGCCCACCGCGGCCTCTTCGTCGGTCATCTCCTCCTCGGGGGCCTCGGCCCACCTCGCCTGCCACGCGACGAGGGCCCCCGCGATCACCGCGCCGACCAGGAAGTCCTCCACGGGCTCGGGCTGCACCAGACATCGCCGCGCCTTCCGCCCCCACGCCCCGTCGGGATACGCCTGCGCGAGCGTCCACAGGGTCGCGCGCGCCGCGGCCGGGCGACCCTCCATCCGCGTCCGCACCGCCCGCGCGAACAGCCGCTCGGCGGGGTCCTGGGATTCCGGGTCCGCGCCGAGGAACCTCCAGACCGCGCGCACGGACCACCCGGACGAGGACAGCGTCGCGACCGCGCCCGAGTCGAGGTTCAGGTCCGTGGCCAGCGCCACCAAGTCGAAGAGGTCCATCCACGCCGCGGCCTCGCCGTCCAGGGCCTCGCGGACGATGGCGGCGTACGCCAGGAGCCTGCCGAACGAATCGGCTTCGTATCCGTGTGCGACCAGGACCGCCCCGGAGGACCTGATCCCCTCGCGCACCAGGGGATGGTCGAGGGCGTCCAGGTAGCGGGGCTCGGGTGCCTGGGCCTCCACCCGAAGTCGCGAACGGGACAGGGACACGGTCAGGAGCCCGTCCCGCACAGCGACGAACACGGGGAACCGGAGCGGCGAGTCCTCGGCGCCGAATCGAAACCGCCACGCCTGCGCCCCGGACACGACGACCTCCTCCACGACCACCGACACCCCGGAGGCCCGCAGGGACTCGCCGATGCCCGCGATACCCCTCCGCGCGGCCCCCTCGTCGCTCACGCCGGCCGTCAGGGTCAGCCCCGCGAGCCCGTCCTGGGCCGCGAGCAGCAGGTCTCCCGACAGGGCCTCCGCGAGGTCGTTCCATCCGGCGGGGAGGAGGGGTCCTCCGCCCGAAGCCCCCTGGCCCTGCGCGGTCCTGAGTGCCTCCAGGATCGCCCGCAACGGAAAACGGACCTGCAAGAACCCGGACGCGCCGCCATCGAGCCGTTCGAGCGCGGTCCGTCCAGCCCCGGGCGCGGTGGTCTCGAGCACGCCGCCCGCCAGGGCCAGGAGCCCCACGGGTTTCCCGCGGACATCGAGCCGGGCCTCGCGTCCGGCCACCACGAGGTCCGCGCGCACTTCCGGCGTGGTCGTCTCCGCGGCCCTCGCGAGTTCCGTCTTCCCCGTGACGGCCCCCAGGGCTCCCAGGTCCAGGCGGGCGGCCACGACCACGTTCCCCTCCGGCCAGTCCCATCCCGCCCCGGGGTCGGGGGTGGCGAGGCCCGCCGCGAGGTCCTCGCGGGACGCGGCCAGGAACCCCACGCGGTCGCGCACGGCGAGGGCCAGGACCACGTCCCCCTGCTTCGGCGCGAACGTCCAGGCCTTCGCGCGCTCGAAAGAAACGGACTCCGGGGAACCGACCGCCGGGTCCCGACGCGCGGCCAGGCGCCGGGCCAGGTCCAGTGCCTTCTTTGCGTCCGTGACGCCGAAGGTGATCACGACCCGTCCCGAGTCCGCGATCGGCCCCGACAGGCACACGGGCCGCGCCGGGTCGAGTCCCGCCTTCCTCCAGTCGCGGGGCGACAGGAGGTCCGCGCCGAGTTCCCGTTCCATCCAGCGGGACACGGCCTCGATACCCGCGGCCGGGAGGCCGAGCGATCGGGCTCGCGACACTACCCCGTCCAGCCACGCGAGGGCCCTCTCCGGGGAGGCCAGGCACACCGCGGCCGCCGGACCAGGTCCAGGTTCGGAGCGCAAGGGCTCGGCCTCTGCCGCTCCACCAGCGAGCGCGAGCAAGACCACGACGGCTCGACGCATCATTGGTCGTCCCCTTCCACGCTCGAGTCGCATCGCACCTTACCACATCGCGAGCGCTTCCAACAGCCCGGCGCTGTGCGAGCAATCCGCGCTGTAGGCGCGGATTGCGACCCGGCCGCAGCAGGGGCCCCGG
>JBBIPO010000251.1:0-4181 GCA_037442805.1 Deltaproteobacteria bacterium
CACGCCGGCCGCGCTGCGGCCGGGTCGCAATCCGCGCTTACAGCGCGGATTGCTCAACGAAAGATGAGGTTGACAGGCAGGGACAATCCGGGGATAATCTCTCGCCCCGAGTCGAGCGCCCCTGGGGAGGCCTGGACGGGGTGACGCGAACAGGAGCGACAAGGATGAAAGAAGGTATCCACCCCGACTACAAGCCGGCCGTGATCACCTGCGCGTGCGGGAACGTGATCGAGACGCGCTCCACGCGCGGCGACTACGCGGTCGAGATCTGCTCGGCTTGTCATCCGTTCTTTACGGGCAAGCAGAAGATCGTGGACTCGGAAGGACGGGTCGAGCGTTTCAATCGAAGGTACCGCCGCAAGTCCCAGTCGTCCGCGACGTCCGAATCGTGACTTCCCCTCGCGCCGAACCTCCCGTGACGGTAGGCGGCCAGGCAGTCGTGGAAGGGGTGATGATGCGCACCCCGACCGCGACCAGCGTGGCGGTCCGACGGCCCGATGGTTCCCTGGTCGTGCGGGTACGCGAGGCCCGACGCCTGGCGGAGCGCCACCCCGTCCTGGCCGCTCCAGGTTTTCGCGGCGTGGCGGTCCTGATCGAGACCCTCTCGGACGGGCTGTCTGCGCTGAACTTCGCGGCGGCCCAGGCCATGCCCGAGGCGGCGGACGACGCGGGCGGCGGCGCTCCATCGGCCGCGGCCCTGGCCGCGACCCTGGCTGTGTCCCTCGGTTTCGGCTTCCTGCTCTTCGCCGTGGTCCCGCACGCGGTGACCCTGGGGGTCGGGGACCTCCTCGGGGTCGAATCCCTGGCGGGCGGGCGCGCGGTCGCGTTCCACGTCGTGGATGGATTCGTCAAGGTCGCGGTCTTTCTGGCGTTCTTGTGGGGCATCTCGCAGATGAAGGACATCCGTCGCGTCTTCCAGTACCACGGGGCCGAGCACCAGGCGGTCCACGCCTACGAGACGGGTCTGACCTTGCTGCCCCGGAACCTGTCGCGCTTTCCGACCGAGCACCCCCGGTGCGGAACCTCCTTCCTGGTCACGGTGATCGTGGTCAGCATCCTGGCGTTTGCCCTGGTCTTTCCGTGGATGCCCGACCTCTCGGAGCGGCGGTGGCTAAATCAGGTCCTCTACGTGGCCATCAAGGCCCCGCTGATCCTTCCCATCGCGGCCGCGTCCTACGAGTTGATCCGGGCGGCCTCCCGGATGGAGAATCGGCTGCTGGGGGCCGCCCTGTCCGCGCCCGGCGTCCTGTTCCAGCGAGTAACCACCCGGGCGCCGGACCCGGACCAGCAGGAGGTCGCGATCGTGGCCCTGGTCTCGGCCTTGCGCCCCGAACGCTTCCTGCGCGCGCTCGGGGCGACCGAGGCGGTGGAGTCTTTCTCGAGCTTCGAGGACTTCCAGCGCGAGTTGACACCCGAGGCGTCGAGGACGGCATGAGCATCCCGGATGCGGCGCTCGCCCGGTTGAACGAGGTCGAGGCGCGCTACCAGCGCCTGGACGAGGAGATGTCCGACCCGGCCTGCTATACGGACCCGGAGCGGTTGAAGCACGTGGCTCGGGCCCGGGCGGAGATCGAGGAGATGGTCACCACGTTCCGGGACTACCAGGCGGTCCTGCGCGCCATCGAGGACAGCCGGCGCCTGCGCGAGACGGACGCAGACCTGCGCGAACTGGCCGAGGAGGAAGAGGCGAGGCTCGCGGCCCGGCGGGAGGCGCTCGAGGCGCGGCTCGTCGCCCTCCTGATCGGGAGGGACCCGCTCGAGGAGCGCGAGGTCTTCCTGGAGATTCGCGCGGGGACCGGGGGCGAGGAGGCGGCCCTCTTCGCGGCGGACCTCTTCCGGGCATACGCCCGATATGGCGAGGCGCGCGGCTGGCGCTTCGAGGTCCTCCAGGCGTCCGAGACGGAACTGGGTGGCTTCCGGGAGGTAGTGGCCCACGTTCACGGGGACCGGGTCTATGGGACGCTGAAATACGAGGCTGGGGTCCACCGGGTCCAGCGGATTCCCGTGACCGAGGCCCAGGGCCGCATCCATACCTCGACCGTGACGGTCGCGGTCCTGCCCGAGGCAGACGAGGTGGACATCGTGGTCCGGGACGAGGACCTGCGAGTGGACCTGTTCCGGGCGCACGGGGCGGGCGGGCAGCACGTGAACAAGACCGACTCCGCCGTGCGCCTGACCCACCTGCCGACCGGGATCGTGGTCGTCTGTCAGGACGAGCGCTCCCAGCACAAGAACCGGGCCAAGGCCCTCAAGGTCCTGCGCGCCAGGCTCGCGGACGCGGCCCGGCGAGAGGCCGAGGCCCGCGAGCGGGACTCCCGCCGGGCCATGGTGGGGTCCGCGGAGCGCAGCGAGCGCATCCGGACCTACAACTACCCACAGAACCGCGTGACCGACCACCGCATCGGCCTGACCCTCTATCGCCTGGAGTCCATCATGGAGGGGGAGATGGACGAACTGATCTCGTCCGTCCAGGCGGCCTTCGCGGCCCGGGCCCTGGCGGGCGAGGGCACAGGCGGCGGGGAACCCGGGTAGGCGATGCTCAAGACCCTGCACGTCCGCGACTTCGGGATCATCGAGGAGGTCCTGGTGGACCTGGGACCGGGCCTCGTGGCCCTGACCGGGGAGACGGGGGCGGGCAAGTCTCTGATCGTGGACGCCATCGCGCTGCTGCTCGGCCAGCGGGCCGACCCGGGCGTCGTGCGGCAGGGGACACGACGCGCGGTGGTGGAGGCGGTTCTGGACGTGAGCGGGGCCGGGGACGTGGCGAGGGACCTCGCGGACGCGGGGGTCGAGCCGGAGGACGGCGAGGTCCGACTGACGCGCGTGATCCAGTCCGACGGTGGGTCCAGGGCCTTGGTGCAGGGGAGGCTCGCCACCATCCGGGACCTGAAGGAGGTGGGAGGGCGGCTGCTGACCATCGCGGGGCAGCACGCCTTCACGCGCCTCGCCCAGCCGCGCGAGCGCGTGCTGATGCTGGATGCCTTCGCGGGACTCGATTCGAGGCGCGTTGCTTACGCGCGACGCTACCGGGCGTGGCACGAGGCCAGGGCGCGCCTTCAGGCATTGCGGGAGCGGGCCGCCGAGCGGGCGGCCCGGCAGGACTACCTGGAGTTCGTGGTCCGGCAGATCTCGGCCGTGGCGCTGCGCGAGGGTGAGGTGGAGGTCCTCCAGGCGGAGCGGGAGGTCCTGAGACAGGCGGAGCGCCTGAAGACGCTGGCGTCGTCGGTGGTCCAGCGCCTGTACGAGGGCGAGGGGGCGGCGTGCGATGCGCTAGCGCGTGCCGCACAGGACCTGCACGAGATGGCCCGCGTGGATGCGAGCGTGGCGGACCTGGCCCGCCGGGTCGAGGCGGCGCGCATCGAGGTGCGCGAGGTCGCCCGGGACGTGGCGGCGCATGCGGCGCGATGGTCGGCGGACCCGGGGCGGTTGCAGGCCGTCGAGGACCGGATCGAGGCCATCCGATCCCTGGAACGGCGCTACGGGGGCGACACGGCGGCGGTCCTGGAGACCCTGCGCTCGGCCCGCGAGGAACTGGCGGCCATCGCGGGTGCCTCCGACGAGGACGAGCGGCTTGCGCGCGAGGTGGAGGGGCTCGAGGCCGAGGTGCTGGACCTGGCCTCGGACCTGCACGCGGCGAGGCGAGCCGCGTCGGAGGCCATGTCTTCAGCCGTCATCGCGGTGCTGCACGACCTCGGGATGGAGGGGGCGGTCCTGGACGTGGCCGTCGAGGCGGGGGAGCCGGGGGAGACGGGCGCGGACCGGGTGGACTTCCGGGTCGCGACCAACCCCGGCGAGGGCGCAGGGTCGGTCACGGAGCGAGCGTCCGGCGGGGAGTTGTCGCGCATCACGCTCGCGCTGTATTCGGTCGTCTCGTCGTCGGTCGGGACGCCGGTCCTGGTCGCGGACGAGATTGACGCGGGCGTGTCGGGGGCCGTTGCGGACCGGATGGGAGAGGTTTTGGCCCGGGCCGCACAGGGGCGGCAGGTCCTCGTGGTGACCCATCACGGCCAGATCGCGGCCCGCGCCGGCACGCACCTCCTCGTGACGAAGCGGACGGCCAACGGACGGACCACGGCCCAGGTGTCATCCCTGGACGGGGATGCGAGGTTGCGCGAGGTCGCGCGGATGATCGGGGGCCGGACCGTGACGCCGCGCGCCCTGGCCCACGCGCGGGAGATGCT
>JBBIPO010000252.1:0-4104 GCA_037442805.1 Deltaproteobacteria bacterium
GGGGCCCCCCCGATGTTAGGCCCTTCGGGCCGTCACATCGGAACTGTGGCCCCGCCCCCCCCACGGCGCCCCCCGGCGATCGGCTGTCCCACTGGGACAGCCTCCCCGAGCGCTTCGCGCTGGGAGCCGGGGCCCCTGCTGCGGCCGGGTCGCAATCCGCGCTTACAGCGCGGATTGCTCCCATGGAAAACCGGGTGCCTTCGCGGTACGATCCGCTCCAGTCTTGCCGGAAGAGGTGGTCATGAGGCGCCTCACGACCTGGGTGGTAGTTGGGCGTCTGATCCTGGCCGGCACGACGCTCCGGGCCGCGCCGGCGGGCGAGTGCTCGCCGTACGGGGCCAATGCCCACATCCCGGACGGGGCCACGTTGCAGGCCCTGGCCGACGCCGGGATCGCGTGGGTCCGCATGGACTTCAACTGGTCTCTCATCGAGCCCCAGAAGGGGGAGTTCCATTTCGAGGTCCTGGACCAGGCCGTGGACGAGGCGCGGGCTCGCGGGATGAACGTGTTCGCGACGCTGGCCTACTCGCCGAAGTGGGCGGTCGCGGACCCGGCCTGCGAGGACGGGACGTCCAACCCGTGCCTGACGAAACCGCCCGCGAACGTCCAGGACTGGCGCGACTTCGTGCTCGCGACCGTCCGGCACTTCAAGGGCCGCGTCCGCCACTGGGGGATGTGGAACGAGCCCAACCTGGATGCCTTCTTCGAGGGGACGCTGGACGACTACGTGGACAGGGTTCTGGTGCCCGGGGCCCAGGCCGTCCAGTGGGAGGACCCTGGCGCGCTCGTCCTGGGGCCGGAACTGGCCGGGGTCACGGATTCGTCGCAGTGGAACGGCGACAACGGCTCGTGCGTTCTCGGGGTCTGCACGTTCAACGGGTGGGAGATGGACCTGGCCCAGGTCCTCGACAGGGCCGGGTCCTTGATTGACATCATCACGCATCATTTCTACAAGAAGAACGCGACCGCCCTGATGGAGGCGGTGCTCGATGGCGAGTACGACAGCGTGATCGGGCTCGTGAAGACCCATTCGTCCTTGAAGGAAATCGTCGAGAAGTACTTCCCGAGCAAGGAAGTCTGGCTGACGGAATACGGATGGGAGACCCCGGCCTACGGTGGATGGACGGGCGGGGGGAGCGTGAGCGAGGCGAACCAGGCGGCATACCACGCGGCGTTCCTGGACGCGCGGGAGCAGGTCGCGGCCGGGACCTGGGGCGGCAGCGACAACGACCCCTGGCCCAACCTGGCCCGCGTGTTCCTGTACGACGCCCGCGACTCGGTGGTGGACGGGCACCTGTACGCCTTCGGCATCCTGCGGGTGGACGGGACGCCCAAGCCCGCCTGGGAGGCGATCCGGGCGTTCATCGCGGAGCACCCGCCCGCCTGTCCGCCCGCGCCCCCGGTCTGGAAGACGTTGCCGATCATCGTGCTGGAGCAAGGGGGCGAGGCGGCCAAGGTCGTGGACCTGTGGGAGTACACCGACGACCCCGACACGCCGAAGCAGGACCTTGTGTTCTCGATCGTGGACGCGGGCGACCCCGCAGCGGGCGTCGCGCTCGAGGACGGGCGCTTCCTGTCGGCCTATCCGGACCCGGCGTTCCATGGCTTCACGCAGGGGCGGGTGCGGGTGGACGACGGACAGTTCCAGGCCGAGGCGGAGTTCGGGGTCTCGGTCAAGCCCGTGATCCCGAAGACCTACCAGGCCGCGTGGCTGCGACCCGTGGTGGACGGCGACCTGGCGGAATGGGGCGGGGTGGCGCAAATCCAACTGGTGATCGAGAAGGACTGGGTCGGGCTGGACGGGGGCACGCCCGCGGGACCGACCGACCTGACCGCGAACGGCCGCATGACCTGGGACGAGGCGCACCTGTACCTCGCGTTCGAGGTCACGGACAACACGCACGTGGTCCAGGAACCGGCGGAGACCCTGTGGCTCGGGGACTCGGTGCAATTCGCCCTGGACCTGGGCGGCGACAGGACGCCGGGGGCCTACGATGACGACGATGACTGGGAGGTGGGGGTCGCGTTGTCCGCGGGCGGCGTGCTGGCACACTGCTTCCACGCGCCGGCCGGAACGACGGAGTGCCCCGTCCAGGCCGCGGTGGTGCGCAAGGGGAACCGGACCTCCTACGAAGTGGCGTTCGCCACGGGCGGCACGCCCCCGGAGACCTTCGGGATGACCTTCCTGGTCAACGAAAATGACGGCCAGGGCCGGGAGGGGTTCTTGCAATGGACCCCGGGGATCGGGCTGTCCAAGGACCCGTCTCGCTTTGGCACGGTCAGCCTCGTGGGTGGGCCGCCCTCCGACGAGGGAGGGCCCCCGGACGCGCCCGCGCCGGACGAGGGCCTCCCGGAGGAGTTCGCGGATGACGTGGGAGGCGCGCTGGACGAGGGCCTGTGGCAGGACGTGCCCCCGGAGCCTGCGCCCGCGGAGGAACCCGGCGCGGAACCCGATGTGAACCGGGCGGAAGAGGCGCTGGACCGCGGCGCGACGATGGACCCTGGCCCGGCGCCGTCGTCCGCGGGTGGATGCGGTTGCAACGCGTCCGGGAGCCCGCCGGTCGGGGAGGGGCTGCTCCTGCTGGTCCTGGCGGCGACACGGTGGGTCGGGCGGCGCTCACAGCGTGCGTAGGGCGCGCCGGTCGAGGTCGAGGCGGCGCAGGGCCTCCCGGGCGCGTGCCGCGGTCTGCGGGTCCGGGTCCAAATCGAGGACGCCCAGCAGGTACTGGTAGGCGGCCGCCTGCTGTCCCTGTTTCAGGCGCAGGAGCCCGAGTGTCAGGTAGATCTCGGCAAGGTCCCGCGAGCGCGGATGGTCCACGAGGTATCGCCGGAGCAGGCGGTTGGCCGCCACGGGGTACCCGAGGTCGTCGAGCCACGACGAGAGCGTCACGACCTCGTCGGAAGACAGGTCCGCGAGGGCGCCCCGGTCGAGCCCCGCGAGTTCCGCGATCGCCCGACCCCTATCGTCTTCCCGCAACGCCTCGCGCAGCGACTGGAGGGTGCCCGGTGCCTCGACACCTCGGGCCTTGACGGCGGCACGCCACCCGCGCTCGGCCCACGGCCAGCGCCACGCGAGGCGCTCGCCGCCCCAGGCCACGCCGAGCCCGGCCACGAACCCGCCCAGGTGCGCCCCGTAGGCGACCCCGGACTCCGCGCCGAGCAGGAACGGCAGGAGGTTGTCCACGAGCACGTAGAACCCGATGACCCACCGCACCGGGACCAGCCACACGTCCATCACGAACGGAAACAGGAAGACGAAGGTCCGGACGCGGTTGCGCGGGAACATCAGGAAATACAGGCCGATCACCCCCGAGATCGCCCCGGACGCGCCGACGAGCGGCACCATGGAACGGCCCGCGAACCACGAGAACGTCCACGTGGCCACCATCCCGGTCAGCAGGTACAGAGCCAGGTATCCGAGCCGCCCCACCCGGTGCTCGACGTTGTCCCCGAAGATCCACAGGAACAGCATGTTACCCGCAAGGTGCGCGAACCCGCCATGCAGGAACATGCACGCCAGCAGGTCGGACCACTCGGGCGCCCCGGGCTTGTACCCGTGCGCGAACGCGAAGAGGTCGTAGGCGGTCAGGGACTCGAGGACCTCGTGGGCCGCGCGGGGCGTCACCCACCACGGGACGTCCTGAAGGACCACGCGCAGGTACTCGGCCAGGGCCGGGTCGCGGGGGTCCACGGCCGTGAACGACAGGGGGAGGGTCACGACCAGGTACACCGCGACGTTCGTCGCGATCAGGGCCCAGGTCATCCACGGGCGGAAGTTCCTCGGGTTGGGGGTGTCGCCGATGGGCAGGAACACTCGGACCGTCCAGCGCGGGTCCTGGTCCCGAGTTCTGCCACAGCGAGCCTGGAGTCGTCAAGGACGCCGCGTGGACCCAGATCCACCACCAACTGCCGCCACGTGGGCGTGGGCGTGGGCAAAACCGGTGCGCCGGGTCACGCACCGAGTCGTGCGGTGCGACAGGGACGCGAATCGTGGCTACCTGCTCCTGCGGCCACGGCGACGAGAATGCGGCGGCGATCACCAGACGATCAGAGCAATCCGCGATGTTGATTGGGCCAAGATACAAGCGGCTCTCATGCAGTTCC
>JBBIPO010000253.1:0-4089 GCA_037442805.1 Deltaproteobacteria bacterium
AAGCGAGCGAGCGCGAGAGGACGGTCCAGTGGACCGTCCGATAGACGGGGGGGGGGCGTGCGACGCCCCCCTTCGATGGGGTCCGGGCTCCTTAAAACCCCGTCGGACAGGCGAAATTCCTGGGGTAAAGCAATTCTCCTGACCCCCTGAGACCCGCATGGCTGCTGCGTCAAACGACATCGCGGATTGCTCTGGCCGAGGCGGCCCGCGACGCTCGCACCCGGGCCGAGAACATCCTCGAGAAGGCGGGCGGGGCCCGGATCGCCCGGCTGCGTTACGCCGACATGGGCGTGATCAACGTCAACCCCGCGAACTCCACCGAGACGTCGTGGGAGGGCAACAACGACACGACCTCCCTCGAGAAGGACATCATCACCATCGTCCACGTCACGTTCGAACTGGAATAATCTGGCGGACACCGGGTCGGTTCAACCGCGCGAACGGACGGATCGTAGGGCCGCGACCGCCGGTGGGACGACGGCCAGGCACAGGATCAGGCCGGGCCAGCCCGCGAGGAAGGACAGGCCGGCCAGGAGGTCCGCGGGCAGATCGAGCCACTGCGCGGTCAGGGTCACCTCTGTCAGGAAAATCACGCGCCCCGCGACCAGGGAAATCGCCAGGATCGCCACGACGGGGAGGCGGGTCCCGCGCGACAGGACGGACGCGATCCCTGCCATGGCACCCAGTTCCACGGCCATCCAGACCGCGACCGGGGGGAAGAGCGGGGGCAGGCCCGTCACGAGCGCGGACAGGAGCGGCGTGGCGGCCCCGGCGCACGCGGCCCAGGCCGGGGGCAGGAAGAAGGCCCCGGCCAGGATCGGATGGAACATCGGCAGGAACATCGAACCCAGGTGCACCGCGTGGAAGACCACGGGCAGGGCCAGCCCCAGGGCGGTCACCAGGGCCGCGCGGCTCGCCTCGCGCAGGGGGAAGGGACGGCGCTGGGGCATGGGTCCTCGATGCGGCCCCGACGGCTACTGTCGGCTCCCGGAGACCGAGCCCACGCCCCGGCACGACCCGCCGGACCAGACGAAGGTCAGGTACACGTCGCCCTCCACGCGGCCGTTCCCCAGGGTGCCCTCGACCAGGACGTACTCCGTGAGGCCGAAGGGGTGCGTGGCCTCCCCGCCGACCTTGAAACTCCCGTCCGCGTAAGCCGCGCCCTCGAGGTGCCTCACCGAGGCCTGCGTCAGGTCCACGACGAGCCGCCCGTCGTTCTGGGTCACGGTCGCGGTCGTGGGGAAGGTGGTCAGCTTGATCTGGTCGCACTCGCGACCCGTGATCGAGACCGTCAATCCATACTGCCCGGAGTACGCCGTTCCCTGGGCGTCTCCGGGCGCGATCCCGGTCACGTCCTGCGCGGTGACCGTCCGGAAATCCCCCCCTCCGCCCCCGCAGGCGGCGAGGGCCAGGACAGCCAGGCCCCATCCGCGCGCGATGCCCCGTCGCTGGTTCGTCATGGTCCGTTCCTCCCGCTTCGATGCCAGCCTTTCATACCCTGAAACCCCGTCCCCATTCAACCGCGCCCGGCGCGGACCTCGATGACCCGGGCGTCCGGGGCCCACGCGCGCGCGAAGTCATCGTCTCCGTGCGACACGACGAGGCGCGTGGCCGGGAGCGACCCCAAGACCTCCGCGACCCGCGCGCGCGCCGCCGGGTCGAGCGAGGAGGCGGGCTCGTCCAGCAGGACCAGCCCCGGCCCGCGGGCCAGGACCCCAGCCAGGGCCACGACCTGCTTTTCCCCGCGCGAGAGGGTCGCGACCTCGCGGTCGGCGAGGTGCGCAATCCCCAGGCGGTCGAGCCACATGGCCGCGACGTCGAGGGCCTCCCGCCTTGAAAGGCCGTCGTTGACCGGGCCCAGGGCCACGTCCTCCAGGACCGTGGGCAGGAGCAGCGAATCGTCGGGGTCCTGCCACACGAGCCCGACATGGCGGCGAACCTGCTCGAGGTGCAGTGGGGAGACGAGCCACTCTCCAACCCGGATTTCGCCTGGGCCTTCCAGAAGGCCGACGATGCGCATCAGGAGCGTGGTCTTTCCGGCCCCGTTCGACCCGACGAGGACCCCGACCGCGCTTGCGGGCAACGAAAAGGAGACCTCGGCGGGGGTGTCCTCGTACCGGCCAGGGTAGCGGTGGCGGACCCGGTTCACGATCAGGGCCAGGCCGGTCACGGGACCACCCCCAGGGCCAGGAGGACCAGACCGAGCCCCGCGCTCGCGACATCCACCGCGGTCAGGGGACCTGCGGATCCTCCGGGCAGGCATCCCCGGAATCCACGGAGCTCGAGGACGTCCGCGACGCGGTCCGCCCGGAGGATGACCTGCGGGACCAGCCGGACCAGGAGGATTCGCCAGGAGCGGACTCGATTTCGCCACGTCCGGTAGCCCCCGCGCAGCACAAGGGCGCGGTGCATCCGCAAGACCTCGTCACGGACCGTGCCGGCGTGGCGCGCGAGGATGGCGAGATAGGCCACGAGGGGGCCGGGGAGGCCCAGGCGCTCGAGCAGGGCGAGCAGCGAGGCCCACGACGCGACCGCCCCGAGGACCAGGCACGCGGAGGTGACCGCGATGCCCCGCGCGACCAGGTCCAGTGCGTGGCCCCCGACCCACGGGGCGAACACCAGGAAGCCCGACAACGGAAACGCCGCGACCGAGACGCGCCTGAGGACGCGCGCCGGCCGGAGCCCCCACAGGACCGTGCACGCGGCGAGGACGGCCAGGGCCGCGACCGCGTGCAGCGGCCCGATCGTGCCCACGAGCGCCGCGCATCCGCATACGGCCAGCGCCACGCCTGGGTGCGGTCGCCTCATCCGGCGTCTCCGGGGTCGCGCACCGCGAGGAAAGTGTATCGGTCCGGCGCGTCCTCGCGGAAGACCGGGCGCAGGCCGGCCCGCTCGCACAGACCCGCGAGGACCTCGACGGGCGGCAGGACGTCCCGCCCGACCGGGCCGCCCGCGGCGCCGTGCACCGCCGCGAGCCCCTCGCGCCCGAGATCATGCCAGATCACGAGTCGGCCCCCGGGTGCGAGCAGGCGCGCGAGCCGCCGCACCGCGGGCCCCGGCTCCACGAGGTGCGGGAAGGCGTCGAAGCACAGGACCACGTCCAGGTCCCGGTCGGGGAAGGCCATCGTGGTGGCGTCAGCCACCACGAGTCGCGCCCTCGGATCCTGGACCCTCGCGCGCGCCCGGGCGACCATCTCGGGCGACAGGTCCACGGCGATGACGAACCCCGGGCCGATGCGGTCGAGCAGGGGCGGCAGGAGCACCCCCGTCCCGCACCCGACGTCCATCACACGAGCGCCCCACAAGGGTTCCGCGAGGTCCAGACCCCGCTTGACGGCCGCTGCACGCTCCGATGCCGGGTGTTCCTGGTCCCAGCGAGGGGCGAGGGCGTCGAAGAACCGCGCGAGGTCCCGGGAAGGGGAGTCCTCACCCGCCCCGCCGTCGCATGTCACCCGCATGACCGCCTTCCTACAAGACCAGTTCCAACCCGCCCAGCGCGTGGAACCCGGGCATTGGATAATCCTGAATATATGAATAACGGTGATTTGTCAGGTTGCGCAGGATCATGTACGCGTGCCCGTGCCCACCGGACCACTCGTAGTCGCAGCGCAGGTCCAGGAACGCGACGTCGCCCAGGCGGTCCTGCCACCAGTCCCCCGCGTACAGTCCAGACACCCACTCCCCGGACACGGCCGCCCGCCAGGGACCAACCTCCAGGGCCACGGTCCCGTTGACCTTGGTGTCGGGGTTCTGGGCCATGTAGTGCCCCCGCCACACCCGCGTCCCTGCCAGGCGCACCGTGACGGGCCGCGATGCCGTGACCTCGATCGCGCCCTCGATGCCCCAGTGGGTGATGCGGTCCACGTTCTCGCGCCGGAACGTCGGATAGGCCCCGAGCAGCCGGATGAAGTCCCGGGCGTCCAGGCGATAGCCGTCCACGGACACTGTCAGGACCTCCGGCCACTCGTGCGACACCCCGAAGTCCGTGCTCAGCGAGCGCTCGGGCCTCAGGTCCTCGTTGGCCTTGGGGAAGCGCAGGTACATCTCCATGATGGTCGGGTCGCGGAAGTTCTGGACCACGCGGGCGTA
>JBBIPO010000254.1:0-4058 GCA_037442805.1 Deltaproteobacteria bacterium
CGCGCAGGAGTAGGTGGGGACGATTCGCGTCCCTCTCGCGCCGCGTCACTCGGTGAGGGACCCGACGCCCCGATTTCGCCCGCGGCCACGGTCACGAAGCGAGTCGTCACGCCGCGCGATACCCGACGATTCGAATTCGAGTTCGTGGCCTTGTCAGGACTGGACTTCCGGGAAGAAACTTGTGCCCCATTTCCCGCGAAGGTGCATAATCTCGCCGCCCGGTCTGGGAAGGGTTCCCGGCCCGACCGGTGGGTGACAATTGACATGGCGGAAGACCGGGCCGAGGGCGTACGGTCCGTTCCCGGACCTGTCCTCGGCGAGGGGGTTGACCATGGGCGACGACAAGGCGGCGGGCAAGAAGGCCAAGGGCACGGTGTTCGTGCGGGGCGAGATCTGCAAGGGCTGCTCGTACTGCATTGACTTCTGCCCTACCGATTGCCTCGGGTTCTCGAAAGAATTCAATTCAAAGGGATACCACTACCCCGTCCTGGCGCGGCCCGAGGACTGCACCGGTTGCGACCTGTGCGGCCTGTACTGCCCCGATTTCGCCATCTTCGGGATGAAGTTCAAAGACCTGGAGGCCCGCAAGGGCGTCGGGGCTTCGGGTGGCCCGGGGGGGTGACCCCCGGTCCGGGAATGACGGAAACTTCCCAAGCGAGGAGGAGACCTTGAAGGCGGACCCCAGAGGCGTCTTGACAGGCATCCACTTCATGGACGGAGACCACGCGGCGTGCGAGGGGGCCCTTGCCGCCGGTTGCCGTTTCGCGGCCGGCTACCCCATCACGCCATCGACCGAAGTGGTCGAGCGGTTCGCGGCCCGCATCCCGACCGTCGGTGGGGTCTTCATCCAGATGGAGGACGAGGTCGCGTCGTCCATCGCCATGCAGGGCGCGGCCTGGGCCGGACACAAGGTGATGACCGTGACCTCCGGCCCGGGGCTTTCCCTGATGATGGAGCACGTGGGACTCGCAGCGATCACCGAGACCCCCTGCGTCTTCGTGGACGTGCAGCGCGGAGGGCCCTCGACCGGGCTCCCCACGCTCCCCGGCCAGGCGGACATGATGCAGGTGCGATGGGGATCGCACGGCGATTACTCGATCATCGCGCTGTCCCCGAACTCGCCCCAGGAATGCTTCGACCTCATGATCAAGGCCTTCAACCTGGCCGAGGAGTATCGGGTTCCGGTCTTCTTCATGATGGACGAGGTCGTGGGCCATATGACCGAGCGCGTCGTGATCCCCGAGGCGTCGGAGATCGAGGTCACGGAGCGCAAGTGGACGCGCAAGAAGCCGGGCGAGTACTGGCCGTACGAGTGCGAGGACGGAAGCCTCGTACCGAGCATGGTCAAGGCCGGCGACGGCTACCGCATCCACATCACGGGCCTGACCCACGACGAGCGTGGCTACCCCGCGATGAACGCCGCGGCCCAGGACAAACTGGTCCGCCGCCTGAAGGACAAGGTGGACCTCGCCCGTGACCGGATCGTGGACGTGCGCGAGGACGGCGTCGCGGGGGCGGACGTGGTGGTGGTCTCGTACGGGATCACGTCGCGGATCGCCGGGGCCGCGGTCGAGGCCGCGAGGGCTCGCGGGGTCCGCGTCGGCCACGTGCGTCTGGTGATCACCTGGCCGTTCCCGGCCACGAGGATCGCCGAGATCGCGAAGACGACCAGGGCCTTCGTGGTCCCGGAACTCAACATGGGCCAGATGGTGCTCGAGGTCGAGCGCGCGGTCTGCGGCCGGGCCTCGGTGCGCTGCGTGCCCCACGCGGGGGGTACGGTCCACGACCCCGAAGTCATCCTGGACGCAATCATGGAGGCGGCACGATGAGCGAAGACCTCGCTGGATTTGGAGACGTCGTCAACCCGGTGATGCCCTACCTGCGCCAGGAGCGCATTCCCCACATCTGGTGCCCTGGCTGCGGCATCGGGACCACGGTCAACTGCTTTGCCCGGGCCCTGACCGAATCCGGGCTCGATCTCGACAGGGTCGCCATCGTGTCCGGGATCGGGTGCACGGGCCGCGTGGCCGGATACATGCGGCTCGACTCGTTCCACACGACCCACGGCCGCCCGATCCCGTTCGCGACTGGCCTGAAACTGGCCAACCCGCGCCTGAAGGTCGTGGTCTATTCGGGCGACGGGGACCTGTTCGCCATCGGGGGCAACCATTTCGTGCACGCGGCTCGCCGCAACATGGACATCACAGTCATCTGCGTGAACAACTCCACCTACGGGATGACCGGCGGCCAGGTGGCGCCCACGACCCCGATCGGGGCGATCCAGACCACCATGCCCTACGGAAACTTCGAGAATCCCTTCAACCTCCCGTTCCTGGCCGACGCATGCGGGGCCGTCTATGTGGCGCGCTGGACCGTGTACCACGTCAAGCAACTGACCCGGGCCATGAAGGAGGCCCTCCTCAAGCCCGGGTTCACGTTCGTCGAGGTCCTGGCCCCGTGCCCCACCCTGTACTCGCGGCGCAACCGCCTGGGGGACGGCGTGGACCAGGTCAAGTACTACAAGGAGAAGAGCACCATCAAGAACGGCGCGGACACGAAGGAAGTCGGCCTCACGTTCCAAGGCGACATCATCGTCGGGAAGTTCGTGGACCGCGAGCGGCCCACGTGGCTCGACAGCATGAACCAGCACTTCTCGAAGGTGCTCGGCGCGAAGTTCCAGCCGTGGGGGGGCAGCAATGGCGAAGACTGAAATCCGGATCGGCGGGCTCGGGGGACAGGGGGTGATCCTGTCGGGCATCATCATCGGCAAGGCGGCCGCGATTTACGACGGCAAGCACTCGACCCTGATCCAGGCCTTCGGCCCCGAGGCCCGCGGCAGCGCGTGTAGCGCCCAGGTCATGGTGTCGGACGAGCCCATCGGCTACCCGTACGTGAAGCGGCCGGACATCCTCGTGGTCATGTCCAGGGATGCTTACGCCCAGTTCGCCCCCACGATCAAGGAAAACGGCCTCCTCCTGTACGAAGAGGAACTTGTGGAGCCCTCCGGGCTTCCGCCGGGGGTGCGCGCCTACGGCATTCCGGCCACCCGCTTCGCCGAAGAGCTCGGCCGCCGGCTTGTCCTGAACATCGTCATGGTGGGCTTCTTCGCCGGGGTGACGGGGCTCCTGTCGTACCAGGCCGTGGAGAAGGCGGTCCTCGCCTCGGTGCCCCGCGGGACCGAGGACCTGAACCTCCGCGCGTTCAAGCGAGGTTACGAGCACGGCCAGTCCCTCGTGGCGCGCGGCTGAACCACCTTGAGCCCCCGTTGTGTGGCCCTGGGCCCCAAGGTACGATCCAGGTAGCGGTGACGAACCGCACGGGAGGAACGACCATGGAGATCGAAGGCTATCCCCGGACCGTGACCCTGAAGGACGGCACGCACGTGACCATCCGGCCGCTCGCCCCGCGCGACGAGGCGGCCCTCAAGGAGTTCTTCCTCGCCCTGCCCGAGGAGGACCGCCAGTTCCTGCGCGAGGACGTGACGAGGCCCGAGGTCGTCGAGGGCTTCATCCGCTCGCTGGGAGACGACACGGTGTTCCCGCTCGTCGCGGAGCAAGAGGGCCGCATCGTGGGCGATGCGACCCTGCACCGCACCGGGCACGGCTGGTCCACGCACGTCGCGCAGATCCGGGTGGTGGTAGCACGCGATTTCCAGCACCGGGGGCTCGGCACGGCCCTGGCCCGCTGCCTCGTCCGCCATGCGATCGGGCTCGGGCTCGACAAGCTGGTGGCCGAGGTCGTGGACAATCAGCACGCGGCGAAGCGGGCCTTCGAGAAACTGGGCTTCGTCAAGGAGGCCGTCTTGAAGGGCCACGTGCGCGACATCCACGGGGTCAAGAGGGACCTCGTCCTCCTCGCGAATGACTGCTCCCACATCTGGGAGACGATGGAGTCGCTCGTCGCGGACTTCAGTCCCACGCTCGGTGGGTGACCCGACGCACCGATTTCGCCCACGCCCACGAAGCGGGTCGAAACGCCGCGTGGTACCCGACGACTTGGGGGGCGAGCAATCCGCGATGTTGATTGGGCCAAGATACAAGCGGCTCTCATGCAGTTCC
>JBBIPO010000255.1:0-4036 GCA_037442805.1 Deltaproteobacteria bacterium
GAAAGTGCTTTGGCGAGAGGACGTGCGATTCCGAGTGCTCGGCCGCGACGCCGGCCCCGGAGGCGTGCAACGACCAGGACGACGACTGCGACGGACAGACCGACGAGGATCCCGCGCTCGCGATGTGCGGCTCGACACCGAATGGCACTCCCCTGTGCGTGGGCGGCCAGTGCACGGCGTCTTGCAATCTGGGGTTCTACGATGTGAACCACCTGTTCGGGGACGGGTGCGAGTGCCAGCAGGACGGAAACGACGACACAGGGAACTCGTGCGCGGCGGCCATTGACATCGGCAGCGGGAGCGACGCCTCCCCGGGCCAGGTCCTCAAGACCCAGTCCGGACGGATCGTCCCGGACAACGACGTGGACTGGTACAGGTTCACGTTCACGGACACCGCGGACACGGGCAACTTCTCCACCCCGGGGAACGACCGGTACCGGATCCGCGTCCGCCTGACGACTCCGACGGACGGCTCCATTCGCATCAATGTGTATCGCGGCAGTTGCGACGCGGGAGCCCTCTCCTGCCAGTCCGGAACCACGGCATCCATTGACTATCAGTTCTACAACGATTTCCAGGACACGACGAACCGGAGGGGCGAGAAACCGTGCGTGACCGCATTCACGCCCGTGTGGAAATGCTGCCGCTCCGGCGAATGCGAGCCCGGATACACGGACGAGGACGCGTGCTGCGGCGGGAAAAACAACAACAACCCCACCCAGTGTTCGTCGCACCACAACATCCGGACCTGCGACGACGACTCGAAGACGTACTACATCAAGGTGTACCGGGCCTCGGGGACGGCGGCCACCTGCGCCGAGACGGCGTACACGTTCGAGATCAGCAACTGACCGATCCTTGCGGACCACGCGATCGCGGATCGTTCGTCGTAGGATGGGCCATGCCGCGACGTCGAATCGCGTCCGGGGTTCTCGTGGTCGCGGCCCTAGTGGTCGCTGGGGTCTTCCTCGCGACGCGCGGCCCGGAACAGGCCGGCGCCCTTGCCGTGTATGCGGGCGGCCGCCCCGCCCCGGACGGCCCCATCGTCCTGTTCGTCGAATCGTTCGACCTGGTCGCTCATCGCTCGATCCCTGTCCGGGTGAACGAGGTCATCGCGCCGGGACCCGAGGGCCGCGAGGTCCTCGACTTCGAACAGGAAGGCGAGCGGCCCGCGATCCTTCGAGTGCGGCGTCCTCAAGCGGCCCCGCGTCGCCTGATCTTGCGGGCGCGAAACGAGATCGGCCCCCTCGAGGCGCATGTGCCCCTGGCCGGTTTCCCCGAGCCGCGGGCGCGGTCCGCGGTGGGTCCAGGCCGCGCGCTGGGATGGCCCATCGTAGTCTCGTGCGGTGGTCGAACGGTGGTCGTGCTGTCCGAGACGGGGATCCCGGAGGTCGGGCACCGGGGGCGTGTGCTCGTCCTGGTGGCACCCACGGAGCGCGAGGGCGAAGACGCAAGCCCAGGGACCATCAGCCTCCGGATCGGCGCGGAGGAGGTCTTCGAGGCCTTGCAACCCTGGGGAGGAACCCTGCTCGACGTGGAGCCTCGAGTCGGACGGGCCATGGCCCGCCTCGCCCTGCACTGGCCTGATCGGACGTGCGAGGTGTCGTTTCCGATGACCGCCGTGGCCCGCAGGACCGTGGTTCGCGAGGTCTCGGTCGCGCCCGCGCCCTCGGGCCGTTACGAATTGAAGGCGGAGGCGTCCGCGCGGGGGACACCGGCCGTGTTCGCGCTGATCGCCGCGTGGGACCCTGTCGTGGGGCCACAGCGCCTGCTCGACGCCCGCGTCTTCGAGGCGCGGGATGGGTCCGCGCGGGCGACCCTGGACCTGCCCGGAGCCGGCGCGTACCAGGTCCGCTTCACGGCGGAACCTCTCGTGAGCGGCCCATCGGCACGGGGCGCGGACGTGATCGTGGTCGCGGGACCCGGCCAACCCGTGGAGGCGGCACTCGCCCTGCTCCCGCCGGAGGTCGCCTCGACCGAGGCGCGCGCCATCGCGTACCCCTTCGCCCTGGCCACCCTGGCCGCCGCGTTTCCCCTGACCCTGGCGCAGGTGGCCAACACCTCGTCCGAGGTCCGGGCCGCCACCGAGCGGTCACGCGCCCGACGGGACACGTGGCTGCTGGCAGCGCTCGCCGCCAGTCTGGTCGGGCTGGTGGTCCTGATGGGGACCGAGGTGGTGGCGACCCACCGGAGGGACCGGCGGCGACTCTCGGAGGCGGAGGACGAGTCCGGGACCGACTTCTCCGTCCGGAAGGGTCTTTGGATGGCCGCCGGGGTCGCGGCGATCCTCGTGGCCGCCATCGCGGCCCTGATCCTCGTTCTCAAGACTCTGTGAGGCGGAGCGACGGCTTCAGGAGCGCGATCCATCCACACCGCGAATGGCCAGGGCCTTGAGTTCTCCCACGACGTGGGCCACGCTCGTCTTGAACCCGGGTTCCAGGTCGCGAGGAATCGGCTGGCCCGCGCTGGTCAGAAGCGCCCTCGGGTGGACGAACTGCCCTCCCCTGGCGACCGCGAAGTGCAGGTGCGGCCCCGTGGCCCGGCCCGAGGAACCCACGGTCCCGAGGAACGTCCCCTTGGCCACGCGGTCCCCCACCTTGAGGTCCTTCGCGAACTTGTCGAGATGGGCGTAATACGTCTGCCACCCGCCCTCGTGCTGGAGGACCACCATCCGGCCCGCCGCACCCTTGGGACCCTTGAAGACCACCTTCCCGTCCCCGACCGCGTACACAGGCGTACCCCGCGGGGCCGCGTAGTCCACGGCCCGATGGGGGGTGTACGCATGGAGGATAGGATGCAGGCGGCGCAGCGAGAAGTCCGAGGAGATTCGTGTGTATTTCAAAGGACTTCTGCGGAAGGGACGCGCCACGCTGCGACCCTCCGCGTCGTAATAGGCAACGGTGCCGCCGACCTCCACCGGGAAGGCCGAGGCGGTGACGACCTTGCCCTCGTACAGAAGGCCCAGCACGCGGCCGTACCGCAGGAACTTCCCGTCCAGGCTCTCGCGCTCGACCGCCACGCGGACCACGTCGCCGCGCCGCGAGTCGGTGAAGAAGTCCACCTGGCCCTCCAGAAGGTCCACCAGGACCGGGGCCAGGTCCCGGTCCACCCCGCACCGCTCCAGGCTCGCATACAGGGAACCCCGGATCATGCAGGCGAATTGCACGACCTCCTTTTGCGTCTCGACCTCCTTGCGGACGCAGGCGTATCCATCGTCGGCGCGCGCGACTTCCAGATAGCTCGTCACGTCCAGGGGAAAGGTCAGCGTCGCAATGGTCCCGTCCGGGCCGAGTTCGAGGACCACCTTCTGCCCGGCCCGCAGAGCCCTCAGGTTCACCTGCTCCCCAAGGGCGGCCAGGGCAGCCGTGGCGCTCGCGGGCGAGGCCCCGAGCCGCAGAAGCGTTTGGGTCGCTGTCTCCCCGCGCATCATCACGCCTTCCTCGACCCGCGTCGCTTCGGGTGGGACGGGTTCCGCCGCCCGCTGCGTCTCGGCGGTCTCGACTTGCGGCGCCTCCACGGTCAGGGCGAGCCGCTGCTCGAGCGAGGGTTCGACCACGTCGTGGCTCCGGAAGAACACCAGGTAGTTCACGGTCGCGATGAGCACCACGAACGACACGGCCCCCGCCGCCTCGTACCGCCGCCGCCTCGACGGCTGGAATCCCCTCAGGTACAAAGGCTTGTCGAACAAAGCATCCTCCTTCTTCCCACGCGGCCATGACCGCAGGAAAAGACAGGCTATCTATACCGTGACCACCCCGTCTGTCAACCGAAAGAAAACGGCCCCTGATCGTCGGGTCATCGCTGCCTGATTCTTGTCACCGTGGGCGCAGGAGGAGGGTGGGGGTAATCTCGTCCCTCTCGTACCGCGTCACTCGGTGGGTGACCCGACGGGCCGGTTTCGCCCACGCCCACGGCCACGAACAGGGTCGAAACGCCGCGCGGCACCCGACGACTTGGGAACAGCGCAAGCACCGGCGTCCCGCATCCGGGATCCGGGGTCCGGCAGGGACTCCGTCACGGCCACGGCCACGGTCAC
>JBBIPO010000256.1:0-4026 GCA_037442805.1 Deltaproteobacteria bacterium
CCGGGGCCCCTGCTGCGGCCGGGTCGCAATCCGCGCCTACAGCGCGGATTGCTCCATGGGTGCCTGCATTCCAACCCCTGCATTCAATTTAGTATTTCCAAGATTCTCCCCCTTCGAGTGGGGAATGTCCCCACGGTCCCACGGCGTCAGACTTCGCAAGCCGTGTGCCGAGCCGGAGTATGCCCCTGAAATCGCGATCAAACCAGGCGGTGCCGACCCCGACTGGACCGGAGGGTCGCCGGCTCGCGCAGGAACCGCACGACCGGCGCAGGATTTGCACAACCCCATTGAATCCCATGGTTGCCCCGACCGCGCGACCGACGCCCTCACGTGTGCCGACATCGCGTGTGGAGGTCGTCCAGGGTGGCCTTGAGGGCGTCGCGAAGCGTCTTCACCTCGGCCGGCTCCCATCGCTCGCGGGGCTTGCGCACGAACGTGGTCCGGTCCACGCGGTTGTCGAGGCGGGCGGCGGGCAGGTGGAAGACACGGCCGTGCGCCTCGATGCGGACCGTCCCCGGTTGGTCGGACGTCTCGAGCAGCCACGCCATGTCGTCGCACCCGTAGTCCCCGAGCATGACCGCGATCGGCACGCCATGGTGCAGGATCGACCCCGGGTCGTTGGGGTCGGCACGTTCTTGATTCTTGCGGCGCGATTCCTCGGGCGTCACCCACACGTAGAGGATCGAGGCCCGTTCCAGGATCCGCGAGTCCAGAAGCCGCAGGGAATGCGCGTAGCCCAGTGGCGGCGGGAGCGGCATCGAGGCCCCGTCAGGTCCCCCACGCGCGAACTCGAACAGGATGGTCTTGCCCTCGAGGGTATCCGGGTATTCCGCGAGTCGCTCGGACCACTGAGCGCGGGCCTCCGGTTCCAGTCGCCGGGCCAGTTCCTGCCGGGCGTCCGTCGGGAGGGCCCCCATCTTCGGTCGGGCCCCGGCGCGCGCGGCGGCTCGGTCCAGGCGCTCGAACAGAAGGGTCGCTGCCGACTCCGGGCTTCCGGTCCGGCCGGACACCAGGTCATCGTAGTCCTCGTTCAGCAACAGGATGAGCGTGCCCCAATCCCAGGCATCCTGAAATGGCCGGTCGGGGGCCTGGAAGAACACGCCGTCGCGCCCCATCTTCATCAACTCTTCGTCCACCCTCCGCATCAGGTGAACGTACGGGAAGTCGTCCAGCTGGACCGTGGGTCCGAGGTGAAAGTCCCGCAGACATTCGTCAGGAGAAAACGTCTTCAGGAACTTTCTCACCTCGGACTTGCCCGAAGCCGGCAGCGCGAGCAAGAGCAGGATGTCCAGGCGGTCGTTCATGGGTCACCTCCGCGCGAAACGTTTCTCGAAATTCCTCGATAAAGGGGACGACAGACCCGGTTGCCCGGGCCCGGGGCATGCACCGGACCGAGGCGGCCACCCGAGGGCGGGACAGGAGGGCGCGCAACGGAGGCGCTGCGCGGCGGGATGGGTGTGTCGGCCGGCTGGTGGTCGGCGGGAGGCTCCGCGGGGGCCGGGGGGTGGCGGTTGCCGGTCGTGCGCCCGCATGAACCCAGTCACCTCGCTTCCCCCTCCCCCCCGCCACTCTCGGGCTCCGGAAGACCCAGCCGCCTCGACAAGAGCCCCAAGACCTTGTATCCTCCCCATTTCAGCGGCCCCCGGTCCCGATGCAGAGCCCGTGCCCCCGTCGGTCGCATCAGTTCCCACAACGCCTGCCTTGCCCCTTCCTCATCTCCGATCAGATAGCGGCTCCACGCAACGTACAGCGACGCCGTGCTGTGGCGAAACCCCATGTCCAGCACCTGTTGGAACGCGGCCGCCGCCTGCGGGTACCGCGCGGCCGCAAACCAGATCATCGCGAGGTCGTACAACCCCGACGCGCGCACCTCCGCATCCGGACTCCGTGTCCGTCCCAGCGCGGACAGGCCTCGACGGCGCACCTTTTCGCGGGCCAAGAACTCGCTCCCGAGAACCCGCTCGTATTCCCTCTGAAACGCCTCCACGCCACCCCGAACGTCCACACCCATCCGCGCCCAGTATCGAAGGACTCTCGCCTCGTTTTCACGGCTCCCTGGACCCCGCCTCAGAAAGACCTCCGCGACGTCGTCCCGATAGGCGAGCATCCACCGCTCCCGGTCCCACGTCAACAGCGGAAAGACCGGAGGCGGAAAGATGACGATGTCGAAGCGGTATTTCGCCCACGCCTCCTCGAGGGCATCCTCGCGCTCGAAGGGCCGATGGCTCCGCACGAGGTCGTCGCGCTCCTCTGCCGTGAAGTTCCCCCGCCCATCTGTGAAGACCGTGCATTCCGGAAAATGTCTGTAAATCAAATATCCGCCCCACCGCGTGAAGTGAAAGATCCGCCCGCGCAGCCCCATCCCGGCGATCGCATCCGACGCCGCTTCCGGAAACTCCCCGGGCTCGTGGTCGTATCGCAACAGCCTCACGGCCCGATCCAGTCCCCCTCTTTGCACCAAGACGGAATACTCGAAGGAAACTCCCGCCAGGACCCCCCCCGCCGCCATGACCCCGACCTTCCATCCCAACGATGCCAGCGCGCGACTCACCCGTTCCCGGTGGATCATCACCAACAAGAAGGCCGCAACCGCGTCCAGATAGACGAACCTCGCGGACTGGACGGCCAGCAAGGCGAGCAGCCACGCCAGGCCCCCCCCCCCCGCGTCCCTCCGGGTCGCCGCTCCCCGCCATCCGAGCCGCAGAAGGTCCCGGATCAAGAGCCCCCCCATCAGAAACAAGAGCAGGTACGGGAACGCACCGCACACCGCGTGGTGCGCCGTGAACCGCCCCGACAACTCCGGCAGGAAGTAGGCCGCCGGCGGATGCCACTCCGGGATCAGAACCGCGCTCTCCTGGTACATCGAGAACGCTGTATGAACCCCCCGCAGGAACCCCGGCATCGGGATCATCGGCAGCGTACTGACCCCCAGGCGGGCGAGGTCCGCGCGCACCTGGGCTACCACGGCTCGCCCGCCCTCCCCTTCCCCCATCTTCCTCCCCGCGTACCAAGCCACCCCACGACCCGCCAGCAGAGCCGCGGAGCCCAGAGGCAACAGCAGGGCACCGCCGGCATGGAGGTTGGCCCACAACGCGGCCACCACCCCCATCCGGACCAGCGCCGCCCTCCCGACCCGGTCCGCCAGCCAGTCCGGCAGCAGCAACGCAAGGAAGAAGAAGTTGAAGGCCTCGGGCCGCACGCGCAGCCGGTCCTCGGACAGGACCACGGCCACCACCAGCAGGGCCGCCGCCGCCACGCGCCCCGGGGCCTCCCGCCGGAAGGTGCGGTACCACCCGGCGAACGCCGCCAGGAACAGGGCCGCGTGCAGGGCCCGCACGAACGCGAAGCCCGCGCGCGCCTCGACCTCGTACACCAGAACCTCGTACAGCCACTGAAATGGGGTCCAAGGGCGATTCTGGTCCACGGCCGAGAAGACGTCGCGGTCCGGGATCGTCCCGTGCGAGGCGATCCACTCTCCAACCTGGATGTGCCAATAGATATCAATATCCCAGTTAGGACGATACGAATATAGGGCGAGCAACCCGAAAACGACGACTAGGAACGCTGTCTCGACCACAAGCGCCGCGGGTCGTGACGGTCTCGTGCTCACCCCGGTTCCGCCCTCTCCCGACCCGGGCCTCACGCTCGCCTTGAGCGCTCCCCGAACAGCGCCGTCCCGACCCGGACCACCGTCGCCCCCTCCTCGATCGCGACCTCGAAATCGTGGGACATCCCCATCGAGAGCCCGCACAACACCCCCTCGCCGACCCCCAGGTCGCGCCTCAGCCGGTCGCGCAGCCCGCGCAGTTCCCGAAAGTGCCCACGCGATTCCTCCGGGTCCTCCGAGAACGGCGGCACGCACATCAAGCCGACCAACCGGAGCCCCGGTTCCCGCATCACCCGCGCGCACAGGGCCCCGGCCTCCCCCGGGGCCACCCCGGACTTCTGGTCCTCGCCCCCCGTGTTGACCTCCACGAACACGTCGAGCGCCCGCGCCTCGCCAACCCGGCGCCCCACCTCTCGCAC
>JBBIPO010000257.1:0-4007 GCA_037442805.1 Deltaproteobacteria bacterium
ACGTGCTCGGGGGTGACAAGGCGGGCGTTGGCGAGCGCGGCGGCGGAGAGGGCATGGTGGGCGAGGAAACCTCTGGGCACCAGACGCTCTCAAGGAGGCACCCGCGTGAAAAAAAATTGACAGGACCCTGGTAACGTTCCCAGCCCCTGCGCACGATCCTTCAATAGGGGGAGGTGGAGAACGCCCATCGGATCCGGGAAGCCCGCGCCCCACGCGGGTGACAAGGCTTGCGATTGCTCGCAGCACTCCCAGGGGGCGCTGCGCGCGTGGGCTTGTGACCATGAGAGATTCGTGTCCCGAAGGGTCAGGGGCGGTGGTGGACCTGAGGGAAGATGCTTCACGACTGGTCCCGCGTCTTCCATCGTCGGGTGGGACGCGGTAGGCTTGCGGACGCGATGGGACGTTTCGCGTGGTGCCTCGGTGTCACGTCCTTCCTCGCGGGCCTGCCGGTCCTGGCGGGCCAGACCGCGGACTACACGCGCACGCCGGTCCTGATGGTCCACGGGTGGTTTGTGATGGACCTCGCGGGGGTCGCGACGTGGGCCACGATGAAGAAGAACCTGGTCGAGGACGGGTGGCCCGAGGAGTACCTCGAGACCCCGTCGTTTCAGGACGTGCGCGGGTGCGACCCGGAGCACGCGCAAGAGATCGCGGGGTGGGTCGAGGCGTTGCTCGCCCGGACCGGGGCGGACCGCGTGGACATCCTCGCCCACAGCGAGGGGGCCCTGAACACCCTGTATTACCTGAAGAAACTGTGCGGCGTGCACCGGGTGCGCAAGGTCGTGTCCCTAGCGGGGGCGTATCACGGGACCGTGGTCGCGTGCCTGGACCCGTTCTCGTGCGGGGCGCGCGAGATGTGCATCCCCTCGACCCCGGACGGCTGGAAGCAGAACGAGGTCCTCGCGGACCTGCTCGCGTGCGACGAGACGCCGGGTGACGTCCTCTACACCACCCTCTGGTCGCCCTGGGACGAGATCATCATCCCGCCCGAAGGCGGCGCCCTCGCCGGGGCCGAGGTCATCGAGATCCAGACCCCGTACACGGAGCACGGGGGAATCCTCGTGTCGGACGAGGCGTACGGCTACGTCCGCGAGGCGCTCCTGTTGGGCGGGGCCAACGAGGACGGGCCCGGCTGGGAGTGTCTGCCGGGCTGCGCTGCGCCCGTTGCGGACATCCCGCCCGAGGCCCCGGACCTTGCGACGTCAGCGGGGGACGACCTCGCCAGCGCGGCTGACGACATCACGGAGGCACCGCCGGCCAGGTCCGACAGCGAAGCAGGAAAACGGGACGTCGGGGGCGGCGACCCGCCTCAGGACACGAACGGACATCCGGAGGCCACCCCCGATGCCCCTCGCGCGTCCGACGTCCGGGGACGGCCCGTACCGTCGCTCGGCGGGTGCGCGGCCACGGGGCGGCGCACAGGCCCCGTCGTTGCGTCGCTGGTCGCGCTCGCGGGGGGACTGATCGGATGGATGACGATGTTCCGACGTCGAATCCCCCGCCCGAGGGGGGCGAGGGCTGCAGCCCCTCGGACCCCGAAAGCCCACGTTGCGCGCGTGGGACGAGGTGACGTGGGCGTGCCGCCCTGAATTCCGCGCCCGTCACGGCACGGCGCCCCGCAGGGCACGCAGGAACGCGACGAACAGCGGCACGGCGGTGTTGCCGCCCGTGGCCCCGCGCATCGGAAGCCGGTCGTCGTAGCCCACCAGGAACGCGGCGACCAGGCGTCCGTCCGACCCGACGAACCAGGCCTCGCGCGAGCGGTTGGTCGTCCCCGTCTTGCCGAAGACCGGCCACGGAAGCGACGCGGCCTCGCGGGCCGTTCCCTCGGTCACCACGCGCCGCATCATCCCCCGGATCGCCTGGGCGGTCGCGCGCGAGACCCGCCTGGACGGCCTGGGCTCGTGCTCCACCAGAGTCCGGCCTTCCCGGTCCACGACCCGCCTCACCAAGAACGGCGTGTCGTACAGCCCCCCGGCCGCGAACGTGGCCATGGCGTTCGCGACCTCCAGCGGGCTCGCCTCGGCGCTTCCCAGGGCCAACGACAGGTCGCGCGGGACATGCCCCACCACTCCGAGGCTCTCCAGCAGGTTCGCGACAGGCTCAGCGCCGATCTCCAGCATGGTCCGCACCGCGATCACGTTGATAGACTGCGCCAGGGCCGTCCCGATGTCGTATTCGTGCCCATCCCATCCCCCCTCGAAGTTGCGGGGGACCCAGGGCCGTCCGCCCGCGCCGCGCAGGCGCAGGGCCGTGTTGGGGAAGGTGCGGCTCGGGGGTATCCCGGACTCGAGCGCGGCCGCGTACAGGAAGGGCTTGACCGCGGACCCGATGGGCCGGCGCGACTGGATGGCGCGGTTGAAGGGGCGCGTCGTGAAGTCTTCCCCCCCGACCAGGGCGAGCACGGCCCGGTCCACGGGGTCTACCACGGCCACCGCGGCCTGGGGTCCGACCTCCGCGTGGACCACCGGCAGGGTCCCCGGTTCCGCTCGAGCCCCCCCCGCGCCGGACACGAGCCACTCCGACCCGCTCCGGCACGCCGCGATCACGTCGGGTCGGCCCGCGAGCATGAGCCGCGCCCAGGACCGCGGGTCGATCCGCGCCCGCTCCCCGGCGGCCTCCACCTCGACGAGCCCCTGCCCCGGCTCGCACCGCACGACCCTCGCCCGCACGGCCTTGGGCGGGGGAGGCATCCCGTCCAGCAGGTCGTCCGTCCCGTCCAACAGACCCGCCTCGAGGGCCGACTCCTCGTCGCGCTCGCGGGTCCTCCCCCCGGCCCACAGGCGCGCGAGCCCCCACGCGACCGCGACCTCCGCCGCGTCCGACACGGCCAGGTCCAGCGTCGTCTCGATGGTCAGGCCGTCGCGGAACAGCCTTCCCTCGCCGAAGAGCCGCGTCACCTCGCGGCGCACCGCGTCCACGAAGTAGGGCGCGGCCCCGACCCGTGGCGGCTCCCGGCCCCACAATCGGATGGTCGCGCGGGCCGCCTCCCGCGCCTCGTCCTCGGTGACCATCCCCTCGACGACCATGCGCTCGAGCACATAGCGCTGCCGTCGCAGGGCCGCCTCCGGATGCGCGAGCGGGTTCAACGCCTCGGGCGCCTGGACCAGACCCGCGAGAAGCGCCGCCTCCGCGAGCCCCAGACGCGAGGCCGGCTTGTCGAAATAGAACCGCGCGGCCTCCTCGAACCCGTAGCGCCCGCGCCCCAGATAGACGTCGCTGGCGTAGATGGCCAGGATTTCCTTCTTGGTCAGGCGGCGCTCCACCTGCCTCGCCAGGAGCATCTCGCGGACCTTGCGTTCGTAGGTGCGCTCCGGTCCCAACAGCACCTGCTTGACGACCTGCTGGGTGATCGTCGAGCCCCCCTGCGAGATGCGGCCCTTCCACAGGTTGACGAGCGCGGCGCGCGCGATGCCCCAGTACGACAGCCCCTCGTGCCGGTAGAAATCCGCGTCTTCGGCCGCCAGGATCGCCTTCTCCAGCAGCGGCGGAATCTGGTCCGGGCCCAACACGGTGCGGCGCTCCGTGAAGAACTCCGCGATCACCTGCCCGTCGGACGCGAGGACCCGGCTGACCTTGGGAACCGACTCGGCATACTGGGCGAACGTAGGCACCTCGGGGAGACCCGACTCGATGACGCGCACCGCCGTGGCGAGCGCGGCCACCCCGAGCCCCAGGACGCCGACCGCTGCCACGAAGACCCAGGCCCATCGCCGGCTCCCAAACCTCCTCCTTCCAGCACCGCGCCCAAGACGGCGCGTTGCGCGCGAGGACCTCCGGCTCCCTGTCGGCCCGCCCCCCATGGCGGGGATCCTAGCCCGAACTCGTCCCCGATGCCCATCGCGTGAGCAATCCCGCGATGTTGACTGTGCCAAGAGCCATGCAGGTCTCCTCGGAATCTCAGAATTGGCTTACGCCACGAATTCTGGGTGTCGGATGCGGTTTCAAAGAGTCCGGACACCATTCCAGGGGGGCGTCGCACGCCCCCCTCTCTGGCACTCGGACGG
>JBBIPO010000258.1:0-1420 GCA_037442805.1 Deltaproteobacteria bacterium
CCGCTGGCCGTGTTGGAAAGGCCCCCGGCCACGATCGAGTGTTCGCCGCTGGCCGCGTTGGAGTCGCCCCCGGCCACGATCGAGGCAAAGCCGCTGGCCGTGTTGGAAGAGCCCCCGGCCACGATCGAGTGTTCGCCGCTGGCCGTGTTGGAAAGGCCCCCGGCCACGATCGAGTGTTCGCCGCTGGCCGTGTTGGAATAGCCCCCGGCCACGGCGGAAGAGGCCGCCGAGGCCTTGTTTGCTCTCCCCCCACCGACAAACGAATACGGGCCCGAGGCCGTGTTCTTCTCGTCCGTGGTCCCCCCACCCGCCACGATGGCACCCTCGCCGAGAGTCGCCTCGTCAAAGGCCCCGAGCCCGATACGGTAAGAATAAGACCCGGACGGGCCTTGGGGCGCATAGAAGACCGCCGCAGGGGCGATGCCCCCCTTCTGATTGCCGGTCCTGACCACGACGTCCGACACCGAAGTCAGTTCGAGGTCGAAAGAACCAATGGGCGTTGGACCCTGGCTCGCGACCTGCGTCCCGACGAGCAGCCGCTTGTTCCCGGTGCCACCGTACTCGATGACCCCAAAGTCCGATGGGTTCGGGGGCCACGAGGATTGTTGCGGCTCTTGATCGTACAGCGTCACCTTGGGGCTCGTGGCGCCGACCCAGAGGCCCCCCCCAATCGCGCCCGCCCCTTTGATCCTGAAGTCCGCGGCCTGAGACACCGCAACCTGGTTCTGGATGTACTGATCGGAGCCCCCCGGGAGGTCCGAGGCTTGAAGCGATCGCCATTGCGGCGCACCGTTGGGCTGGCCCCAAAGGAGGTCTTTGGTGCTCGTGGGCGCCTGCGTAAACCCATACGCGCTTCCCGTCCCATACGCCACGGCTCCTTGGGTCGGCTGCGCGTTCCCACCCGTCCCGCCGTTCGAAACGGGCAAGACTTCCTGGCAGACCCAATCCCCCAAGAAGGTGCCCCGCCATGCCACACCCCCCGCCGTGGAACACTGGAGGTTTCCGAGCGTGTCCTGGTCCGTGCCACAGGTCACGGAGCCATCCTGGCCGACCCCTTGCATGTATTGTCCGGACCCACAGGATGACGCGACCCGGCGCTGCAGGTAGGCCGTATCCGCCGAGAAGGCGATCGCGTGGTTCGAGCCAGCGAAGGTCACGCGGACCCCGTCCGAGCCAGAGACGCGCAGCCCGAGGTCGCTGTTGGTGACCTTGAACTGGCCAACACCCTGCCCGTCTTGCACGGAGACAAACGCCGTCTGAGCCCCGATGTCGGCGTTCGTGACGCTCCCGTCTACGATCATCCCCGACGTCACGCTGTCCGCCTCGCCCACGTTCACGTAGGCCGCGTCGTGGTTGTGGTTCGCGGCGGCCTTGCCGTCCAGGGCCGCCTGCAAGCCCGTCACGTCCGCGATGACGTGCC
>JBBIPO010000258.1:1520-4005 GCA_037442805.1 Deltaproteobacteria bacterium
CGAGGACCACCGTGCCCGGCAACTGACTTTCCAGCGCCTGACCAGTCAGGTCCTCAAAGGCGTGCGTGTGGCCCGCCGCGGCCTTGCCGTCCAGGGCCGCCTGCAAGCCCGTCACGTCCGCGATGACGTGCCCGTGACCCACGTCCGACTTCCCGGCGAGCGCCGCGTCGAACGTGGCAAGCGTGACATACCCACCCAGGATATCCGTCAACTCGGCCTCGAGGACCACCGTGCCCGGCAACTGACTTTCCAGCGCCTGACCAGTCAGGTCCTCGAAGGCGTGCGTGTGGCCCGCCGCGGCGAACGCCGACGGAGGCTGGCCCCCGAGCAACCCGGCGTCCCCGGAGCGGAGCGCGTACGGCACCGAGGTCACTCGCAGCCTCGGGACCATCTCGGGGTTGTCGTCCACCTGGACCCCGAGGAACAGGTCCTGCCCGTCGAAGAGCCCCGAGGGCAGCGAGTTCCCCGGGTCCGCGCCCAGGAGCACGTAGAACCGCCCCTCCTCGACATAGACCTCCTGGGTCTCCGACCACACGGGCGTGGACCCCGTCTGGTCCGGATAGAACGCGATCGTCACCTTCGCCGGCCCCTTGTACGGCCCGGCCTCGGTCGCGAGCGACCCGGTGAAGTTCAGGATGGCGGGGACGTCCGCCCGCGCCCCACCGCAAAGCAGAACCAGCATCGCCGTCACAAGAAGGACCCTCTTCATGGCCGTTCCTCCCATGGTGTTCACCAACCCGCTCGCAGGACGAACTTCCCGTCCTCGCACGAGCCGCCTTCCGTCCACCCGCCGAACGTCCCACCGAGCGACAGGCCCTCGCCTTCGAGGCCCTCGCCTCCGGCCTCGAAGAAGCCCACCACGGTCATCCCCTCGTCGGTGCAGTACCCGTACTGGCACCACCCGGATCGGCAAGGGGTCACCGTCGGTTCATACGCGCACTTCCCCGACGGCTCCTCGCACGTCCCGTAGGGGTCCCACGTCTTGACGTGCTGGAAGTCCACGCACTCCGAGTCCGGCGGGTCGTCGCAGACCACCGGGGTTCCGCCGCACTGCCCCTGCCAGCAGACATCCCCCGCAGTGCACCCCTGCCCGTCGTCGCACGGGGCCTGGTTGTCGTCAAACACGCACTCGCCGCTCTCCGGGTCGCACGAGTCGTCCGTGCAGAGGTTGGCGTCGTCGCAAACCCGGGGCTCCCCCGGCACGCAGAGTCCACCTTCGCACGCATCACCCGACGTGCAGAGGTCCCCATCCTCGCACGCCGCGCCGTCCGCGTACTCGAACACGCACATCCCCCCCACGCACACCCCGGGGGCCTTCAGGCACGGCGACGGCGCGACCGAACAGTCCACCCCCTCGCACGGACCCTGGCCCACGCACTGCGCCTTCCCGTCGCGCCCCACCTCGCACCCGTTCGCGCATGGAACCGGCGCCTCCTGGTACTGGCATTTGCCCTCGACGCACGTCCCGGGAACCGCGTAGGTCACCAGGGTGCTCGCGTCCCGACAGAACGGCTCGGGCGGCGCATCGCACACCAGCGGCTCCCCCCAGCACACCCCCTGCGCGCACCGATCCTCGAGCGAGCACGCGTCCCCGTCGTCGCACGCCCCACCATCGTCGTACTCGAACACGCACGACCCCTGATCGCAGACGCCCGGCACCTTCAAGCACGAAAACGGCGCCACCTCGCACGTCACCCCCTCGCACGGGTCCTCGCCCTCGCAGTGCGCCACGCCTTGAGTCACCGTGCAGCCCTGCGCGCACTCCTTCTCGTTCTTGGCGTACTCGCACTGCCCGCGGTCGCAGTGCCCGGGCGACGCCCACGTCACCAACATGTTCCCTTCGCACCCGTTTTCCGGGGGATCCAGGCACGTGATCGGCTCATGGACGCAGACGCCCGCCTCGTCGCACTGGTCCACGGTGCAGGGGTCGCCGTCCCCCGCGCACGGGGTCCCGGCCGGGGCTTGCGCCGTCGCGCACTGCCCGTCCAAGCACACCGCGACCTCGCAAGTGCCGAGCGGCCCCACCACCCCCGCGCAGTCCTCGTCCTTCTGGCATCCTGCCGCATCCGCCAGGTCCTGGCCCTCCGCGACCCCGTCGTCCACCGGCGTCACCTCGGCCTCCCCGCCGGGGTCCAGCACCGCGCCCTCCTCCCCCCGGACCTCGACCTCCGCCACTTCCACGGCCTCGACCGCGCCCTCCGGGGTCACCATCCCATCCCCCACCTCGACCCGGTCCTCGCCGGCGACCTCGCCGACCTCGGCGTCCACGACCCCCTCTGCTCCACGCTCCAAGCCCGGATCGGAACCGCCCCGGAACCCGGATGAAGGGAGACACGCCGCGAACCCCACCCCCAGGACCATCGCCATGCATCGCTTCATGACGCCTCTCCCGCCTCCACCGAACCTCCCCGGTTCACCTGGCAGCCAGGCTAACGAACCACTGTGAATCTGTCAAGCGTGCGCCATGGAGAGCAATCCGCGCTGT
>JBBIPO010000259.1:0-3939 GCA_037442805.1 Deltaproteobacteria bacterium
GAGGCACCGATGAGACCCGCATGGATCTTGGCCGAATCAAGATCGCGGATTGCTCATGATGTCGGTCATAAAATCGGATAATCGCTGTCCGCGTATCATGACCCCGACGGCCGGGACTGTCCGGGTCGTTCCTTCCAGAAGGAGCAGGGGAAATGAAACCGACAGAACTCTTGATGACCGAACACCGGGTGATCGAATCCGTGCTGGATGCCGCCGAGGCCTTTGCGTCGGAGGTCCGCGCCGGGCGGCCCGTGGACCTGGGGATGGTCGAGAAGGTCCTCGACTTCATCAAGACGTTCGCGGACCGGTGTCACCATGCCAAGGAAGAGGACATCCTGTTCGAAGCCATGGGACCGCTGCCGCCGGTTCAGGTGATGCGGATGGAGCACGACATGGGACGTGCCCACGTCCGCGCCGCGAGCGACTCGCTGCCCGGCGCCCGCCAGGGGGACGAGGAGGCCCTGCGGTCGCTTTCCGAGGGGCTGATGGGTTACGTCTCGCTCCTGCGCGAACACATCTACAAGGAAGACAACATCCTGTACCCGATGGCCAACCAGATGTTGGGGGAGGACGACCAGCGGCGGATCGAAGCGCAGTTCGAGGAGGTCGAGCAGCGCGACCTGGGCGAGGGGATTCACGAAACGTATCTGGCCATCGCCCGGGAGGTCTGCGAGGCGGCATCGCGGATGGGCGCCCGCGTTCGGCCGCTGCCCGAGACCGCGCACGCCCATCATCCCGCGCGCGAGTCCTGACAGGTCCGGGCCAAAATCCTCGGTCCAGGGGTCTGGCTACCGAGGGGTGCAGGGACGGCCTGGGGACCGCAGGGCCCGGGCCGCGATGTCGGTCCGGAAGTGCATCCCGGGCCAGCGGATGCGCGAGACCACGTGGTAGGCGCGGTCGCGGGCCTCGCGCAGGGTCGCGCCGGACGCCGTGACGCCGAGGACCCGGCCCCCGGCGGTGAGCACGGTCCCGCCCGGACCCCGAGCCGTGCCCGCATGGAACACGATGGCGTGGGGGACGCGGCCGGCCTCGTCGAGACCCTCGATGACGTCGCCGGTCCTGGGGGGACCGGGGTAGTTCTCGGCGGCCAGGACCACGCAGACTGCGGGCCGCGGGTCGAAGTCGGGCACGACCTCGCGCAGGCGGCCCTCCGCGGTCGCGAACAGGGCCTCGAGGAAGTCCCCGCGCCAGCGGAACAGGACGGGCTGCGTCTCGGGGTCCCCGAAGCGGCCGTTGAACTCGAGGACGCGGGGACCGTCGCGCGTGAGCATCAGGCCCGCGTACAAGACGCCCCGGTACTCGATGCCGCGGCGGGACATCTCGCGAAGCGTGGGACGCACGATGCGGTCGAGAACGACGGCCTCGGTGTCCGGGTCTAGGACCGGCGCCGGCGAGCACGCCCCCATCCCGCCCGTGTTGGGACCGCAGTCGCCGTCGTACACGCGCTTGTGGTCCTGGGACGTGGCGAGGGGCCGCACGGTCTCGCCGTCGCACAGGACCATGTAGGAGGCCTCCTCGCCTTCCAGAAACTCCTCGACGACGATGGCACGACCGGCGTCCCCCAGGTCGCGACGGACCATCAGGGACTCGATGGCGGCGCGCGCCTCGTCGCGGTCCTTCGCGACCACCACCCCCTTGCCTGCCGCGAGCCCGTCCGCCTTGACCACGATGGGACCGCTCCCATGTTCCAGGTGTCGCAAGGCCGCGCACGCGTCATCGTAGACCTCGGCCCGTGCGCACGGGACGCCCGCGGCGTCCATGACCTCGTGGGCGAAGGCCTTGCTCGCCTCGATGCGTGCGCCCGCGGCCCCGGGCCCGAACGCCCGGACCCCCGCCGCCTGAAGCCGGTCCACGAGCCCGGCCGCGAGCGGGGCCTCGGGACCCACGACCACCAGGTCCGCGCGGTGCGAGAGCGCGGCCTGAACGACCGCCTCGACATCCCCGGGGGCAACGTCCACGGCCCGGGCCACCGCGTCCGTCCCGGGATTGCCGCGTGTGATCAGGACCTCGACCCCGGGCGAGAACGCGACACGCCACGCCAGCGCGTGCTCCCGCCCGCCCGTACCGACGACCAGGACCTTCATCGCGACCCTTTCAATGGCGGAAGTGTCGGCGTCCCGTGAAGACCATCGCGAGTCCCAAGCGGTTGCACGCCTCGATCACCTGCTCGTCGCGCAGGGACCCGCCCGGTTGCGCCACGGCCGTGGCCCCGGCCTCGGCAATGACCTCGATCCCGTCCGGGAAGGGGAAGAAGGCGTCCGACCCCACCACCGTGCCCTTCAGGTCGCCCTGGGCCTTCAGGACCGCGAGCCGCGCCGAGTCCACCCGGCTCATCTGCCCGGCCCCGATGGCCGCGGTCCGGTCCGCCCGCGTGAACACGATGGCATTCGATTTCACGTGCTTGGTCACCCGCCAGGCGAAGTCCAGCGCCTCCCACTCGTCCTCGGTCGGGGCGCGCGTCGTGACCACGCGACCCGCGCGCAGCTCGTCCGCCCTCGGGTCCGCCTCCTGCACCAGGAAGCCGCCCGAGACCTGCTTCGCGACCAGGGCCGGGAACGGTTCGAAAAACGCCTCGCCCATCTCCATCACGCGCAGGTTCTTCTTGGACTGGAAGACCTCGAGCGCCCCGGGCGCCAGACGCGGTGCGATCACCACCTCGTAGAAGTGCTCCGCCATTCGGGCGGCCAGGGTCTCGTCCACCTCGCGGTTGCAGGCCACGATCCCCCCAAAGGCCGACACCGGGTCCGTGGCGAGGGCCTTCTCGTACGCCGCGGCCAGGGATTGGCGGTCCGTCGCGGCCCCGCAGGGGTTCGTGTGCTTGATAATCGCCACGGCCGGCTCGTCGAATTCCCGGACGAGCGCCCACGCCGCCTCCATGTCCACGAGGTTGTTGTACGACAGGGCCTTGCCCTGGCGCTGGTCCGCGCCGAGCAGGCCCGTCGTGGGTCCCGGAGGCAGATAGACCGCCGCCCTCTGGTGCGGATTCTCGCCGTACCGGAGGTCGCGTGTCTTGACGCCCCCCGCGACGAACACAGGCGGCAGGGCCTCGCCCGAGAAGGCACGGGCGAAATGGGCCGCCACGGCCGCGTCGTAGGCCGCGGTCATCGCGAAGACCTTGACCATGAGCCGGCGTCGCGTCTCGATCGTCGTGTCCCCGCAGGCGCGGATTTCTTCCAGTACCGGGCCGTAGTCCGCGGGGTCCACGACCACGGTCACGCGCTCGTGGTTCTTGGCCGCGGCCCGGATCATCGTGGGCCCCCCGATGTCCACATTCTCGATGGCCTCCTCGAGGCCGACTCCGGGCCTGGACACCGTGGCGACGAACGGGTACAGGTTGACCACGACCAGGTCCACGCGACCGATCCCGAGGTCCGAAAGCGTCTTCTCGTGCTCCGGGGTCGCCCTCGCGAGCACGCCGGCCAGCAGGGCCGGGTGCAGGGTCTTCACGCGCCCGTCCAGACACTCCGGGAAGCGCGTGACGTCCGAGACCTCGACCACGGGGACCCCAGCATCGCGCAAGGTCCGGGCCGTGCCGCCGGTCGAGACGACCTCCCACCCGGCTTCCGCGAGCCCCCGCGCGAACTCCACGACCCCCGTCTTGTCCGACACGCTGAGGATGGCTCGTTTCTTCATGATGCTTGTCCTCTCACGCCGCTCCCCGGGTCACCGAGTCTGTGTCGGTGACCGGGACCGGGGTCCGGGACCGTGGCCGCTTCCGCTTCGGAGCCACGTGGATGCATCCGATGTTCCGGCCCACCACGGCCCTCCCTGCCCGACCTCGAACCCCGGATGCCGCAAGCCCGTTCCCCGTCCCGACTTGACCTTCCCACGAGGGCGGTCCGATTATAGGGAGGAGGACGGGATGGAGAAAGGACCAATCCGATGTCGAGCAATCCGCGCTGTAGGCGCGGATTGCGACGCGCCCGCAGCAGGGGCCCC
>JBBIPO010000260.1:0-3884 GCA_037442805.1 Deltaproteobacteria bacterium
GCTTCGCGGTCCTCTCCATGTCGAGGCTGCGCACGAAGATGGTCCGCCTAAGCCCCGACGGCGTGCCCTCCACGGGCGTGGATGCCGCCTCGACCCTCGGGGTTTTCTTGTTCCCGCTCAACAGTGACTTGATCCAATCAACGAAGCCCATCTGACCACCCCTTGCAAACGAAAACCCTATGGCCCTGACCGCTGGGATTGCTTCCTCCCGTCTGGGTCCTGCATGACCTCCCCGCGTATCGCCTGGATCAGATCCTTGGTTGCCTTCGAGGGGACGCCCTTGACCAACTTGTAGATGGCTGCGCGTTTAGTCGAACTGAGTCCCCGAATCCCCAACCGGACAAGCTGGTGCTGGAAAGTGTCCCAGGAACGCGGCCCGGGCGAGACGCTCTTGATCCAGGCCTTGTCGAGCCTCGGGAGGGCCGCCTTCACGACCCCACTGATCAGGCTGGCGGTCAGGGCGGTCAGGACGAACTCCGCCAGGTTGAAAGACTCGCCCTTCAACACGATGTCAAGGGCCTGGTCGAGGCCTGCGAGAGACAGGCCGGAGATGATTCCGGTCAAGACTGGGCCGAGGGGCGCGGTGACCGCTCCGAGACCACCGCTCAATCCGCCCATGATCGCGGCAGCCAGGTAATTCGTCCAGTATGCAGCAGTGAACGGAGACTGGCCGCCACCCATCAGCCACATGGCAGTGTCCTTGGTGAACAGGCCTACCGCACCCGCGAGCGCGCCACCGGCCACGATGGCAAGCAAGATAGGGGCGCCCTTGAGCATGAGCGCGACGGAAAACACCAAGACCACCACCGCCACCACGATCGAAGCCACGATAGAGATGGCCTTCTTCCACCAGGGTTGTATCTTCTCTGCTTCCTTTTCCGCGGCCTCGGATATCTTGGACGGCTCCTCCGAGAGGGCCTGGTCAATCTTGGCCTGGAGATCCCCGTTCACCTTGTCGAGTTCACCTTTGATCTCCTGGCCTTTCTGGTCCAAGCCCCCGTTGAATTGCTGGATGGCCTCGTCCGCCTTGGACGCCGCCTGTTTCTTCACCGCGTCCATGCCCTTGCCCACGTCCTCGATTAGCCTGTCGAGCCCTCCCGAGAAATCGGTGACGACCTTCCCGATGCCCTCGCTGACCTTGGATGCTGACTTCAACGCCTCTTCCGCTGCTTTGGCAGCGCCCTTCGCAAGCCTTTCCGCCTCCTTGCTCGCAAACTCCTGGATGCCCTTGTTCAGTTCGTCTCCGGCCTTGGCCAGTTGGCCAAGTGCCGCCTGCTTGCTCCCCTCGATCCGTCCGAGTAAGGATTCGAGATGGGTCTTGAGGGTCCCGGGATCGGGCAAGTCCATGCCGCCCACCTCGGCCAGCACCTGCGCGCGCTGATCTTCGATGTTGGCCAGCACTTGCTCCCTTGCCTCGTCGAGTCTCTTCTTCCCCTCTTCCCCGGCGGCCTCTATCTGGCGTTCCGCACCACGCGCCTGAGCGATAAGCGCCCTCTCGGTCGAAGACTGGGTCTCGTCAATCTTCTTCAGCGCGTCGGTCTTTGCCTGGGTGATGTTCCCACGGACCTTTTCCGCGTTCTCATCGATCGCGGTATTGGCCTCATTCGCCTGGTCCTCGAAGGAGGAGCCCACGCCGCTCTGCATCTGGTCGAGACCGGTCATGAGCGAGTCCAGGGACTGCCTCACCAGGTTGGGGACGTGGTCCTCCCCGCGAGCACAAACTCCCCGACCCTTTGGGTCATGGCGACGGCTTCGGCAGCGAAAGCGGCCTTGAGGCTATCCACCTCTTGCGAAAACTCGGCGAGGGCCTTCTCGCACTCGGCACGCTGTTCCTCAAGGGGTCTTGCCGTGGGCTGCCTTCCAGAGATCTGCGATGAACGAATCGCTGGCGGACTCGTATCTTACTGCCGGGCTCTTTACCCGCTCGCCCTTGGCTTCTTTCTTCCCTTCCTTGCCTTCCCCCTTCTCGCCCTTGCCTTCTTTCTTCTCTTCTTTCCGTTCCTTTTTCTCGTCCTCGCCCTGCTTCTCGGAAAGACGGGCGGTCGAGTCCTCCCCTTCGATCAAGGTCTCGGGCTGCCCCGCCACCCTCAATAGTTCAATCGCCTTCTCGAGCCCAAGCGCGGATCGAAGAAATCGCGCCACCGCGACGCGAGTGCGGGCATCGCCATTCCTGAGCAGCAATACCGCCTTTTTCTCGTCCACCGAGCCTTCGGGGGTCACAAGCTGGCGCGCGATGTTCGCGTCCTGGACAGCACTACCGAGATGCAGGTTTCTCTTGGGCTCTTGAGACTTCTCGTTCCGATGAAGAAAGGCGGTTTCCACGGGGCCCCCCTCGTTGATCCACCACCGTCGTCTTCGCATTTTACGCCACCCGCTTCGAAAACAAAATCGAGCTTACCCGCTGTTGTGGCGGTGACGGTTACGGATCTTGGACACCGGACGCCGAATACTGGGAACCGTGTCCGTGAGGGTGTCTGTGACGGTGACCGTGGCCGTGACGGTGACGGTACCGGATCGCGGACCCCGGAACCCCGTGTCCGTGACCGTGGCAGTGGCCGTGGCCGTGTCCGTGGCGGTGGCGGTGACCGTCATCGTGTCCGTGACCGCCACGGAGTCCCTGCCGGACCCCGGACCCCCGACCCCGGACCCGTTTGTGTCCAGTCTTGATCTTGTCGCAAAACAGGATCGAGACTCCGCGGCGACCAGGGCGATGGAGAGAGCATGCGTCAGGTCGGCATCGTGATCGGGGTGGTTCTGATGGGATGGGGCGGCGCGCAGGCCGAGGAGAAACCGACCACAGCAGGTGGCGGGGAATCGGCTGTCGGGACAGTCCAGGACGCTCTGGGCCTGCGGGTCGCGGGGGACGGCCGGCTACAGTTCGGGGCCCTGTTGCAGGGCTGGTGGGTGCTGGACCACCAAGGGACGACGCGCAACACGTTTCGGTTGCGGCGGGCCGAGGTCGTGCTCAAGGGCGACATGCTCCCGGGGCGCGCCTTCTTCGGGGTCATGGTGGACCCGGCCAAGGTCCTCGAGCCGTCCAGCGTGACGGTCTTGGACGCGAGCGGCCAGGAGGTCCGCGCGACGAGGACGGCCTCGCCCCTGTCCGCCTTGCAGGACTTCTACGTGGGCGTCTCGACGCCAGTCGCGGACATCTCGCTGGGCCAGTTCAAGATTCCCGTCTCGTACGAGGGGTTCCATTCGTCGGGGGACCTGATCTTCGCGGAACGCGCGCTCCTATCGAGAGGGCTCGGAACCCTGCCGTTCGCCGGGACCTCGTACAAGTCGGTCGCGGACGGCCTGGGGCTCGCGGGCGGAAGCTATGGGGACAGACGGGATCTCGGGATCAAGGTCGAAAAGCGGCTCGGCCCGGTTTACTACTATGTGGGTCTGTTCAACGGGGCAGGCCCCAATCATTTCGACACGGATTCCCGCAAGGACCTCGCGGCCCGCGTCGAGGTCCTCCCGGGGGCCGGCCTGATACTCGGCGTCGCGGGCTACGCGACGCTGCGCGAGGGGTTCCGCGCGGTATCGGGCGCCAAGGACCGCGTCGAGGCCGACGCGCGGCTCGAGGTGGGTCCCGCGCTCATCCAGGCGGAGTACCTGTTCGCGAGGGACTTCAACGCGAAGACCGGCCGGATGACGCCGTCGCAGGGCGCCTATCTGGCCGTGGCCGGACGCCTGCCGCTCGGGTTCGAGGTCGCGGGGCGATTCGGGTGGTGGGACCTCGACATGGACGCAAACCAGACCCAGGTCTGGGAAGCCGCGGGCGGAATCCACTATTTCTTGAAAGGTTTCCATGCAAATCTGAAACTGGACTACGCCTTCTACCGGCCGACGTTCGCGGGCCTGAAGGACACCCACGAGGTCGTCCTGGCCGCGCAGGT
>JBBIPO010000261.1:0-3875 GCA_037442805.1 Deltaproteobacteria bacterium
CCCCTGCTGCGGGCGCGTCGCAATCCGCGCCTACAGCGCGGATTGCTCCGAATCGTCACGGACTGGCGCTCTCGTGAGAAAGCGATATCCTTTCTTTCATGTTTTCCACGACGCCCGGCAACCGTCCCCCGGAACCCTCGAAGGGGCTCGCGTGGGTCGTGGTCCTGGCCGTGGCCGGGCTGTGGGTCTTCGCGGCTGCGACCTGGCGTGAACTCCCCGAGCGCTTCCCTGTCCACTTCGACGGGGCGGGCCGTCCGGACGGCTGGGCGAGCCGGGATTCCTTCGAGTGGTTCCTCCTGCCGACCGTGGCCGTGATCGTGTGCGGCCTGTCCGTGGGCCTCGGCCTGTTCATGAACCGGATCCCGCTCAGGTACGTCAACTTCCCGCACAAGGAGCGCCTGCTCTCGTGCCCCGGGGCCCAGGCCTCGGTCCGGGCCTCGCTGTCGCGGATGCTCCTGTGGATGGGCGTGATCGAGGCCGCGCTATTCTGGTTCATCACGTGGCAGATGTCCGAGGTCGCGCGAGGGGCGTCGGATCGCCTGGACATTGTCCCGATGTTCGCGATCATCGGGGCGCTCGTCGCGGTGCCCCTCGTGTGGACCGTGCGGATCATGAGGCAGGCCCGAGCCTTCGCCGACGCCGGGGATCGGGACCGGCCGCGGGTCTGAGGACGGCCCTCGTCAGGACATCTCGCACACGAAGTACACCGCGGCACAGTCCGAGGCCTCGAGCCAGCACTCGCAGTCGTTCCAGCAGCCGTCCGAGTGCCAGTTCAGTTGGGCGCAGTCCTCGTTGGTTATGTCGTTGGGCTCGCCGGGGCACCATTGCGTGAAGTAGGGACCGGGCGCCTCCCAGACCCACGTCCCCTCCTGGGTCTTGTCCGAGTAACCGAGCCAGGTCAGCGCGCCGCCGACCTTCCCGCGGACATAGGACAGTTCGGACGCGGAGTTGATGACCACCTGGGTCCCGCCCCAGTTCAGGCAGATGGCGTCGGCCGAGTCCCACGAGATGAGCCCCGCGTTGCAGAAGGCGTACAGGTGCCCCCCGTTCAGTTCCTGGGTGCAATAGGACGCGGGCGCGGCCCGGCAGGCCGCCTGGAAGCAGATGGAGCCGGACGCGCAGGATCCGTTGGACTCGTCGGTCGAGGAGTCGCAGTCGTCGTCCACCCCGTTGCAGACGTCGGTGACCCCGTGCCGCACGGCCGGGTCGTAGTCGTTGCAGTCCGAGGTGTCGGGGTCCCCGTCGTTGTCGTCGTCCGGGTCCACGCAGTCCGCCATCGAGTCCCCATCGAAGTCCTGGAAGCCTTCGTCCAGCAGGCCGTTGCAGTTCTGGTCCACGCCGTCGCAGTTCTCGGCCACGCCGGGATGGATGCCGGGGTCCTCGTCCGCGCAGTCCAGGTTGTTCAGCGATGTGAAGAAACCGGCGGCATCGGGGGCGCACAGACACCGCGGCGGCACGCCCGGATTGCCGAACCCGTCCGAGTCCGCGTCCTGGAAATAGACGACGCAACCCGCGGCCCCGTCCTCGTCGGTGAGCCCGTCGCAATCGTCGTCCTCGGTGTTGCAGGCCTCGGCCGCCCCCGGGTGGATGTCCGGGTCGCCGTCGTCGCAGTCCTGGGCGCTCGTGGCCGTGAACTTCTGGGCCGGGTCCGGGTCGCACAGGCAGCGCGGTGCGACGCCCGGGTCGCCGTGCCCGTCTCCGTCCGCGTCCAGGTGGTACACGACGCATCCCAGGGCGTCCTCCTCGTCCGTGGCGTTGTCGCAGTCGTTGTCCAGGTCGTCACAAACCTCGATCTCGCCTGGATTGACGTGGGGCTTCGCGTCGTCGCAGTCCCCGGTCTCTTCGGTCGTGAACAGGCCGGAACCGACGCACAGGCACTGGGCTTCGGCCGTCCCGTACCCGTCCTTGTCCCCGTCCTTGTAGAACGTGACGCACCCGGACGCGTCCTCCTCGTCAATCCGGGCGTCGCAGTCGTCGTCCACGTTGTTGCACGCCTCCTGAGCGCCGGGATTGACCGCCGGGTCCGAGTCCTTGCAGTCCCCGCCCGACGTGGTCGTGTACAGCCCCTGCGCCTCGCACAGGCACTTCGACGTCGTCCCGTACCCGTCGTGATCCGAGTCGAGGTAGTGGAGCACACACCCCTCGGCGTTGGCCTCGTCCGTGGTGCCGTTGCAGTTGTCGTCCACGTCGTTGCAGGACTCGGTGGCCCCGGGGTGCACCCCGTAGGCCTTGTCGTCGCAGTCGCCGCCCTGCTGGGCGTCGTAGTCCCCCGCCGGAGCGCACAGGCACTTCGACACCGCGGACAGCCCCCATCCGTCCCCGTCCGAGTCCAGGTAGTACGTCTTGCAGGACAGCGCGTCCTCCTCGTCGGTCGAGGCGTCGCAGTCGTCGTCGAGCCCATTGCACAACTCCGTGGCCCCGGGGTAAACGTTCTTGTTGGTGTCCAGGCAGTCCCCCGCGTCCGTGGCGCCGTACTTCCCTTGCGGGGCGCACAGGCACTTCTTGTCCGTGCTCACCCCGAACCCGTCCCCGTCGTTGTCGTAATAGTGATCGAAGCACCCTTGCGCCCCCGGCTCGTCCACCAGGGTGTCGCAGTCGTCGTCCAGGTCGTTGCATGCCTCGACCCCGTCGGGGCTGATGGCCGGGTTCGAGTCGTTGCAGTCCGGCGTCTTCACGGCCGTGTACGGGGCCTCGGCCCGGCACAGGCAGCGCGAGTGCTGCGCCACGCCCCACGAGTCCTGGTCGGCGTCCAGGTAGAAGGTCGTGCAGTCCACCGCGTTCGCCTCGTCCGTGAACGCGTCGCAGTCGTCGTCCACCCCGTTGCACCGCTCGGAGGCGCCCGGATACGCCTGGGCGTTCCCGTCGTCGCAGTCCCCGCCCTTGGTCGCGTCGTACGGAGGCGTGGGACCGCACAGGCACCGGGACTCCCCGGTCACGCCGAACCCGTCGCGGTCGGCGTCCAGCAGCCAGTCCTTGCACCCCTGGGCGTCCTCCTCGTCCACATCCCCGTCGCAGTCGTCGTCCTTGCCGTTGCACGCCTCGATCCCGCCGGGGAAGACCGTGTTGTCCAGGTCGTTGCAGTCGTCCACCTTCGTGGCCGTGTATCCCGACGTCGGCTTGCACAGGCACTTCGGGTCGGCCTCGACGCCCCACCCGTCCAGGTCCGTGTCCTTGTAATAGACCAGGCACCCGACGCCCCCTTCCTCGTCAGTGGCTCCGTCGCAGTCGTCGTCCTTGCCGTTCGCGCAGAACTCCGGGGCGCCCGGGTTCACGGCGGGCTCCTTGTCGTTGCAGTCGCCGGGCACCTCGGCGGTGTGAGGGTGGACCGGCGCGCACAGACACTTCGCCAGCAGCCCCCCGTACCCGTCCTGGTCGTCGTCCCGGTAGAACGCCTGGCACCCGGTCGCGTTCTCCTCGTCCGTGGTCCCGTCGCAGTCGTCGTCCCGCAGGTTGCAGGACTCGGTCGCCGCGTGGTGGATCGCGGGGTCGTCCGGGTCGCAGTCGTTCGCGTTCGGGTCGCCGTCGCCGTCGCGATCCGGGTCGCAGGGGTCCCCGAGCCCGTCCTCGTCGAGGTCCTCCTGTCCGGGGTTGGGGATCGCGGGGCAGTTGTCCGCCTCGTTGTCGAGCCCGTCCCCGTCCTGGTCCGGGTCGCAGGGGTCGCCCGTTCCGTCCAGGTCCATGTCCTCCTGCTTCGGGTTCGCCTCCCAGGGGCAGTTGTCGTCTCCGTTCCACACGCCGTCGCCGTCCCAGTCGTTCTCGCACGCGTCCCCGACGCCGTTGTGGTTCTCGTCCGCCTGGTCGGGGTTGTACGTCCCGGGGCAGTTGTCCTTCACGTTCTCGATCCCGTCCCCGTCCTGGTCCGGGTCGCACGCGTC
>JBBIPO010000262.1:0-3861 GCA_037442805.1 Deltaproteobacteria bacterium
GGCACCGATGAGACCCGCATGGATCTTGGCCGAATCAACATCGCGGATTGCTCATTCGCTCGGCCCGGCCCCCAGGTCATCTTCCTGGGGCGTCCGCGGGTCGCTGACCCCGCATGGCGCGACCCTGACGTCCCGACTATCCCTGAGCGGGAGGCGATCCTCGGGTCGCCACTCGAGGATCCGCGCGGGAAGCGAGCCCGACACACTCCAGAGGCGTTCCGGATGGCGGTCCACGTCTCGCTCGACGTTCCAGGAGACCACCCCCGGGTGAAGGGCCGCGGAGGCCGCCAGGGCGATGGACCAGGCCAGGGCCGCCCCGTAGAGCAGGCGAGCCCCGAGGCGGCGGAAGCGGTCCAGGCCCAACGCGGTCAGGACGGCCAGGAGCGGCAGGAGGTCCACGAGCGGGCGATACGAGACCGTGGCCCCCCCCCACCAGTCGAACCACAGGGCCGCAGTCAGAAACCCCCCGAGCCCTGCGACGGCTAGCGGCAGCCGTGCGCGACGAACTGACCCTGGCCAGGGTCCCCGCGGCCCGAGGGCCGCGACCGCCACCGCGAACTCCGGCGAGAAGACGAGGAGTCCGCGGGAGGGACTCACGAGGAGCCCCAAAGCCGCCTCCCACGGCCTCGCGCCCAGCAAGGACGCGGACCCCGTCTTGAACAGAGCCACGTCGCGTGAGCGCAAGGTCTGCGCGAACGCGAACGGGGAATCGAAGTGCCACGTGTTGTAGGCAACAACCGCCGCAAGGACCGGAAAGGCCGCCAGGGAATACGCGAGCAGGACCTCGCGGCGGGCGCGGCCCAGCGCGAATCCGCCCGCGACCAGGAATAGGCCCGTTTGAGGACGGCAGGCGAAGGCCAGGGCGAAGGCCACCGCCGCCAGGACGGCGAGGCGGCGCGGCGGATCGGCGCCACCGCGCAGCAGGGCCCACGTGCCCAGGGCGAGCCAGGGGATCGCCCACGTGTGCTGCCACAGCCCCCGGCTGGCCACGGACAGGACGCCGGACCCGAAGGCAAAGGCCGCGGTCGCAAGGAGCGAGGCCGAGTGGGACGCGATCAGGCGACACGTCGCGAACACGATGGCCGCCGCGACGGCGCACAGGAGGCCCGCGAGGACCCGCGACACCGCGAGGACATCCCGCGAGTCGCGGATTCCGACGGCGGCGTCCGCCGCCGCGTAGAAGGGGTACGACAGGAGCGGGACCGCGGGTCCGAACGTCGAGACCAGCGTCCCGTCCACGGCCACGGTTGCATAGTACGGTGGCGCGTGACGAGGACCGGCGCGGACCCCACCACCCCCATGCGCCGGCGCGCCCCACAGCGCCGTGAAGCGGTCCAGCGTCAGGTCGCCGCATCCCACGGCCAGGGGCAGGTAGCGGTTGGGAACCGTGTCGCCGCCCTGGGGGGCGTCCGGTCCCACGGCGAGGTACACGACGGCGGTGGTCGCGAGCACCGCGCAGGACGTGAGCCGACGTTGTCGCGTCATGGCCTCGTCTGTCGCCGCGCGCGCGCCACGAGGTCCGCGACCCGTCCCCGCACCAGTTCGTTCAATCGGAGCAATGCGGCCTCGTCGGGGTCCGCGGTTCCCGCCTCCTCGCGGAGGTCCAGGGTCTCGCCAACGACGACCGTCACTCGCGCCGGGAAGGGACACAGGCCGAGCGGACCCAGGAGGGGAAAGGTCGGAGTGACGGGAAGGAACGGTAGTCCCACCGCCCGCCCGGGCCTCTCGAGCCTCGCCAGGAGCGGGTAGGCGTGCTCCGGTCCCGAGACCCCGATCGGGACCACCCCGACCCCCGTCTTGAGGGCGAGGCGCACCAGTCCCCCCCGCCCGAACCTCTGGACGCGGTCCTGCTCGAACAGGGTCTTGCCCGCACCCTTCACGCCCTCCGGAAACGCTAGGACGGAATACCCTCGCTGAAGAAGGAGGACCGCGTTTTCCTGGCAGGCCCTCACTGAGCCGAGGCGACTCATCCATAGACCGATGTACGGCAGCGTGAAGACATAGTCCTCGAGGAGCGGACGGACCGGGGGCGTGGAGACCATCGAGTCGAGCAGGCACTGGGCGGCCAGGGCATCCAGGGGCAGGAACGACGCATGGTTGGCCACGAAGATGCGCGGCGCCCGCCACGGTGGCCTCTCCAGACACGTGACGGTCGCCCGGAAGACCCGTTCGCAGACCCACTCGCACCATGGCATGACCGCGCGTCGAAACGCGGGGTCGTACCCCCACAGGTCCGTTCGTGACACGGCGCCTGGCGGGGCACCCTGCGGGTCGTGCGTCCTGGTCATCGTCCCTCTCCTCGGGTTGCCCGCACGAAGTCCCTCACCGTTTCCAGCGTGGACCTCGGCGAGAAGCCAAACTCGCCGCGGGCCCGATCCCCGTTCACGACCAGCGAGAAACGCAGGAAGTTGAGGAACGACGGATGCACCTCGCCGATGCCGGCGGCCCACAGCACGCGATACCCGGGCATGGCGAGCAGGTGCGGCAGCGGGACCGCGACCTTGCCCGCGACCCGGATGACCTCGCTCAACGGCATGGCGTCCTCGGGCGCCACGTTGAAGACGCCCGGGTGGTCCTCGCGCAAGGCCCGCGAATAGACCTCCATCAGGTCGTCCGGGTGCAGGAACTGAACCTGAGGGTCGAAGCCCACGAGGGTCGGGATAAACCGTCCCCGCAAGGTGCGCGAGACGGCGCGGTCCACCTCCGGGTCCAGGAGGATCGCCGACCGAATCACCGTGACGCAGACCTCCGGATGGGCCTGCGCGAACCGGGCGACCGCGGCCTCGGCCGCGACCTTCTCCCGCCAGGGGGGAAGCGTCCGGGCCGACACGAGCGGGGCGTCCTCGGTCAGCGGGGTCGCGTTGCGGTGCGTGATGCCATAGACCGTCACCGAGGACGTGACCACGAGCCGCCGGACCCCCGCGGCCAGCACCGCCGCCAGCACCCGGTCGGTCCCGACGGACTCGAGTTCGTGCGCCCACTCAGCGTCCCTCACGGTGTTCCACAGGAAGGCCGCGTGCAGGAAAACGTTGACGCCGTGTTCCTGCATGACGGACGCCATCTCGGACTCGACCCCGGGCTGGGTCAGGTCCAGCGAATGGAAGGTCACGCGGGGGTCCTCCACATCCGGGGGCTGGACGTCGAAGACGACCACCCGCTCGACACCACCGATGCGGTCCAGTCCCCGCAGGACGCCCTGGCCCACGACCGTCCGGCCACCGGTGACGGCCAGCCTCAGTCCCTCGGGCCTGGAAGACTTCCTGTTTTCTCGTTCCATCGGACCATCACGATATCAAGGCGACCGCGTGGCGTCAACGCGCCTTGAAGTCGCGCCAGGCCTGGTCGGGATGTTTCTCAAGGTCGTTGGCGGTCCTCGATGACTCTCTCGGTTCCCTCTTTTCTCTGGCCAACCTTCCTCACAAGCCACGGACAACTCCGGCTGATTGCCCTTGAGCGCGAAGACGTACGCCTTGCCGGACTCGTGGACCCGAGTCGCGTTCTCCAACGAGCAGAACCCCGCATCGCACGACACGACTTCAAACAGGTCGCTCCGTCCGAACTCTCGGGCGACCTTCCCGTACGCCTGGGCGAACACCCCCATGTCGTTCGTGTCTGCGGGGACGGGCTCCTCGTGCACGCAGACCGGGGCCGCGGAGGAAACCAACGTCGCACGGACCACCCGATACTGCCACAACGGCCTCTTGTCCGCATCGTCCTTGCGGCTCCGCTGGCAATACTCGTTTCCCTTCTCGTCCCCGGTCCAGTTGGTCCGTCCGTCGAAGGCGAGTACTCCAACCGGAAGTCCTTTCGGCTGTAGCGCCTTGCGACGATGCTCCGCGTGGACCTGCTGGTGCAGAACCC
>JBBIPO010000263.1:0-3857 GCA_037442805.1 Deltaproteobacteria bacterium
TGACCCGGGGTCGCGGTCCGGTCCACGACGCCTTGGAGGTACGAGGTCAGCGGGGGCACCCGCTGGAACTCGTCAATGATCGTGCGTCCGGGGTGCTCGGCCAGGAAGCCTCGCGGGTCCTCGAGGGCGAACCGCCGCTGGTCCAGGTCCTCGAGCGTCACATAGTCCCAGTCGGGGAGCAGGTGCTGCACCAGCGTGGTCTTGCCGGCCTGCCGGATCCCGGTCACCGCGACCACCGGAAATTGGGCGATTCGCTCCAGGAAGGTGGCCGCAATCGTCCGGTCCAGGTAAGGACGGGCAGGAAGCGACGAAACGGTCATCGGGCCCCCGAGGCGATCCCCGGCAAAGATTCTACCTTCTGATTTTCAGAAAGTCACGATTTCCGATTCGTGGCAGGGAGGTCGGGCCGAGTCTGCATCGAGCACCGCGATCCGACCTGGCTCGTGCGGAATGAAGACCTCGATGGGGGATGCTCGCCGATCCGGACCATTGCCCCATCGGGGCGGTCTTGTGCCATGATTGCCCGCCGAGGAGGGAAACCCCATGGAGACACCGGACCGGACAACGGAGGGCGAGGCGAGGGAAGCGGTCGAGCACCTGCGCGCCCTGTTGCGCATGGATTCCTCGAACCCGCCGGGCCGGGAGGGGCGCGTCGCGGCGTACCTCGCCGGGGTCCTGGACCGCGAGGGCATCCCCTACGAGATGGTTGAGGCGGTCCCGGGGCGGGGCCGGGGGATGCTCGTGGCCCGCCTGTCCGCGCCGGACGGGAGGCCCGAGGACGGCCTGCTCCTGTCCGCGCACACGGACGTGGTCCCCGCGGCGCCCGAGGAGTGGACGCACCATCCGTTCCGGGGGGTGGAGGCGGACGGGTACGTGTGGGGTCGCGGGGCCGTGGACATGAAGCACATGCTCGCCCTGTCGCTGATGACCCTGGTCGTGGCGAAGCGGCGGGGCTGGAGGCTGCGGCGGGACCTCGCATTCGCGGCGGTCGCGGACGAGGAGGAGGGGTGCGAGAAGGGGAGCCTGTGGCTCGCCCAGAGCCGCCCGGACCTGCTGCGGGCCCGGGACTGCTTGACCGAGGTCGGGGGCTTCACCCTGGATGTGGCGGGCCGCACTCTGGTCCCGGTCGGGGTGGGGACCAAGGGGTTCGCGTGGGTGCGCGTGAGGGCGAAGGGGGAGGCGGGTCACGGGAGCCTGTGGGACCCGAGGGCAGCGACCGCGAGACTGGTGCGCGCGCTCGCCCGCGTCCAGGAAGGCGTGATCGAGACCCGCCTGTGCGGACCCGGGGCCGCGTTCCTGGCCGCGGTGGCCGCGTGCCTGCCCTTCCCGCAGTCCCTCGCGGTGCGGGGCCTGACCTTCGAGTCCCTGGCCCCGCGCATCCTCAAGGTCCTGCCGGACCCAGAGCAGGCGCGCTACTTCCGGGCGATCACGCACGACACCGTCGCGGTCACGGTCCTGCGCGGCGGGGGCAAGGAAAACGTGCTCCCGCCCGAGGCCGAGGCCGTCCTGGACGTGCGCGTGCTGCCGGGCCGGTCCATCCGGGATGCGGTGTCGGCGCTGCGCGCCCTCCTGGGCGACGAGGTCGAGGTCGAGGTCCTGAAATCGGGCGAGCCCACCGAGACGCCCTGGCCCACGCCCCTGTGGGACACCATCCGTGACGTGGTCGAGTCCTCCCGTCCCGGCGCGCGCGTGGTGCCCTACCTGATCTCCGGCTTCACGGACGCCATCGCCTATGCGCCGCTCGGCATCCGGACCTACGGGTTTGCGCCCGTGGCCCTGCCGCCCGACCTGAAGTTCTCGGCCCTCTTCCACGGCCGCGACGAGCGCATCCCGGTGGACGGCTTCCTGTGGGGCCTGCGGACCCTCGTCGAGGTGGTCCGACGCCACTGTACGGGCGAGGGGTAAGGTCGCAGAATCCCCGTGAGGTCCTGCGCAGCGCGTCTTGTGTCACGCTCGCATCGCCCGGTGCGCGCGAAGATGGGGCCCTGGCCGCGACCGCATCGGGATTCGCGCCCACCCGGATCGTTAGCGAGCCATCCGCGCTGTCGCGAAGTGAAGGAAGGCTGCGGGGAAGCGGAGGGGTGCACGACGACCTTACCCCAGGGTGACGGGCGAGGGGAATCGGTAACCCCTTGAAAATGCAGTATCGGGTCTCTGGCCGGGTAGCGGCGGCACAGGAAATCCACCCCAGGCATATCGGGGGTGTGCAGAAAAAATAGTTGACGGCGATTTCCAGACCATCCATAATCTGACTAACGAGATTCTTGATGAGATGGAAAGGAGATCGCCATGGCCATTGTACCGCAAGGCAACCTGTTTTCGTGGAAAGAGATCGAGGCGGCGAGCGACCTGGTCCGGCTGGAGATGGTCCTGTCCGTCATCCCGGACGAGCCGTTCATGCGTCTTCTGGAGGAACGACGGGGCCGTGGGAGAAACGACGACCCGGTCCGGGCGATGTGGAACGCCTTGATCGCGGGCATCGTGTTCCAGCACCGCTCGGCGGCGTCCCTGATCCGGGAACTCCGTCGCAATCGGGAGATGGCGGACCGATGTGGATTCGACCCGGTCAAGGGCCTGGAAGGGATTCCGAGCGAGGATGCGTTCGGGCGGTTCCTGGCGAGGGTGGTGGAGTTGCGAGAGCACGTACTCGCGATGTTCGAGGCGGTGGTCCGCGAGTTGGCGCGGGCGATCCCCGACCTCGGGACCCCGTTGGCCATGGACTCGAAGGCGTTGCCGTCGTTCGGGAAGCCGGTCAAGGACCCGAAGAAGCGAGCCAGGCCGGATGGGCGGCGGGACACGGACGGAACGCATGGGAAGAAGGAATACCGGGGCGTCCGCGAGGACGGCACGATGTGGACGAAGGTGGTGACGTGGTACGGGTACAAGGTGCACCTGGTGGTGGACTCCCGCCACGAGATGCCGCTTCACTTCTCGGTGAGCGACGCGTCGCGCCATGACCTCCCCGCGGGCCGAGACCTGATGCGGTCGTATCGAGAGAGGTTGCCCGAGGTGGCATCCCGGGCGAAGGAGATGGCGGCGGACCGGGGGTACGACTCGGGGGAGTTCAACGCCGAGTTGTACGACGAGTACGGCATCCGCCCGGTCATTCAGACCCGGCGGATGTGGAAGGAGGAGGCGACCCGCGCCCTCTTCCAGAGCAAGGCCGACACGATCCTCTACGACGAGATGGGTCGGGTATCGTGCGAGTGTCCGTGGTCCGGGGAGGTCCGCGAGATGTCCTTCAGCGGCTTCGAGAAGGAGAGGAAGACCTTGAAGTACCGATGCCCCGCGGCGGCGTATGACCTGGATTGCGCCGGGAGACGGATGTGCGAGCGGGGTCACAGGGTGGGCCCGTTCGGCCGGGTGGTCCGGGTGCCCCTGGACCTGGACCGCCGGATCTTCACTCCCACTGCGCGGTCCTCCTACAAGTGGACCGACTCTTACGCCCTTCGGACCGCGGTGGAACGGGTCTTCAGCCGACTGGACCGGGTGTTCTGCTTCGAGGACCACACGATCCGGGGCCGGGCCAAGATGGAGACCCGAGTCGGGCTCGCCTTCCTGGTCCAGGTCTGCATGGCCCTGGGCCGGATCCGGTTGGGTCCGTTGGAAGCGCTTCGCTCGATGGTCACGCCCCTGGCCCGCGCCGCGTAGCGGACGGTCCGCGACAGAAAACGTTGGAAATCGCGACGTTCCATGTCGAGGTGTGCCTGAAACTCGGCCGTTCGCGCCCGCGGTCACGCTCAAGCGACCCGTTTCGACCGCGAACCGGATCCAGGGACACGCGAAGGTCCCCCAGAACCCCCCGGAACGCCCCACCGCGACCGCCCCGGCGCGCGGGAAGACCCCTCGACACCCCT
>JBBIPO010000264.1:0-3801 GCA_037442805.1 Deltaproteobacteria bacterium
GGCGCCGGCCTTCTCGAGGGCGTGCGCTTGGTCGGCGAGGCGCCGGGCCGCCTCGCGCCCGCCGGGCAGGGCCACGAGCACAGACGCCCGGGCCGCGCGCGCGAGGTCTGCGGCCGGGGCGTGGGACAGCCAGGTGGGAAGGGGGTCGAGGCTGAGCCCGCGCAACAGCCCCTCCAGGCAGGCCACGTTCGCCCGGTGGTCGGCCTCGTGACGCTCGTAGAGATATCCGATGACGGCAGCGGTCGCGGGCAAGGGCCCGCCCTCGAACGCCGAATCCGGCAACGAATCCGCAAGCCCTTCCAGCGCCGCGCGGAACGCGGCCTCGTGGTCGCGGGTCAAGGAGCGGGAGGACAGGGCGATGCTCGGCACCCCAGTGCGTTCCCGCAGGTCCGCGGCCACGCCCGCGAGGTCCTCCCCGGCCAGGGTCACGCGCGAGAGCTCCGCCAGGAAGAAGCACGAGGGCCTGCGGGCCAGGAGGACCCGGCGCGCCGTGCGCTCGATGGCCTCCGTGGTCCCGAGCACCCCGGCGGTCAGGTCGCTGAACGTCAGGGCTAGCCGCGTGCGCGGGCCGTCGTCCACGAGGTCCTGACCGAAGTCCGCTTCGCGGTAGGTGTTGTGAAAATGTTCGGTGATGCAGGCCGCCCCCACGTAGATCAGGACGGAATCCGGGACCGCCGCGGCCACCATCATGGCCCCATCCATGAACGAGGGGGCGAGGCGCAGGGTCGAGTCGTGTTCCACGGTCATGCTCCCAGAGATCAGCCGACGATCCGGCGAGGCAGCCTCCAGCCCGCCCGGGCGAGTAGGCGCCGCAGGGTCCTCCTCGCGCCCTGAAGCCCGAACTCGAGGTCCCCGACCCCGAACGGGACCGCGCCGGTCCCGAGCGCCTCGCCGGGGTCCTCGCGGTCGCAGTACACGAGGTCCGGCGAGAGGCGGCGCACGCGCTCGATCAGGTCCGGGGCATCGCGGTCCACCTCCAGGGTCTCGATCCGTGCGACCTCCGCCTGGGAAAGACCCGCCACGGCCTCTGGGGCGCGCGGTCCGACCAGGGCCAGCGCGAAGCCCAGGTCCACGAAGAACCGGACCGGGTTGAACCCATAGAAGAACGCGGGCGAGACCATCTCGGGCACGGTGCCCCAGTCCGCGACCAGGGCGACCCGCAGGCCAGTGGCCCGGCTGCGCAGGTCGGCGATGTCCGGCGCGGCCTCGCGCACCGCGCGCTCCCATGCCTCGTCCGTGGTCGCCGGCATCCCCAGCACCCGGAGCACCTCGTCCAGCCACCGGCGCGTCGCGGCCACCCCATACGGGAGGGAGATGGACGCCACGGGGAGGCCTTCCTCGCGCAGGGGTTCCGCCAGCACGTCTTGCACGGGGTGCCAGGGCGACAGGAGCGTGACCGCGGCCCGCCCCACGGACGAGCCGATGTCCGGCTCCTGGCCCGGCAAGAATCGCGCCGCCACCCCGACTCCAAAGGCACGCAGGAGGGCCTCGACCTCGACGAGGCTCGGGTGCCCCGGCCACTGGTATCCGGCGAGGGCCACGGCCCGGGGGTCGCGCGTCACGTCCCGGTCCCTCGCCGCCAGGAACACGCGCCACCAGTTGCGGTCCAGGGCGTCCGTGAACCTCGGCAGGGGCGGGTTGAAGCACTCGACCGCGTGGCCTTGCTGCCGGGCCGCGCGGCAGACCCTGGGCACATCGTCGCCGACCATCTCGGCGTCGCACCCGACCAGGACGCGCACCTCCCGGTCGGGACACGCGGCCCGCAGGCGCCCGAGGAGCCAACCCAAACGGTCTTCGCCTCCGAACACCGCGGCCTGGTCATCGGTGTCCGTGAAGTGCGTCTCGCGTACGAGCCAGGACCAGGAACGGCGCGCGGGCGTGAAGGGATTGGCCCCGTGCACGAGGCGGTCGGACAGGGGCTGGCGCACCTGCTGGCACTCACGGTTTCCGTGGAAGACCACGGGGGTGGGCCGGTCCAGCAGGGCCACGAGGATGAACCAGTCCCGGTCGCCCCAGGTCCCGAAGAACCGGCTGCGCGGGTCATGCCACTCGTGGTCCGTCCGATAGGAGTGCACGAGGAGCGAGTCGTCTTCGCGCCCGGGCCGGTCCGGGGACACGGCGGGAGCGGGCGGGTCCCCGACCGGGGGGGAGGCCCACCGGAGCCCGGGCGGCACGGACAGGGACAGGACCAAGGCCAGGGCCGCCTCCGGGCCGCCATTCGCCGGGATGGGTGAAGCGGCTCCTCGCGACAAAAGCCCGAGCGGGCTCCAGGCCATGGGGACCTCGCCCTCGTGGGCTTGCCCATCGGGGTCGAGCACGAGGTGCCGGACGTCGCGAACCTCGTCCGCGCGCGCCAGAACCAGGTGCAGCCCGGGACGACCCCGGCCGAGGAACTCGACCTCCGCGAGGGTCCATGGCCCGAAGAAGGGCACTCCCGGCGCGACCTGCCATGCGAGGCACCGCCACAGCCCGAAGGGGGAGGGCTCCAGGGGGCCGAGTTCGCGATTGTGGAGGTCGAGCCACGCGGCCCGACCCTCCGCGCGCAGGGCAACGAGGCGCCGGGCCAGGTCCTCCATCCACGCCCGCTCCGGCGGCGTCCTCCCCCTCCCATGAAGGGCCAGGTTTCCGGCGAGGACCGCAGGGTTCCGGGGGGCGCGGACCGAGACCACGACCTGCCTCGCCGACGGAGCCTCCCCGAACGCGAGCAGCAAGTCCCCGCGGACCGTGGGAAGCGCGGCCCGGCAGCCGACGTCCCGGAGGTCGCGGGCGAGGTCCGCGAGGGCCCGGTCGAGCGGGAGGGGTGACGTCACGGGGTCCCTCCGGTCCTCCAGGGGGCGAACAGGGCCTCGAAGGCCTCGTCGTCGAGCGGGGTAGGCACGACGAGAGAATCGTCAGACGCCTCGTAGATCCCATCGGCCAGGCGCCGGATGGCCGCCGCCGCCGGGGAGTCCGGCGCGGTCTCGATCAGGGTGCGGCCGGCCCTCTCGGCCTCGAAGACCGCCGGGTCCCGGGGAATCCACGCGGCGACCCGCGTCCCCAGGGCCGAGGCGAATCGCGCCAGGAGGTCCTGCTCGCCCGGCACGCCGCGCAGGTTCGCGACAAGCCCCGCCACGCGCCCCCCGCCCCGGTGCGAGAGGTTGCGCACGCCGTGGGCGATGTTGTTCGCGGCATAGACCGGCAGGATCTCACCGGACGTGACCAGATAGACGGCGGTGTCGGGCCCACGCCGGAGCGGGGTGGCGAACCCCCCGCACACGACGTCCCCGAGCAGGTCGTACAGGACGACATCGAAGGGCGCGAGCAGGTCCCCCGCCGTTCGAAGAACGTCCAGGGCCAGGGTGATGGCCCGCCCTGCGCATCCGACCCCCGGTTGGGGGCCGCCGGTCTCGAGGCACCACACGCCCGTGCGACCCCGGCAAAGGAGCCCCTCGATGTCCCGGCGGTCCACGCGGCCTTTTTCGCGGAAGAGGTCCATGACCGTCCGGGGGCGGCGGTCCAGGTGCGCGGCGCACGAGTCGTGCTTGGGGTCGCACCCGACCTGAAGGACCTCGAGGCCACGGACCGCCCCAAGGACCGCGAGGTTGGTTACGACCGTGGTCTTGCCGATGCCTCCCTTGCCGCACAGGACGATGTCGCGCTGGCCTGGCCGGGTCCGGGTTCCCATCGGATACGTCCATGATCCGCCTGGATATCTTGTGGGATAGACGCGGAAAGTCAAGGCAGACAGCCCAACTCCTCCGAAAACAGTCCCCGTGGGGACGCGAGCGCCTGCTCGCGTAGGGCCGCGCGAGCGCCTGCTCG
>JBBIPO010000265.1:0-3786 GCA_037442805.1 Deltaproteobacteria bacterium
GTCCGTGTCCCCACGCCCAATCGCCACCACCACGGCCACTGGCAGCAGTGTGACGTACCCCACCAGAACCAGCCCCCAGGTCACCTTCCACAAGACCGGAATGGCCGACCAATCCAGAACCCGATCCCATCCGAAGACAAACGTCTTCCAGACCATCCCCAGGACGAACGGAAACGACGCCACCACGATCGCCGCACTGAAGCCTCCCGAACGAATATCGATCTCGCCCTCGACCGAGGCCGAGTCATGTCCGGTCCTCGCGGCCGAGCGCAGGACGGAGAAAACGATACCCACCTGAATCAACCTGCCTCCAACTCCCAGGACCTTCCCGACCACCGGGCCGACGAAAGGCGCCGCACCCGTCAGGTACAGGACCACATGGACTGCTATTTCGATGGCAACAATCACGAACCATGGCAGCCATCCTTCACGAACAGGTGACAGGACGACAGAAAGACACCCAAGAAGACACGACTCGAACGCCGGTCCGGTGCGTCCACGCCTCCACGGAGCGGAGTTGCCCCGCCCTTCCTTCGCGGTCGAAGCCATCGGTCTCACCGCGGCCCATCCATCGCGAAGCCGACTGAGCCACCTTCTCAGCGTACGACTCCTTTCTGGTCACCCAGCGAACTCCTGAGGCCATCCGACTTGGAGTCGTCAGGCAAGGCTTCCATGCGCCAGCAAGACGGTCCGAATTTCGGTCTTACAAACATTGCGGATGACAGTAGTAGCGGCGCCTCAATCGGTTGCAAGCAGATGCATTGGCGACCCCGGACCGGAACTGTCTCGCATTCTCGACAGCCCATCCCGGGACCGACAACCTGTACCAACCGAGGAACAAACCCCGTCCGGACCCATCCCGGGCTCTCGTGGCCCATCATCCAGTTGGATGCAACATGATCGACCTCTCCGAATACCAGGCCTCCAATCACACCCGGTCGCAGGACGCCGATTGCATCGAATGGCCGTATCGGTGTCGTGGCTATCCTCTCTTCTTCGAAGGGAACGCGAGCGAACAGGACGACGCGGTACGTATCCGTTGTCTTGTCCAGGCGGAGCAGGAAGACCACCGCGTCCCCGAGTGCCCCCTCGCCGAGCGCCGTCCCGCATCCGTCGCCGAGCGTAAGTCCTTCCCGCCAGTCGCGTATCGAGCGCATCCCGACCGAAACACCGCAGTAGTAAACCGGTTCGGTGCGCGCTGGGCTCGCGCAGTCATCCAGCATGGCCAGGATTCGGTCTTCAGGCCCCAGCGTCGTCGCCCTCTGGACCGCGACATCACTGGCCTCTAGCCCGGTCAGATCGACCCGCTCCCCCGATCGGGCTCTCACAATCGTGAGTCTGCTGACAACGTGCCAAATTTCGTTTGGAAGATTTGAACCGAGGACGACGTCACGAAGAGTCATCGCTTCCGAAAACGGAAAGGACCTCTCATATCCATTGTCGTGAGTCATCAGGACTCTCAGGTGGACTTGACCCGTTTCCACACGGCGCTGTTCCGACTGTTGAACCGCTCCGGAACGCGCGTGTTCCATATCATTGCTCGCTCGACAGCAAGAGAGGCCGACAGCGCAGATGCAGGACGCGCGAAAGACGGTGCAGACCCACTGCGCGAGATGTCGGACATCCTCACGCGGCGCCAACGGGTCCACGCAGCCCGTCCAAACCCGGCTGGAAGCTCGGCTCGACCTCACCAGTTGCCTCCATAGGTGCATTTCTCCAGTAGGCAGTTGTAGTACTGCACTGCCTTGTCGTGCGGGAGGTCTTCCGGAGTCGGCAGGGGGTCGCCAATATCGAATAGGTACGTCACGATTCGGCAGAGAAAACCTGGCCAGTCGCTCTTGCTTGGCGGTATTGGATTGACTTCCTTGAGACAGGATCGCTCGCACGGGGTAAGCGCCCGCAATCCAAATGGATCCGAGAAGGCCGTGGGATTCAGGTTCGAATAGGCGTATGGCAAGATTGCGCGCCATGACGCCGCGGCGGGGTCGCCGCCCTCTGGGTGCGTGAGGGATCCATACGAAACCCGTAAGGATGGGTCTTCGCTTTGGAAAAGTGCCGGTCGGGTCGAGTAGTATCTCCAGAACCCGAAGAACAGGTCTGTCTCCCCATCCTCCCACTGCCCGGGAAACCTCCCCGGCTGGTCGAGGGGGCCGGACTGGTCCACGACCGCCCCGAACGGCGCCAGGAGGCCGGACCACGCCTCGGTCGCCCCGGAGGCCGACACCTCGTACACCTTCACCGGAGTGCCGAGGTGGTCCGTCAGGACGTACCGGCACACTTGGGCGTCGCACATCAGCCACGGCGTGAAGCCGTCCTCGCGGAAGAGGACCTGGAGCGACAGGGCGAGGGACGGGGGAGCGCCCGGCGAGACCTCCACGGACTCCTCCAGGGTCCGCCCGTCCCGGAACGTACGCCGTACCCCGTCCGGACCGGACTTCAGGACCCGCCACGCCCGGTGGTCGTACTCGTACCTCCAGGTGCCCCCCGGGACCGTCGCGCCCACCATCCGCTCCCGGGCATCGTACGTCAGGACCTTGTCCGGGTTGCCGCCCATCTCCTCGACCACCGCCCCGTTGGCGTCGAAGGTGAACGCCGTCAGCGGCTGGCCCACGCAGTCGTCCACCCGGACCAACCGATTCCCCGCCCCCACCTGGTGGCACCGCATCTCCCCGTCCTCCACGGACCGCACGCGGTTGCCCGCCTCGTCGTAATGGTACTCGAAGACATGGTCCGGCGTCGAGTCGGTCGAGTACACGAGCCGCCCCAGGTCGTCGTAGATGTAGGAACGGACCTGCGTCGTCTGGCCCTCGATCGCCTCGATGCTCGACACGTACCCCTGTGCCCCGTACCCGTCGTCCAGCCGGTACGCCTCGACCCACTCGGGCGGCTCCCCGACCGCCTCCTCCACCCCACGCGACACCAGACGCCCGCCCGCGTCCCACGTCGAGGTCACCCGCAGCACCGCCCGGCCCTCGAATCGCACCTCCTCGACCAGTGGCCGGCCCGCCGCATCGAATGCCCTGACCTCCACCTCGACGTCCCCCGTGGCCACCCGCGACTCCCGACCCAGCGCGTCCCGACCGAGCGTGAAGGTCCGCGCCGGGGTCGCAATCTCCGCCAGAAAACCCCGCGCCGCGTCGTACTCGTACGCATGACCCACGCCCATCACCCCCTCGTTCATCGCCGCCAGCCGCCGGTCCTCGTCGTACCCATACCCGTAGTCCGCGACCGCCGTCACCCCATCCGGCCCCACACTCGTGGCCCTCGTCATCAAGCCCCGCTCCGGCTCGTACTCGTAGCGTTCCACCCGACCGTCCGAGTACAGCACCTCCTTCAGGCGTCCGGACGGGTCGTAGAGGTACTCCGCCTCCTCCCCGGTCCGCAGCGTCTTCTTCCATCGCCGGCCATCCTCCACGCCGTCCCGGTCGTACTCGTACACCTCGCTCAACCCGAGGGCGTCGGTGTAGGCCGTCTGGCGTCCAAACCCATCATGCCCGTACCTGAACGCGTTCCCCACGGGGTCCGTGACCGATGACACCAGGCCGTACGCATCGTGGCCGTACGTGGTGCGGCTCGGGATTTGCTCCGCGAGCCACGTCAACTCCCCGTCCACCACCTCGAAGTCCCGGAACACGGACGTGACCGCCCGCAACGTCCCATCCGCCCCGTACTCGTACGCCACCGGCCACTGCCCCGGCGCGGTCGAGGTCCAGACCCGCCCGTCCGCCCGGTACTCGCACGTCCAGCGACGCCCGGTCCCGTCCTCCATCCAGACCCTCCGCCCCG
>JBBIPO010000266.1:0-3717 GCA_037442805.1 Deltaproteobacteria bacterium
AGGCACCGATGAGACCCGCATGGATCTTGGCCGAATCAACATCGCGGATTGCTCGATCAGACTTCCTCCTGGGTCCAAGTCCTGTTACCATGGTTGCAGGTACTCTTTCTGGAGCAAACCATGGAACGGCATCTGGCGGACTTCGCGGGCGAGGCATCCGCGCGGAAACGAGCGGGGGTGGCCGAGCCGGCCCTGCCGAGGACCCAGGCGGTGCGGCGGGTGCTCAAGAGGCGCTCCTACGCGGCCCAGAAGGACCTGCTGCGCGCGGGAAGGGGGGCCGCGGTGGGGCCCGGGGAGGAGGCGGACCTCGCAAAGGCGGGTTTCTCGGCGCCGGCGAGCGACCTGCCCCATCGCGCGGCGATGGAGCGGGCGTTCGGGCAGCCGCTCGGACACGTCAAGGCCCACACGGGTCCCGAGGCGTCGGAGGCGAGCGCGGCCCTGGGGGCCGAGGCATATGCCTACGGCTCCGAGGTCGCCTTCGACCGCGCGAATCCGCCCGTGGAAACGGTGGCCCACGAGGTGGCGCACGTGGTCCAGCAGTCGGAGCGGTTCGGGAGCGCAGGGACCGCGGACCTCGAACGGGAGGCGGACCGGGCCGCGCAATCCGCGGCTACCGGCGGGCCGGTCACCGCGATCACCCCGGATCGGGTGGCCGTCCGCAAGAAGGAGAAACTCCCCGCAGGGAAGGAAGGTTTCGACAAGATGTGGGCCGCGCATCCGCACAACTACCAGGACGACCCGGCCCAGAACACCGAGAACGCGGACCTGCTCGAGGAAATCGGCCTCCCGACCAACTGGAACACGTGCGCGATCCGCCTGAGCCGGATGTTGAACCAGATCGGTCTCCGGATCACGCCCGCCAAGGTCAAGGCCGCCGGAATCGCCCGCGCTCCGTACTACAGCCGCAAGACGAAGGAGTATTTCATCCTGAGCGCCAAGGAGATGTGGACCTACCTCGCGAAGAACTTCCGCAAGGCGGACGCCATCTTCCCGGCGGCGGGGAAAACGTACAAGGATGCCGAGGCGTTCCGGAAGGGTTTCGAGAAGGACATCGAACCCGTGGTCAAGGCCCGCAAGGGGATCGTGGCGTTCGAGCAGATCTTCGGGTACGGCGGGACCGGGCATGTGGACCTGTTCGATGGCCTGAAACTGTCGGATGCCCCGGACTGGTACCCTTCGATGCGGGTTCACCTGTGGTATGTGGTCGTGCCATGACACGGCTGTTTCTCGCGACGATCACGGTGCTCTCCGGGGTCGCGGTGGCCGCGCAGGCCAAGGATGATCAGGCGATGGGACGGTGGTTGATCTCGGACAGGGGGGTGGGAAAGGTCGTCCTCGGCCGAGCGCTGCCGCGCTCGCTGAGGACGGGGGACCTCGCGGAACGCTATTTCGTCCGGTATTTCGCCGATGGCCAGCCCGAGGAGGGGTTCCGGTACGACGACCCTCCCCTGCTCGTGGTCCTGGCCTCCGGGCCGTTCCAGCGGGCCGCGGCGAAGGAGGTCGTGCAACCCGATGCGGCGCGCTACCGGGCCGCGGCGCTCCAGGCGGTGCGGGCAGGGGCCAGGGTCCGTGCGGTGCGCGTGGTCGGCGAAGGCCCGAAGACGGCGGCCGGGGTCGGCGTCGGGAGCACGCTCGCGGACCTGCGGGCGGCGTATCCGGACCTCGAGACGCACGCGAATCCGCCGACCCTGGGCCAGGACGAGTGCGCGGCCCTGTCCCCCTCGCTGCCCCACGTCGTGTTCCTGTTCGAGACCTGCGACGGCGCCGCGTCCGGGGCCCGGGTCCTCCGGGTTGACGTCTGGTAGCGGGCGGGACCACGCGAAGGGACCATGAAGATCATCGTCGCGTCGTGGGCCGTCGTGTTTGCGGTCGCGGCCCCCGGATGGGCGCTGGCCGACATCCTGCCGTCCGACGTGGCCATCGTCGAGGACAAGGACGGCGCCCTCGGGGACTTCCAGACCCAGGCCATGCCGAACGTCTGGCTCCAGAAGGCGGCCTGCCTGTTCTACGAACGGTACCCGGACCAGTTCGACGCGATCTTCGTGTTCACGACCTATCCGGGGTCGTTCCTGACGAACGTCCAGCAAGGGTGGCCGGTGAAGCAGACGAGCAAGGGCATCGGGCGGACGCTTTACAACAGCGCTGCTCAGTTCTGCTCCAAGAAAAACCGCCTGCGCCAGGCGGTCAAGATGGGGGACCTCCAGGTCCTTCCCAATGACCCGGACGCGCTGTACACGGGCATCCCGATGTACGCGCTGAGCGGCATCGAGTTGATGGCCCACGAGTTCGGGCACCAGTGGCTCGCCTCGATCACGTTCCAGAAGGAGGACGGGGCGAAGCACTGCTTCGTGCGCGGGTACGAGCCCATGGGGGAGCCCCAGGGCGACCCCTGCGACGGCGGGTTCGAGAGTGGTTTCAATCAACACTGGTCGTATTATTACAACTCGCGTTCCGTCATGTACGGCTCGTTCATCGAGGACAACGGGGACGGGTGGTTCAAACTCTGGTACGACAACCCGAAGTTCAGCGAGCTGGACCAGTACCTGATGGGACTCCGGCTCCCCGAGGAGGTCCCGCCCCAGTTCCTGGTGGACACGGGGGACCTCACGGGGTCCGCGTCCCTGCCGCCGCAGTTCCACGGGGAATACGCCACGATCAAGGGAAAGCGCGTGGACTTCACGGTCGAGGACGTGATCCGGTCCGTCGGTCCGCGCGACCCTCCCCTGGAGCCGTGTCACTGGAAGGGCGCGCTGATCCTGGTCACGCCGCCCGGCCAGCCGCCGACCCCCCAGCAGGTCCAGAAGGTCGCGGCCTACGGCCAGCGATGGGAATCGTTCTACGAGTGGGCCACGGACGGGCGCGGGTCCTTCGACGTGAGCCTGGACGGGCGCGGAGCCGGGACCGCCGGTTGCCCGTCCCCGACCGCGCCTCCCCTGCCCGACGCGGTCCCAGACGCCGCGCCCCCCGACGACGGGCGCGACCCGGGCCCGAAGCCAGACGACTGGACCCCGCCCGACCTGGGACCGCCTCCCGAGACGGTCGTCCTGGACGTGGCGGATGGCGCCGCGAGGGATCCCGGCGGGGAGGGGTCTTCCGCGAAGGACTTCGGGGGTCCGGTGTGCGTTCCGGACTCGGTCATGTGCCATCCGTTGCAGCCGAAGGTGGTGCGCTGCAACGCGACCGGGGACAGTTGGGCCGAACTCGAGGACTGCGGCTCCCGGGGGCTGCGGGCCATGCGCCAACCGGGCGTATCGGCCGGGGCCCAGCGCTGCGCCGTGAGCCCCGGCGGCTGCACCCGGGCTGCCGAGAGTTCGCGAGCGCGATCTTTCAACTGCGTATCCAACCGCGCCGCGGCGTTGGAGTATGCCGCCGTCGCCGGCGGCGCGCCCCGCCGGCCGCCGCAGCCGACCATCGCACAGACAGCGAGCAGCACCATGGTCCAGGCGAGTCGGCTCCGCGCCCTGCTATCCCTCGGGCTTCTTGTTGAGACGAGAGAGCACATCCTCGGTCGAAGAAACGGATCTCTTTGTTAACTACGGCATCGAGGCCCTTTTCCTTCGCAACCGTCTCCAGCATCGCCCGCACCTTCGCATCCACCTCTTCCAGGTATTTCGCCTTGCGCTCATCGAGACGTTTGGACAGCTCCTCGGCCTTGGCGCGCTCCTCCTTCTCCGCCGTCTGAGCGCGCTGCCGGAGATCGCGCAATTCCGACAGTTC
>JBBIPO010000267.1:0-3647 GCA_037442805.1 Deltaproteobacteria bacterium
CAAGTTGACCCCCGCGAGACGCCGGGGGATACTCTGCCCGGAGGCTCGTTTCGTGGATGGAAGTTCCTATAGGCTTGGTCGGGACGTCATGGGACCGTTGACCTTGTCGGCAAAGGACAAGGATGTCGAAGAGGTCTTCACGGCAGTGGATGATGCCTTGCCCCGGTTGAAGGCGGAGCTGGAACGGCTGCTGCGGGAAGACCTCGGTGACGAGGCGTACGAACAACTGCTGAAGGAAGGGGGTGTCAAGGAGGCCCTGGGAGAACTTGACCTGGAGACCCTCCTGCGGGCGCGAAAGGAGTTCCTCAAGCGTTGGCAAGACGCACAGGGGGTCACCGACACCGACGCGCGGAAACAGGAAACGAGAAAGACAAAGAAAGACATGGCGGGGCGATCGGACGACATCACGATGGGTTCCTTCAAAGAGGGGATGGACTGGAAGACGGGCACGGGGGGATGGACGTGGGATCGGAAAGCGAACCGCGGCAGCGGAGTGGGTGGTGCCTCGTTCGAGGGGGGCAAGAGGCGGGTATTGACCGTGGACTTCAGGGATGAGGCGCTCCTGCGTGACATTGCAAAGAGGATGAAGATTCCCGGTGCTACGGAGCGGGACATCGCGTCGTTGGGTGAGGAACTCATTTCTCTCTGGACCGATCCGTCCAAGGCCCCGCCTTGGAACCAGAAAAGCGAAGATGGCGTGATAGAACATCATGTGAAGGCAATGACCAAAGAAGAGGTGGACAAGGACCCCGTGTTCGGTCGTCACAGTCGAGAGTACTACCCAGAGAAGGTGAAGAAGGGAACGAAAACTGAGGCCAAGCCAATCGTCAAACTGCTCCTCGGTCCGAAGGCGAATCGGCTGAATTTTGACCATGCCTGGGTGCAGGATGTGCGAGCACTCAACATGCCGCTCCGGTCGGGCGTCTCGGGAACGACGAATCGGCTCCTGAATACCGGCAAGGCCCTTGGGATGGGTCCGGTGGAAGTGAGGTTGCCGGTACTCGGCCACCTGCTCAAGGTCGAGGCCCATACTTATCATGAAATCATGTCGGCCGCGGCGACACATGGCGCGCCGTATACGCCGGGGGACTACAAGACTCTCGCGCCGCTGAAATGGGAAGGTGAATTGAAGAGGCTGTGGGAGGAGGCCGAGAAGAAGATTCGCGGAGGCAAACCGGTCGAGGGGACCTTCGTATGAGTGACGACGCAGATGTTGTATGGCGTGCGTACAGACGCTGTCGGCCGCCTTACCTTGTCGGACCGAAGTGGTCTGTGCCGGAAGACCCGAGTGACTACCGTGCCGGGTGGTGGGACCCCACGGGGTGTAACCGTATCGCGTGTGAGCATTGCAAGGCAAGCGTGCAGGTGGATTCTGATCGGGTCGCGGAGAGGAGAGGAAAACGGGGATACAGGTGCAGGTGTGCCGAGATAGAGGTGGAGGGCGATGACGTGGCCGAGCTGGATCTACGGAAGACCGCCTGGAACTGCGCATCTCACCCTTTCCCCGCGTTTCCGTTCATGGTGGATGGATTCCAGATTGGGGAGGGGACCGACCTGTATGGGGTGATTCGTGACGTATTGCTGGGTGCGCTTCCAGAAACTGCGCGCATTTTTCGATGGGTGCGGCACGAACGCAGGAGGAGCATCCAGAAGAAAAGAGCGCTCAGGGCACCATCCTTTTGGGTGGCCAGTCTTGCCAACCGTGTCGGGCATACATGGGCCGAGAAGGCGATTGGGGATGCGCTCTATCGGTGCCTCGTAGAGAGCACGTCACTCGATCCGGAAGCGCTGCTGCTTCGGGCGCGCGCGCTTGCATGCTATCCCACCTCCACCTGGGACGAGTACGGCCCTGCTCCGGGTTGGGAGCGATTGGCCGATGTCCTCAGGTGCAACCAGGCAGGGTTCCCCTACATCAAGGACCCTGTGCGGCCTGGCACACTTATGGGGAACCTGATGGGCGCGATAGACTACGTGCATCGCTGGATGGACTCAGACTCAGATGACTGATAGTCCAAGTAGAAAAGGACGAGAGCAGCCGCTCGGCCACGGGGGGTCGTCACCTGATATGTTGTCGTGCCTGGATGCAGTCTAGAGGTGATGAGCATGGACGGCACGAGACAAATGAATGTCGGCCAGGTTCGGCTCCATGGCCGTGGCGGGCGTCTGGCTGGCAGTCCGTGGGTACTTTGGCCACGCTTCGCCCCGGATGGAGCAAAGGAGGAGCCGTGCCGCAGGACCATCGTCACAAGTTCGACCCGGGCCATCTAGCGCGACTCGACGACCCGGAGCGGGTCGCGTTGCTACCGCCGGGTCCCCTGATCCAGGCCTGTCCACTGGGGGCCGCGCAGACGTTGTGCGACATCGGGTGCGGGAGCGGGTACTGGACGTTCGCCTACCTGGCGTCCGCGCCCGCGGATGCCCGCTTCTTCTGCGTGGACAGCGAACCCCGCATGCTCCGTGCCGTCGAGGACCGCCTGGAGGGTCATCCGGCGCGGCCGAGGGTCCGGACGGTCCTCTCGACCGAGGAGCGGATTCCGCTTCCCGACGCGGTGGTGGACGTCGCGGTGCTCGGTCATGTCTATCACGAGCTCGCGAACCGCCGGGCGATGCTCGCCGAGGTGCGGCGCATCCTGCGGCAGGAAGGCCGCGTCGCGGTCCTCGACTGGCAGGTGCTCGGGGACCGCGAGCAGCCGCTTCGCGGGCCACCGAATCACGAAAGAGTTGCGCGGGAGGTCGCGCTGGCGGAGATGGAGGAGGCGGGTTTCCGGGGACTCACGACGCTCGACGACTATCCCCAGCAGTGGTGCGTCGTCGGCTTCCGCTGACGCGCGCCGCGGTACGACGCCGGGGCGCCGTCCGGTCTCACTCTCTCCTCGGCGGGGGGCGCCTGCGGCCGGGGCGGGGGGTCCGGATCTCGGCCATCAGGGCATCGAAGGCCGGGACGTTGTCGGGGTCGGTCGCGGCGAGCCGGGCGCGGACCGTTTCGGGTTCGAAGGCGCCGTGCTCGTACAGGGCGGCGATGTCCCAGCGGTCGAGCGGCTGGTCGGCGTAGAACTTCGCGAGCACCAGGGCCTCCACGGGGAAGGCGGGGATCCGCTGCCCCCACTTTTCGATCACTTGGGGGTTTTCGACCGCTGAACGCTCCGGATCACCCGCGGGGAACAGCACGTCAATCCGCACGCGCAGGTCGGGCGCACCCGGCTCGTAGGCTACGTTGTGAATGCCGCCGAAGACCCTGTCGACGGTGAATCCGGCCTTGCGCAGCGCACGCAGCACCGCCTGGCGATCCTCCTCGCGGAAGAACGCGTCCACGTCATGGGTGTGGCGCTCGACGCCGTGGAGGTTCACGGCGAGCCCCCCGCCGATCGCGCAGGGGATGCCGTGCGCCTTGACCAGGTCGAGCAGTCTCGAGAGCAGCGCAATCGCCCTGGGGTCGGCCACGGATGCCCCTTGCTCTTCCACCCGGCGACACGCCGGACGGTCAGGTGTATTACGGCGCCCGTTTCCTCGGATTGTCAACCCGGATGATTCTTGCGCCAGGCCTGGCAACAGGTTGACAACCGCCCGGTTTTTTGGCTTAACTGGGGACTGAAGAGGATTTTGACGGAGGAGAGCCAGATGTCTAGCGGAAGGAAGCAGGTTTCGTG
>JBBIPO010000268.1:0-3607 GCA_037442805.1 Deltaproteobacteria bacterium
TGACCCCCTGAGACCCGCATGGCTGCTGCGTCAAACGACATCGCGGATTGCTCGAGGCCCGCAGGATGCGGGTGGCCTCGAGCAGGGGCGGAGAGGCGGCGGCGAGGGCGAACGGGTCGTCGCAGGACCCGGGGCCCGGGGCGGCGGCCGCGAGCGGGTCCCCCGCGGGTCCACACCGCACGGCGGAGGCCGCGGCGAGGTCCGCCTCCATCACCCTGGCGCGATCCATCGAGGATTCCAGCATCCACAGCGTCCGATCCAGTTCGCCCGCGAGGTTCGCCCCAGTCGCGGTGGCCTCCGGAGCCGATCCGGTCCACGAGGTCATCGCAAGGCGGACCGTCCCGGCCACGTGTTCCACCGTGCTCGCCACGACGGGGAACCGCTCGACGGCCCCGGGGGCCACGGTCACGAGCAGGCCCAGCACCATCACCCGCCTGACCGTCCTGACCCACGCCCGCTGGAGGTCGCGCCGCGTCATGCCCGAATCCATCGGCCGCGGACCCGCGCGGGGTTACCCTGGCCTCGCCCCGGCCTCTCCCTGACCGCGCGGACCGCACCGGGCCAGCGCGAAACCCCTTGCCCGCTGGCCCCCCGGCCTTTCCGGGGCTATCCTGTTCGGCGAGGAGGGGGCCGGATGACGACCCTGTACGACTGGTACCGGGCCAACCACCGCCGCCTGCCATGGCGGGATACGCGCGACCCTTACTGCGTCTGGGTCTCCGAGGTCATGCTCCAGCAGACGCGAGTCGAGACGGTCCTCGGCTACTACGACCGCTTCGTCGCCCACTATCCCGACGTGGCGGCGCTGGCCGCGGCCCCCCTCGAAGAGGTCCTGAAGGTCTGGGAGGGGCTCGGGTACTACGCCCGCTGCCGCAACCTGCACCGGGCCGCCGGGATCGTCATGGCCCGACACGGAGGCTCGCTCCCCCGGTCACCCGAGGCGCTCGCCTCGTTGCCCGGCGTGGGCCGCAGCACCGCGGGCGCCATCGCCTCCATCGCGTTCGGCATTCCCGCGCCGGTCCTGGACGGAAACGTCAAGCGCGTGCTCGCGCGCCTGCTGGACCTGCGTTCCGACCTCTCGTCCCCGCGGAACCTCGATCGCCTGTGGAAGACGGCCAGCGACCTCGTGCTTCGCGCATTGGACCCGGGCCTGCACAACCAGGCCCTCATGGAGTGTGGCGCCATGATCTGCACGCCCGACGACCCCCACTGTCCCGACTGTCCCCTGAACGGACGCTGCCGGGCGCGGCGCCGGGGCACGGTGGACCGCATCCCCGCGAGACGCCCGCCGCGCGTCCGCCCGCACCTCGACATCGCGGTCGGGGTGATCGTCGGCCCCGGTGGCGAGGTCTTCATCCAGCGCCGCCCGGAACACAAGATGCTCGGCGGCTTGTGGGAGTTCCCGGGCGGCAAGGTGGAGCCTGGCGAATCGCCGGAGGCCGCGGTCCGCCGCGAGGTCCGCGAGGAACTGGGCGTCGAGGTCTCGGTGGAGCGCGAGGTCACGACCGTCCACCACGAATACACCCACCTGCGCGTCAGGCTCCACGCCTTCCTGTGTCGGATCGCCCAGGGCGAGCCCTCGCCCCACGACGCCGAGGCCTGGACCTGGACGCCGCTCGACCGCATCGGCAACTACCCGTTCCCGCGTGCCAACCAGAAAGTGATCTCCGCCCTGGCGAACCTCCTCGGGGGCACGCCCGGCGACTGAAACCCGAATCAATTCCCCGACCACGCCGTTGTCTTGCCCCCCCGCGAACCCCGGCGGTATCCTTGACGCCGCCATGAGGTGGAAACCCTTCCTCGAAGCCGCGATCGCGCTCGTCGTGCTGGGCGTCTCGCTGGGCCTGGCCCTCTGGTCTCCCCCTGCGGGCGACTGGTCCGAGGACGCGCGCGTGGAAACCGAACTCGAATCCTTGCGCGCCGGTAACCGCGCGATACGCGCCGAAAACCAGCGGCTCGGAAGACTCGTGGAGGCCCTAAAGGACGACCCCGCGGTCATCGAACAGGTGGCCCGCGAGGACCTGGGCTACATCCGCGACAGCGAGGTCGTGGTCATCGTTCCGAAGTAAGCCCGCTCCCGGATGCGCTCCAAGGAAACTGAAATCATCTCCACGGCGATTCCTCGATCAGGGCCAGCAACTCCTCGTGGAGAACCCCGTTCGACACGGCCAGTCCCCGGACTTCCAGGTCGGCCGCGTTGAATCGGATCGCCTTTCCATCGCCGTCCGTGACCCTCCCGCCCGCCTCCTCCACGATCAGGGTCGCCGCCGCGATGTCCCACTCGTGACGCCTGCCCGGGGTGAAGGTCCCGTCCGCCCGCCCCGCCGCGACTAGGCACATCTTGTAGGCGATGGAACCGACGGGACGGTACGCCACCCGTCCCCGGAGCCACTCCAGGCGCCCCGTCTCGTGCTCCGTGCGCGACATCACGAGGTTCGCCCCGGACACCGTCTTCGTCTCCGACACCCGGACCCGCCGCGCCCCGCACCACGCCCCGCCGCCCCGTTCCGCCAGGAACTCCTCGCCGGTGAAGGGGTTCAGCACGCAGGCCCACACCATCTCGCCGCGCCGCCACAGGCCCACGGACACGGCGGCCTCGGGCAGGCCCCGCAGCACGCTTCGCGTGCCGTCAATCGGGTCCACGATCAGGACGTAGTCCCGCCGCAGGCGGACCGGGTCGTCCGCGCGCTCTTCGGTCAGATACCCGACCTCGTCCGGGCGCGAAAACGCTTCGCGCAACCGCCGATACAGGAGGTCGTCCGTCTCGCGGTCCAGGTCGGTGGTGGGGTGCAACTCCCCCCCGGACGCCGGGTTCTCTTCCACCACGCGTGCGTGGCCTGCCGCGCACCGCACCAAAGCCCCGGCCTCGGCCACGACCTGCCTCAACCGCTGAAACGACACGTCCCCGTCCATGATCGCCTCCCGAGACGGTTTCACGGCCGGGCCGTCTCGAAAAAAATCTTGCCGACCGCCGGGTTCGTGTTCTACCATATCGTTGATTTCTGGGAAGCACGAAGGAGGCCTGATGATTTCCCACGAAGCGATCCTGGCGATCATGGAGAAACGCTTCGACCACGTCTCCGCGCGCGTGGTCCTCGGCGAGGCATTGAAGGCGGCCGGCCTGGCCGCGAACCAGAAGAACTACAGTCCTGACGAGGTCCGGTCTCTGGCGAAGGCCCTGGCCGCCGTCGGGACCAGAGTGGATGCGGTGACGGCAGCCCTGGACGGCCTCGCGGCGGCCGAGGCCCCCACCTCGGCCAAGACGCCCAAGGCCGAGCCGGAGCCAGCGGAACCCGCCGCGGAAGCCCCCGCCGAGGTCGCACCCGAGGAAGCCCCCGCCGAGGTCGCACCCGAGGAAGCCCCCGCCGAGGTCGCACCCGAGGAAGCCCCCGCCGAGACGGACGCCCCATCGAAGAAGAAGAAAAAGAAGTGATCGTCCGCGCCATGTAGGGAACGGTGCCCGTCGGTTGTGGACGGCGCCGGAGACGGTGGGCACGATGGCGCCCCTGGCCTGATTCCTCCCCATGAAGCCTTTTCCGCCCCTTCTGTGATTGGAGCAATCCGCGATGTTGGCTCGGCCAAGATCCATGCGGGTCTCATCGGTGCC
>JBBIPO010000269.1:0-3599 GCA_037442805.1 Deltaproteobacteria bacterium
CGCACCCCCCACGCCGGCCCCCGGCTATCGGCTGTCCCACTGGGACAGCCTCCCCGAGCGCTTCGCGCTGGGAGCCGGGGCCCCTGCTGCGGCCGGGTCGCAATCCGCGCCTACAGCGCGGATTGCTCCTTGCGCTTTCCCCTTGACTCGCCGCGTCAATCTTTCTAGGCTGCCTCCGGTGGTTTTCTCTTTGGAGGACGGACCATGGCGGACTACGTGGCGGACCTGAGGGACATCCGATTCGTTCTGTTCGAATACCTGAAAATTCAGGAGCTCCAGAAGACGGCGTTGTTCAAGGACTTCGGGCGGGACGACTACGAGTCGTTCCTGACCGAGGCCTATCGCTTCGCCAGGGAGGTCCTGGCCCCGATCAACGAGGTCGGGGACCGGGAAGGGGTCCGGTTTGACAACGGCCAGGTCCGGATGCCGGCTGCGTTCGTCGAGGCATACCGCCGGTTCATGGAGGGCGGCTGGGTCGGGGCGGCCCAGTCGCAGGACGTCGGTGGCATCGGGCTGCCGTGGGTCATGGGCCAGGTCATCCACGAGTTTTTCCTGGGCGCCTGCCTGTCGTTCTCGCTGACCACGGGGCTTTCCGAGGGCGTGATCGGGCTGCTCACGGCCTTCGGGACGGACGAGATGAAACGGCTGTTCCTGCCGAAACTCCTTTCGGCCGCGTGGTCGGGGACCATGTGCCTGACCGAGCCGCAGGCCGGGTCGGACGTCGGCGCGAGTCGTTGCAGCGCGACGAAACTGCCGAACGGGCGCTACCGGATCGAAGGGACGAAGATCTTCATCACGGGCGGCGACCACGACATGGCCGAGAACGTGGTCCACGCGGTCCTGGCGCGCACGCCGGACGCCCCGCCGGGGACCAAGGGCTTGTCCCTCTTCATCGTCCCGAAGTACCGCCCGACGGACGCGGGCGAGAAGGGCGAGTTCAACGATGTGAACGTCGGCCGGATCGAGCACAAGATGGGCCTCAAGGGCTCGCCCACGTGCGTCATGAACTTCGGCGAGAACGGGGGTTGCGAGGGCTGGCTCCTCGGCAACGAACTTGACGGCATCAAGATCATGTTCCACATGATGAACGAGGCCCGGGTCATGGTGGGATGTCAGGGAATGACCCTCGGGGCGGCGGCCTATCACGCCGCGCTGGCGTACGCGCGCGAGCGGCTGCAAGGCTCGCACATCACGAAGATGAAGGACCCGAAGGCCCCGAGGGTCCCGATCATCGAGCACCCGGACGTGCGCCGGATGCTGATGTGGCAGAAGTCGGTGACCGAGGCGCTGCGGGCCATGCTGTACGCGATCGCATACTACGCGGACCAGGCGCGCGCGGCCGACAACCCGGGCGTGAAGGAGAAGTATCAGGGCTGGCTGGAACTCCTGACCCCGATCTGCAAGGCGTACGGGTCCGACATGGGGTACAAGGCGTGCGATCTCGCCGTGCAGGTCCTGGGCGGGTACGGCTACGTGACGGAATACCCGGTCGAGCAGTACCTGCGGGACGCGCGCATCGCAGCGATCTACGAGGGGACGAACGGCATCCAGGCCCTGGACCTGGTGGGCCGGAAACTCGGGCTCAAGGGCGGGTCGGTCTTGATGGGCTACCTGAAGGAGGTCCAGACCTTCGTCGGCAAGGCGAAGGGGCACCCGAACATTGGCAAGAGCGTGGCGCGGCTCGGGGACGCGGCGAACCTGGTGGGACAGGTCGCGATGAAGTTCGCGACGGTGGGGTCCCAGGACGTGCTGTTCCCGACGCTGAACGCCTATCCGTTCCTGGAGTCCTTCGGCCACGTGTGCGCGGCGTTCTACCTGCTTCAGGAGGCGCTCCTGGCCGACGAGCAGTTGCAGAAGATGTACAAGGAGGCGGGCGCGACGAGCCTGACCGACCGGCGGAAACTGGTCGAGGACAACCCCGAGGCCCGCTTCTACCACGGCAAGGTCCAGTCCGCGCAGTTCTTCTGCACCTACGTCCTGCCCGAGGTGAAATCGAAGACCGAGACGATCCTGTCAGGCGACAAGAGCGCGATGGAGGTGGTGTTCTGAGGTCCGCCCACACGTCACTGTATCTCCCGTCCCCGCCTGGCCATTTCTTTCGATTCGCGTTGGTCGCCTGGTTCGCGGGCGGGGCGGGTGGTCTCTCGCTACGCGGGCTCTAATCTCGCGGACCTCGTTCGAGGATGGGCAGATTGTCGGAAGGCTCAATGCGCCCTCGTTGCGAGTTCGCTGCCCGCCCGCGCTATACGCTGCGAGACCCCCGCTCCCGCCCTGTTCGCATGGAAGGGTCCTCGTCGCGCCGGCTCGGGCCGGACCGAAGCAAGGATTCCGGAGACGCCAGGGTGCCTCGCCGCCGCACCGCTCGCCCTGATCGGCGGGACGGGCGAGTAGAGCCTGTTCCCGCGTGAGACACCGTTCAACGATCCGGGGGGACGGGAAGCCGGATCCGCGAATCAATCGTCCAGCAGGCGGCGCTCGCCCTTGAGCCCCTGGATCGCGGTGATGTCCTGCACGACCTCGAGACACCCGAGGTAGCGTCCCGCGCGGTCGCGCACCGGGAAGTAGCGGATGTGGACCTTGCGGCCCCGGAAATCGATCCAGAACTCGGCCACCTTGCGGCGGCCCGCCTTGAAGTCATCGAGGATGCGGTTGACCTTGTGGAGGCTCTTCTGCGGGTGGCAATTCTGCACGGCCATGCCGATGACCGACCGGCTGCGCGGGAAGATCTTGTCGTGGTCCTCGTGGCTGAAGTAGCGCACGCGGTCGTCGGCGTCCACGAACGACAACTCGACGGGCAGGGTGTTCAGGATCGCCGCGAGCAGGTCGCGGTCCAGGTCACACGAGAGGTCCTGGACCTCTCCCGCGGTCGCGAGCCGCTCGGCCAGGGCGTCGTACCTGGCGCGCACGCCCTCGCCCAGGGCGGCCTCGACCGCCTCGATCCCGCGCACGACCGCGGCCTCGTCCTCGGGGGACATGACCCGCATGGCCATCGGATAGAGGATGTCGTTTTCCTTCCAGAAGTGGTCCTTGCAGAGGGCCATGTATTCCTCGACCGCCCGGCGGAGGGGGGCGAGGGCCTCGGCGTCCCCGCCGGCATACGCCCCGGCCTGCTTCCGGATCTCCTGGACCAGGAACCGCTGCCGCTCATGTTCCATGAGCATGACTGCGAGGGGACCACCCTCGCGCGGGATGCCGAGCGATTCGATCAGGGGGAACAGGTGCTCCTCCTCCTTGCGGTTGTGGCACTTCTCGATGTACTCGGAGATGTACTCCGCGGCCCCGGCCACCAGGTCCGCCGACGGAGGCTGCGGGCGCGAGAACCACTTCTCGATCGCCGCGAAGACCTTCTCGTGCATCGTGTGGTCATCCATCAGGAGTTCGTACCAGCGTCTCGCCATCTCGGTCCTCCTCTCGTCCTGGCGCGACCCCCAGCGTGGCCGCGCGTGATCGGTCCCGACCATATCAGGAAGCCCGGGGGGCTTCCATATGACGGGCAACAGGGTCCGACCGGGCGCCGGGATCGGACGCGCGGGCGGACACTCGCGAGCAATCCGCGATGTCGTTTGACACAGCAGCCATGCAGGTCTCAGGGGGTCAGG
>JBBIPO010000270.1:0-3548 GCA_037442805.1 Deltaproteobacteria bacterium
TTCCCGCGCGGGCAGGCGCCCGCGTTGCCCCGCGCGAGCAGGCGCTCGCGCGGCCCTACGCGAGCAGGCGCTCGCGTCCCCATGGGAACTGGAGGCGCAGGCGGGTCGCGCTCTTCGGTCGTGGCCTCAAGGCGTGAGGCGCTCGCGTCCCCAGGGAGCGATTGACAGTTCCCGCGGTTTCCCGCAGACTTCCGGCGCGGTGGCAGGCGGGCTGGCCGCCGGGACACGAGGTGTCGAGATGTTCGAACCCCTGAAGGATCGGATTCGCGATCTGCGTGAGAGGGCGCTCGTCCTCGGGAGGTTTCTTTGACCCCGAGGGGCTGCAACGGCGTATCGGCGAAATCGAGACGCAGAGCGCATCCCCGGACTTCTGGACCGACCCCCGCAAGGCCCAGAACCTCCTGAAGGAAAAGGCCCGCCTGGAGCGGGACCTCGAGGCCTACCGCAAGCCCCTGCGCGACCTGGAAGACGCGCAGGAATTGCTGCGCATGGCCGAGGAGGAGGGCGCGGAGGAGTTCGGAAACGAGGTGTCGGCGTCGCTGGATTCGGTCGAGCGCCAGGTCGCGTCCCTGGAGTTCGCCCGGATGATGAGCGGCGAGAACGACGCGGTTTCGGCCATCGTCGAGATCCACGCCGGGGCCGGGGGCACCGAGGCCCAGGACTGGGTCGAGATGCTCCTGCGCATGTATTTGCGCTGGGCCGAGCGGCGCGGGTACAGGACGTCCATCGTGGACATCCTGGCGGGCGAGGAGGCGGGGCTCAAGAGCGTCACGTTCTCGGTGGAAGGGGAATATGCATACGGGTACCTGAAAGCGGAGAGCGGGGTGCACCGGCTGGTGCGCATCTCGCCATTCGACGCGAACGCGCGCCGGCACACGACGTTCGCGAGCGTGTTCGTCATCCCGGACATCGAGGACACCATCGAGGTCGAGGTCCGCGAGGAGGACCTGCGCGTGGACACCTACCGGTCCGGCGGAGCCGGGGGCCAGCACGTGAACAAGACCGATTCGGCGGTGCGGCTGACCCACCTGCCCACCGGGATCGTGGTCGCGTGCCAGAACGAGCGGTCCCAGCACAAGAACCGGGCCACGGCGATGCGCATCCTGAAGGCGCGGCTCTACGACCTGGAACGCAAGAAGCGCGAGGCGGAGCGCGACCAGGTCGAGGCCCAGAAGAAGGACATTGATTTCGGGAGCCAGATCCGGTCGTACGTCCTGCACCCGTACCGGATGGTCAAGGACCTGCGCACCGGCCACGAGACGGGCAACGCGGACGCGGCCCTGTCGGGGAACCGCCCCGGTTCACTCGCGGGTCACCTGGCCCCGGCCGGGGGGGGGGGGGGGGGGGCCTCCGCGGCCTCGCCCGGCTGATCCGTGGGCGTGGGCGAATTCCGGGGACTCGAGGGATGAATCGCCAGCACCCGTATCTACCGTGGCCGATGGTCGCCGGTATTGTCGTCTCGTGCGCCTCCGGGGGGCGGCCGGGAGGCCACGGACGCCCTTGACGCCGATTCCGGCGCCGAGGCCGGGGTCCGGGTCCCGTCGGGGCTCGACGAGTACGGGGGATTCCTGGACCTCGCGCCCGGCACCGGGCAGGGACGGTTCCAGGTCGTCGAGAGCGGGGGGCGGTGGTGGTGCGGACCCCCTCGGGACATGCCTTCACGGCGTTCGCGACGGCCGGCGTGTCCTTCGAGGGCGACACCGACCCCGCGCTCGGGTACGCACCCGTCGAGCACGCGAACCGTGCCTGGTACGGGGACGGCGAAGCAGGACGCCTTGCGTTGTACCACGAGGCCATCGCCCGGCTGCCCCGGGTCGGGTTCAACACCCTGGGGAGCGGTTCGGACGAGGCCGCGGTCTTCGTGGCGCGCCCGACGCGGTCTTCTTGCTCCGGGGGCACGCCGCGCCGGCTGCCGAGGAGGTCGTGCTCGTGCGCGAGTACCCAGAGCCGGTCCAGGGGTCGGCCGCCGGCGACAGGTTCTGCCCCGCGCCCGTCGTGACCCCGGACGGCCATCGGATGAACGCGGTCCGCTTCGTCCGCGTCCGCCACGTCATGCCCCAGGGGCGGGTGGTCGTGGACCGACCCCTGGACCCCGACGGGGGCGTGGCGCCCTTTTCGTGCGCGGGACCCGTGCCCTCCACGGGCGAGCCCATCGCCCGCAAGGTCTATTCCCTCGACCTGTCGAATCCGCTGTTGCCGCGAGACCAGCGGATCGAGGTGCAACTGCACGGACCCGACACCCGGGGCCCTCGGTGGCTCGGGTCATCGGGATTCCGGGGCCAAGCGCAGCGTGACCTCCACGACGTCCGGCGGGGCGAAGATGCGCATCGCGGGTCCCCAGAAGCCCGCGCCGTTCGAGATCACGAGGGTCATGTCGCCGATTCGATGGACCCCGGTCAGGACGCCGTAGGCGATGCGTGAAACGATGTGAAAAGGAAACACCTGCCCGCCATGCGTGTGGCCGCACATCATCAGGTCCACGCCGGCCGAGGCCGCCGTGTCCAGCGCGATGGGCTGGTGCGCGAGCAGCAAAATGGGGAGCCCCGGCGGAGCCCCTTCGACCGCGGCGCGCACCGCCTCGGGCGCGTTCTCGCGCCCCCCGAGGAACGCGGGGTCGTCCACGCCGGCCACGACCAGGCCGTCCCCGATCACCCGATGGGCCTGGCGCAGGACGGTCAGGCCGGCCCGCTCGAACGCCGCCGCGGTCCTGGAGGCGCCGACGTAGTACTCGTGGTTGCCCAGGACCGCCACGACCCCGTACCGGGCCTTCAGGGACGCCACCCGGCCCAGGACCTCCCCATCCCCGCCGTCTGGCTCGTCCGTCAGGTCGCCGGTGAGGACCACGAGGTCCGGGGCGAGGGAGGTAACCAGGGTCAGGACCCAATCGAGGTAGCCTCGCGTCACCAGGCCCCCGACGTGGAGGTCCGAGACCTGGACCACGCGCAGCCCGTCCAGCGCGGGCGAAAGGCCTGGCATCGGGACCTCGACGCGGCGGACCTCGGGGCCGGCCCAGGCCACGAAGACGCCGTGACCTCCCACGAGTGCCGTGACCACCCCGATCGCGACGAGGGCGTGGCGCGCGACGACCTTCGGGGTCGCCGCGCCGGGATTCGACCACACGCCGAGACGGCCCAGGACCCGGCGGGGCAGTGTGTAGGCCAGGTCGAACAGCAGGAGGAGGGACACCCCGATCGAGAAGAAGCCCAGGTACAGGGCCCCGGGCCACAGGATCACGGTGCCGAAGGTGGGGTCCACGCGGGTCTGGGCGAACCGACCGGAAAGATACAGGGTCGCGAGAAGGGCGAGGACCGCCTTCAAGGCGCGACGTGCCCTGGGACCAAGGTCGAACGAGGATGCGACGCGGAGGTACAGATAGACGTGCAAGCCAATCCAGATCGCGGCCACAAGGGCCAGGAACACGACCTGGTGCACGGGCCGGGGCATCTCTGGCTCCGCGGTCGCGACCGCAGGGGTCGCGAGGGGCACGAAGTATATCGGAAACGGGGGACCCGGGCGGTGACCGTGGCCGTGACCGAGACCGTGGCTGC
>JBBIPO010000271.1:0-3546 GCA_037442805.1 Deltaproteobacteria bacterium
ACGGCGCCCGCGCTGCGGGCGCGTCGCAATCCGCGCCTACAGCGCGGATTGCTCCAAGTAGTCCGCCGTGGCCGGCCCGAGGATCAGGGTGCAGAGTTCCACGACCCGGACCCCCCGGAGGGCCTCCGGCTTGTCGAAGATGGCGCGGCGGTCGAAAGTGGCGTCCGCCCCGGCGAAGTAGCCGGGAGCCCCCACCGCTATCTCCCCGAGCCGTACTTGGCGCGCAGCAGCCTGGCCGCCGCCACCATCGCCTCCAGCTTGGCCTTGGCCACCGGCTCCGTCCGCTCCTTCAGGCCGCAGTCGGGCAGGAGCTGGATCTTCCCGTCCGGCACGACCCGCCGGACCCGCTCGACCCCGGCCACGATCTCCTGCGGGGTCTCGATCCGGTCGGTGTGCACGTCCACCACGCCAAGCCCCAGGTCCTTCCCCGCGAGGCCGTACCGCTCGATCAGGGGGAGCAGGGCGTAGTTCCGGTTCGCCATCTCCAGGTGGATCTGGTGGAACGGCAGGGCGCAGATCCCCCGCCACGCCTCCTCCAGCGCCTCGTAGGTCGAGTAGCAGAGGTGCAGGATCAGGTAGAGGCGGTCCTCGAGGCCCGCCACGGTCTCCGCGATCGCCACCAGGTCGTCCTCGAGGAAGCGCCGCTTCGTGGTGAGCGCCGGCTCGTCCACCTGCAGGACCTTGAGGCCGGCCGTGAGGAGGGCGTCGATCTGTTCCCGCAGGGCCCGGGCCAAGTGGCGCCGGAAGAGGCGCCGGTCCCGGTAGTAGGGCGGGTACCGGAGCAGCGCCCAGTCGGCGAGCGTCGCGGGCCCGGTGATCGTCTCCTTGATGGGGCGCGAGGCGTACGACTGCGCCCGCTGAAACGCCTCCCGGAGGAACGGGGGCGCGCTGACCACCTGCCCGGCGTACTCGACCGGTCGGTAGCGCCGGTTCTCGTAGGACGGGACGAAGTCGAGGAGGGTTCCCCCGAAGTACTGCCCGAAGTAGGCGGCCATGTCCTCCCGGAGGAACTCGCCGCCGGCCGGCAGGTCGATCCCGACCTTCTCCTGCCAGGCCATCCACTCCTTCGTGAACCGCTCGCCGAGCACCCGGTATTCCTCCCGGGCGCTCTCGTCCCCCTCCCGGATGCGCTTCCGGAGGAGTCGCAGCTCCCGGGGCTGGGGCAGACTCCCCACGTGGCTCGTCGAGTACAGCACCCCCGGGACGATGTCCGCGAGCTGGGTCACCTTCCTCCCTCCCCGGGGCCCCGGCGGGCCCACCCGACGAGCGCCTCCAGCTTCTCCAGGGCGCGGTCCCACGGCAGATAGGTGAGATCGGCGTTGCTGGTCACCATCAGCGAGGACGCCGGACGCTGCGCCGCGACGGGGCGGACGCGTCTCGCCAGGTCCTCCGGCTGCTCCGCGTAGGTCTGGTAGGCATCCACGATCCCGAGGGCGAGGCCGCGGTCCGCCGGCAGGTCCCGGAGGGCCTCGACCGTGGTCCCATCCCCCGTCACGTTCACGAAGAAGAGGCCGAACGGGAGCGCGAAGTACCCGGGAAAGGCGGTCACGTCCTCGAACCAGGTGGACAGGCCAATGCGGCTCCGCTCGAGCCCTTCGGTCAGGATCGCCGCGGCGCTCCGGATGACCGGGCCATCCTCGGGGTGCATCAAAACCTGCGGGTCGTCCACCCGCACGAAGGCCGCCCCGCCCCCGAGGAGCGCGGCGATCTCCTGCCGGAGGACCGCGGCGTAGGCCTCGGTCAGCCGCTCGAGTCCGACCTCGCGGTAGTTCTCGGTCTGCCGCGCGAGGGAGTAGGGGCCGGGGAGCGTCATCCCCACCGGGAGCCGCGTCCGGGCCCGCGCGAAGGCGAGGTCCTCGCCGAGGATCGGCCCCTCCCACCGCAGGGGTAACGTCGCTACCGGCTGGCGGTGGAAATGGTTGGTCTCCGGGATGCGGATGAGCCGGGTGAAGCCCCCGCAGCCCCCGATCCGGCGCGCGACGTCGTAGAGAGAGTCCCACCGGAACCCCGGGTCGCTTACCGTTTCGAGGCCGAGCCGCTCGAGCTGCGAGAGCAACAGCGCGGTCGCGGCGTCCGCGGCCTGCCGGAGGTCGGCGGCGGTGGCCCGCCCGCGGTCCGCGGCCTCCCGGACGCGCCAGAGTTCCCTGGTCTCCGGATAGGCCGAGGAGTGCCGGTTCCACCGCCCGCAGAAGACGACCCGCATCCCTCCACCCACTCTACGATCCCACCTTTCGCAGGATCTCCTCCACCGCCGTGTACGGGTCCAGGTCCCGGCGGGCAATCCGGTCGAGGACCGCCTCCGGGGAGTCGTTCCCGTGGGCCTTCTGGAGGGCGGCCCGGGTCAGGCGCTCCCGGAGCAGGTCCAGCACCGCCGCCCGCGACCGCTCCCGTCCCTTCTTCGCCTTGAGCCCGCTCTCCTCCAGGTAGACCCGGTGCGCCGCGATCGCCTGGACCAGCTCGGCGATCCCCGCGCCCTCGGCGGCCACGGTCTTCAGCACCGGCGGCTTCCACCCGGTCGCCGCGGCGAGGCCGAGCATCATCTGCAGTTCGGCGGCGGTCCGGTCCGCCTCCTCCCGGTCGGCCTTGTTCACGACGAAGACATCCCCGATCCCGAAGATCCCGGCCTTGATCGCCTGGACCTCGTCCCCGAGCCCCGGGACCATGAGCACGAGGGTCGTGTGGGCCAACCGGACGATCTCCACCTCATCCTGCCCCACCCCGACCGTCTCGACGAGGATGATGGCCTTCCCGGCGGCGTCCAGCACGTTCACGACCGCGTGGGTAGCCGGCGCCAGGCCGCCCAGTTGCTCGCGGGTCGCGCTGAACCGCACCCGGTTTCCTGGACACGATCTTGCACCTGACCACGCCACCGTGTCAAAGGTGGCGTCGTCGCCCTTGCCGACGTGTTTGGCAGCGTGAGGACTCTCAGCCATCACGCGGCCTCCTGCATCCAGTCCCGCCTGGCCTGGGCGGGGCTCCGGTAGCCGAGCTTTTCGACGGGCCACTGCTCGTTGTAGACCTCCACGAAGGCGCGCACGGCCTGGCGGACCTCTTCGAGGTTCCTGAAGACGCGGCCCTGGATCGCCTGCTCCTTCAGGGTCCTGAAAAAGCGCGCCGCGACGCCGTTGGTCCCTCGGCTCCTCGATGAAGGCGAAGGACGGCGCGAGGCCCCAGAAGCGGATCTGGTTCTGGAAGTGGTCGGAGAGGTACTGAGTCCCGTGGTCCATGCGCAGCGCGATCCCGCGGGCGATGTCGCGGCAGACGGCGCCAAAGACCGCCTGGATGGCCATGCCGACGGGCTGGACGGCCTGGTAGCGGTCACCGACCTTGCAGACGTTGCAGACGCTTCGCGTTGAAGCCCGGGCACTCGGCGTTTGGAGGGCTCGACCACGGCGAAGACCCAGACCCATCTGTCGTCCACGGTGAAGACCCTGGTACCGTCCGTGCCCCACATGTCGTTCGGGGCGTCCGTGAGGATGCGCGCGTCGTGCTTCCGCGGCGGGGCCTTCGGCACCCGGTGCGGCGACAGCAGGTGGTTCTCTCGCA
>JBBIPO010000272.1:0-3541 GCA_037442805.1 Deltaproteobacteria bacterium
CCCATGGGAACCGGTTCTGGCGTCCGGGTTCCGGGACCCGGGTTCCGGCGGTGGCGCCGCGGCGGACACGGGTACGGTCACGGCCACGGTCACCGACACGGCCACGGTCACCGACACGGCCACCGCCACGGACAGGAAATGGGAAACAGGAAACCGGAAATGGGAAATGACAAAGGGGGAGGCGGGAAGGAGCCGCGACGCAGGGATGCGCGCGCAGCGCGCCTTGGGACCGCTGCGAGCCATCGCAGCCTTGTCATGGCGCGGGCGCTGAGCACACCGAGATGGAGGAGCGATGCAAGACCGTGAACTGAATCTAGCGAGGTCCCGCGAGGCCATGGTTGCGGCGGAGGCCCTGATCCCGGGCGGGGTGAACAGCCCGGTGCGGGCCCACCGCGCGGTGGGGGGCACCCCCTTCTTCGTGGATCGGGCGGATGGCCCGTTCGTGTGGGACCTGGATGGAAACCGGTACCTGGACCTTATCCTGGCGTACGGCCCTCTGATCCTGGGGCACCGCCATCCGGAGGTCGTGGCTGCGATCCGTGCCCAGTGCGAACGCGGTCTGTCCTACGGGATGCCCACGCAGGAAGAGGTGGACCTGGCGGCCATGCTGGTCCAGGCCCTGCCGGGGCTTCAGCGCGTGCGCCTCGTATCGTCGGGCACCGAGGCGACGATGAGCGCGGTGCGCGTGGCCCGGGGGTTCACGGGGCGGCCCAAGGTCGTCAAGTTTGCGGGGTGCTACCACGGCCACGCGGACCACCTGCTGGTCAAGGCCGGGTCCGGGGCCCTGACGTTCGGAAGCCCCGACAGCGCCGGAGTGCCCGAGGAGTTCGCGGCCCACACCCTGACGCTGCCGTACAACGACGCCGCGGCCCTGCGCGAGGTTTTCCGGGTCGCGGGCCGCGAGATCGCCGCGGTCATCGTGGAACCCTACGTGGGCAACATGGGCGTGGTGCTGCCGGAGCCGGACTTCGTTGAGGTCCTGGCCACGGTCCCGGCCGCCCACGGGGCGCTCCTGATCTTCGACGAGGTCATGACGGGTTTCCGCGTGGCGTGGGGCGGGGCGCAACGCATCCTGGGCGTGCGACCGGACCTCACTTGCCTGGGCAAGGTGATCGGCGGGGGCCTGCCCGTCGGGGCCTATGGCGGGCGCGCCGACGTCATGGAACGGGTGGCGCCTCTGGGTCCCGTCTATCAGGCCGGGACCCTGTCCGGAAACCCCCTGTCCGTGGCAGCGGGCCTGGCCACGCTCCGGGTCCTCGAGCAGACGAGGCCCTACGACGCCCTGGACGCTCGCTGCCAGAGGCTCGCGGAGGGATTGAAGGCCGCGGCGGCCGAGGCGGGTGTCCCGGTCCAGGTGCAGCGCGCCGGGACGATGTTCACGGTCTTTTTCGCGGATGAGCCCGTCCGCGACTACGACGCGGCCCGCCGGTGCGACGTCCGGGCCTTCGCCGCCTTTTTTCACGAGATGCGGCGGCGGGGGGTCCTGCTGCCGCCCTCGCAGTTCGAGGCCGCGTTCTGGTCCACGGCCCACGGGGACTCGGAGGTCGAGGCGGTCCTCGAGGCCGCGGGACCGGCCTTCCGCAAGGCCCGGGAGGTGCACGGTGGATGACCGGATGCGACCCTGGCCGAGGCTATCGTCGCGGGTCCTCGGGGACTTCCGGATCTTCCGCCTGGCCGAGGAGGAGTTCCAAATGCCGGGCGGGGCCGGGACCCACTCGTTCTTTGTGCTGCTGTCGGCGGATTGGGTGAATGTCGTGCCCGTGACGCCCGAGGGCCGCGTGGTCCTGATCCGGCAGTTTCGCCCGGGGACGTGCGAGATCACGATCGAGGTTCCGGGCGGGATGGTGGACGACGGTGAGGACCCCGCCCGCGCGGCCCTTCGGGAACTGGAGGAGGAGACGGGCTACCGCGCCGAGGCCCTGATCCCGACCGGGCGCGTGCGGCCCAACCCCGCGATCCTGCGCAACTCGTGTCATATGTTCGTGGCGACCGGGGTCCGTCCCACCGGCCGCACCCGGATGGACGAGGCCGAGGACGTCGAAACCTTCGAGGCGACCTGGGACGAGGTGGACGCCCTGGTCCGCGACGGCCGCATTGACCACAGCCTTGTGCTCAACACTCTCACGTTTGCGCGGAAGGCGTTGACCGGAATGTCAGGAACGCTCTGATCCCGCGGAACTCGGAGTGTCACCCGCGTCGCGCGAGCGCCCACTTCCCGCCTGGGAGGCGGCGGAGCACGCCCGCGATCTCGAGGGCCGAGAGTTCGGCCTGGAGGCGGCCCGGGGGCCGGCCGAGGGCCTGGACGAGCGTGTCGAGGTCGGCGGGACCGCGGCGGAGCGCGGTCAGGATCGGGGAATCGGCCGGCGCGGGCCCGGGCAGGACCGGCGCCGCCGAGGCTTGCCAGGGGTTCGCGACACCCCAGGGGCGGTGGCCCGGTTCCGGCCAGTCTTTGGGCGCGACGGCGAGCGAGGCGAGTTCCGGGACCTCCGCGAGGTTGGAGGGGTGGGTGAGGGGCCTCGCGCCCTGCCGGAGCAGGTCGAGGGTCCCGGCCGAGGCGTGGTACCACAGGTCTGCGGGCACGGCGAACAGGGGGACCGCGAGGCGCCTGGCCCATTCGGCCGTGATCAGGGCCCCGGACTGGGTGCCTGCCTGCACGACCACCACCGCGTCCGCGAGGGCCGCGATCAGGCGGTTGCGCTCCGGGAAATGGCGGCGGCTCGGCGGGGCGCGCACCGGGTACTCCGACACGAGCGCGGACCCCGACACGACCACGCGCTCGAACAGCGGGCCGAGGCTCGGGGGATGGGGACGTCCCAGGCCGCCGCCGAAGACCACGACCGTGCGCCCGCCCGCGTCCAGCGCGGCCTCGTGGGCGATCCGGTCCACGCCCAGGGCCCCGCCGCTGACCACGGTGACCCCGGCGCGGCCCAGGGCGAGACCCAGGCGACGCGCCACCTCGGTCCCGTACTCGTCCGGGTGGCGTGTCCCCACGACCGCGACCGCGGGGGCCGTCGGGTCCACGTCGCCCCGCAGGAACATCAGGCGAGGGGCGTAGGGCCCGAGGCGAGCCAGGCCGGGGTGCGCGTCGGGGATCCAGTACCGGGCCCCGGCCTCGCGCATCCAGCGCGTCTCGGCGGCCAGGCGAGCCGAGAGGTCCTTCGCCGCGGCCGGCTCCTCGGGGGTCTCCGGGACCGCCCCGCCCCCGGCCAGGGCCGCAAGGACCTCGGACGGCTCGCCCCAGTGCGACAGGAGCAGTCGGTGGCGTTCCTGGGCCTCGGGGTCTCCGGCTCCCCGAAGGTCCAGCGGTGGTACGAGGCGGCCCTGCATTCGCGGTCCTCCAGCCGAGAATGACGAAGTATATCGTTGATTCGAGACTCGGAGAGGCCATGGCGGTTGACAAGCCATCAGGCGCCGCATTGAATACGTGTGGCTCGGGCACCCTGGGCTCGCACGACGGGGGTACGCGATGGCGGGTGATGGGGAGCTCCAGGAAGGGCCGCCGGTCGGGCGGCGGGGGTTCCTGGCGGTCATGACCGGGCTC
>JBBIPO010000273.1:0-3523 GCA_037442805.1 Deltaproteobacteria bacterium
GCTCCACAAGAAGACCCTCGTCATCGAGATGGGCATCGGCTGCAACAACCGGTGCCTATTCTGCTACCAGCGAGGGTACCGGGAGGTCGCGGGGTATCCGAAGTGGATGGGACGGGACGAGATCCGGTCCCGTATCCGGTGGGGCGTCGCGAATGGGTACGACGAGGTCTCGTTCACCGGCGGGGAGCCCACGATTCGTCCGGACTTCCTGGACCTGGTCCGATTCGCCCGCGACCAGGGGTTTCGCCGCGTGGGTGTGACCACGAACGGCTGGCGGCTCGGGCAGGCCGACTTCTTCCGCGCGGCCGTCGAGGCCGGGCTGACCTCGATGGGGGTCTCCATCCACGGCCCCGACGCCGCGACGCACGAGGGACTCACCGGCCGCGAAGGGTCCTTCGCGCGGGCCATCCAGGCCATACGCAACGCCGTGACCACGCACGGAACGGACCGGGTCGTCCGGCTGAACACCTTCACCCTCGTCAACCGCCGCAACCTGGACCGACTGGTGGACCTCGCCCGCGTGCTGCAAGGGCTGGGCGTGCGTCTGATGATCTTCCAGCCCATCATCCTGTCCAAGGCCAACCTCGAGACCGCGGCGGACCTGATGGTGGGCCTCCCCGACACCGTGCGGGCGGTGCGGGACGCGGTCCGGGAGGGGATTCGTCTGGGCTTTCGCACGAAACTCTTCAATCTCCCCCCCTGTCTGTTCCGGGACGTCCTCGCGGGGGTCGAGCTGGACCACTACGAGCGGACGACGTTTCGCGAGCACGACCGGGCCGCGCCCGCGGACCGGAGTCTCGGGGATGAGGTGGGACACGTGCGGCTCGCGGCGTGCGACGAGTGCGTCTTGAGGACCGGATGTCCGGGCATGCCGGTGTCCCTGCTCCCGCAGGAGGACTTCATCCTGGCCATCGAGGACGCGCTCGAGGCCTCCAACCCGGAGGCGACGGGGCGTCGCGTGTGGATCGCGGGGACGGACCTGATGCGGGCATCGGGGGTCTATCGCGTGGTGCGCAAGGCCCGCCTGGTGGGATTCGAGGACGTCCGGGTGACGCACGGCGGGGCCTCCCTCGCGGGCCGCGCGTTGGCGACGGCTGCCACCGAGGCGGGCGCGTCCCAGGTCGTCCTCGTTCATCACGGCGCCGACCCGTATTCCGCGGACCGGATCGTGGCGCTCGAGGGGAACGACCGCGCCTTGCGCCGGGCCGTCCGCGAGGCGAGCGAGGAGGTCCGGCGGGGGCGGACGCGGATCGGGGTCCTCGTGACCCCGGACCGGGTGGGTCTCGCGTTCCTCGAATCGCTGGTCCGCGGGGATGGACCGGCAACCGACCCCGCCTGGCTCGACCGGGACCCCCCGACCCTGCACCTGCGCGACCCGTTTCGGTCCACGGTGCACGGCAAGGCCCTAGTGGAGTTTCGAGCCTTCCTGACGGGACTGACCCGGTCGGGCCTTCCTCGGAGGGAGGTCGTGCTCGACGTGGGGTGGCCGGCCGGGCCCGGTGACCTGTGCACACTGCCGCTGCTGGCATGGGTCGCCCGCGGGCGCGTCCGTTTCGATGTGGCTGCGTACGTGCCGGAGACCCCGTTCCTCGACCCCCTGCACGCGGTCCTGAACTGGTCCGACCCGAGGTTCTCGCCTCGTCGGGGCGGCCATCGGGAAGGGTCACGCCCGAGGCTCCCCACGTCACGCGCCATCCGCGTCAAGCCCCTGGACGCCCGGGTCCTTTCGGCCATCCGTCGGGGCGGCGAGCAGGGCCAGCCGAGGGAGGCGTGAGTCGAAACGCCATGTGCTCGCGGGCCAGGGCCGCGATGCGGGCCACCTCCTGCTCTCGGCGTTCCGTGTCCCAGCCGAGCACGGCCCCCATCAGGTCCGCGGCGTCGCGAGCGGCCGCCATCCCCTGCTCGCGATCCAGGAAGAACAGCGGCGTCCGCCGGCACAGGACATCCGCGAGCGTCAGGGCCATCTCGTGACGGGCCGCGTGGACCACCTCCAGGCGCAGGACCGGCAGGCCCGGCAACAGGGGCTCCAGGAGTGACGAATCTTCGCGTACATAGTCCGACAGTAATTGCAAGAGGTTACTACCATAGTTGAACACCAAATGCTGCGCGGACTCCCCGGACACTGGAAACCGCCCGGTCACCTCCGAGACCAGGTCCTCGGTGGCGTCGTCATCCCGCAGACCTCGGGAGTAGGGGAGGGGGGTCCGGCCGGTCCGGGGGCGTGCCCGGGCCGCGTCTGGCAAGAACGGGCGAGCTCGATCAAGGGTTTCCGCTGCCATCAGGCGGTACGTCGTGAGTTTGCCTCCGGCCACCGTGACCACCCCCCTCGGGTCCACCGTGATCTCGTGTTCGCGCGAGACCTGGGAAGGCTCAAGGCTCCCCGCGCCTTCCGAGGGAGGGGCGATGAGCGGTCGCAACCCCGCCCACGTGCCCACGACGTCGCCAAGCCCGACGTGGACGCCTGGGAAGTAGTGGTGGACGGAGGCCAGCAGGTACTCGACGTCCTGTCGGTCCGCGAAGACCCGGTCCATCGCGCCGTCCGCCGCCGGGGAATAGTCCGTGTCAGTGGTCCCGATCACGGTCGCACCGCGCCACGGGATGGCGAACATGACGCGCCCGTCCACCGGCGACGACAGGACCACGGCGTGCGAGATGGGGAGCGTGTCGCGCGGCAGGACGATGTGCGCGCCCTTGGTCGGCCGCAGGCGAGGCCCGGTCTCGGCCACCCCGAGGCGCGCGAGCACGGATTCGGTCCAGGGGCCCGCCGCGCAGATCAGGCAGCCGGTCGCGACCTCCGCTTCGCGGCCGGTCAGACGGTCCGTCACCGCCACGGACCGGAGGCGCCCTCCCGCGACCGCGAGCCCGCTCACCTCGGCGCGGTTCAGGGCGACTCCGCCGGCCTGCACCCCGTCGAGGATCGTTTCGAGGGTCAGGCGGGCATCGTCCGTCATCGCGTCGTAGTAGAGAACGCCACCGCGCAGGCCGTCGGCGCGCAGGGCCGGCTCCCGGGCGAGCAGAGAGCGCGAACGGAGGACCCGGTGCATCCGGTAGTTGCGAAAGGATGCGAGGAGGTCATACAGCCACAGGCCGGCCGTGATCCTGAAGAGGCCGTTGCGGGAGGAACGGTAGACGGGCAACAGGAAGGGGAGGGGGCGGACGAGGTTGCGGGACAGCCTCATGAGCCTCGCCCGCTCGTGCGTGCTTTCGAAGACCAGGGAGAAGTTGAACATTTCGAGATAGCGCAATCCCCCGTGGACGAGTTTCGAGGACCGCGACGAGGTCCCGGACGCGAAGTCGTCGCGCTCGAAGAGGGCGACCTTCAGACCCCGCATCGCCGCGTCCCGAAGGATTCCTGCGCCGGTGATGCCTCCGCCGATGACGACGGCGTCGAACCGTTCTTCCTGAATCCGCTGCCAGGTCCGCTCCCGCTTCTCGCCAGGGTGCTCCATCTCCACCTCGCTCCGCGTGCCCCGCCTCGGGCGGCGTCGGCCCCGATTGTAGTAAGATGACCGCGTCCGTTCTA
>JBBIPO010000274.1:0-3493 GCA_037442805.1 Deltaproteobacteria bacterium
TCGGCGGGGTGCGTTGCGCGCCGGCCTCGAGCACGCTGTCGGGCAGGTACCAGCAGCAGGCGCTCTCGGGGCGGTCCGCGGGACAGACGGAGTCCGCGAGGCAGGGGTCGTCGGACAGCACGACGCCGTCCGTGGCCATGAAGATCGAGACCTGGTTTTCGAAAAAGTTATTGATATTGAACATCCTGGATGGATTGGATGGCTCCACGCCGTGCGCCCCGAGCGGGTACGTGTAGGGGAAGCGCAGGGCCAGAACCCCGTCCCGGGTCTGGAGCGTGGCCCGGACCGGCGGGGACAGGCCGCCTTCTCCGTACTCGTTGATCCCCCCGTCGAGGTCGTCCGGGTCCGCGTGCACGGGCAGGGGAGGGGAGGGGTCCAGGTCCTGGAAGGCGTCGAACTCGTCCGGCCACCGCATGTCCACGAGTTTGCGGCGACAGTTGGCGCGCGCCCAGTCCCGCACCGAATATTTTGAACTGGAATGTCGCCAGAACCCCTCCACGACCTCCCCCACGAACGCCTGGAGGAGGCGGTCGTTGGCGGGGGTCTCTCCGTCGTCGCCCGGCAGGTACGGCAGGATCCCCGCGGCCCGGGCCAGAGCCATGCTGGCGCTGGCGGGGACGTTGGGGTCCCCGACCGAGTGATACACGACCATGTTGGCCTGGGGCGCGGCGTCCGGGTCGTAACGGAAGTCGAGCCGCTCCTCGCGCCGCCAGTGGCGGGCGTAGGCGATAGGGTCCCCTCGCGTCAGGGCGTGGGCCGCCACGCCTATCAGGCGGCGGAATTCGGGGGTGTTGCGCGGGCGGCCCAGGCCCGTCTCGATCGCGACCAGCGGCGCCCCGGCCGGGAAGATGGCCCCCTGGAAGGTCACGGGGATCTCGAAGCGGTCCAGGACCTGCTTGACCGGTCCGTCCCAGCCGTCGTGGACCTCGACCTGGACCGGGTCCCCGAACAACAGGGTGCGCTCCAGGACGGGCTCCGGGCAGTCGGCGGGACCCGCGGGCCGGCCCTCGGCGTCGAGTGGGACCCTCCAGGTCCCGGGCGCGCAGGTCACCGGCACCGGCTGCGTGTCGCCGTCGTGCAGGCCCAACAGCGGGCGCTTCTCGACCGCGCTCGGGGCGTCCGCCGCAAGCGACACCCGGAATCCCCGCCCGTCGGGGTGTCGGAAGGCCCGGACCTCGGCCCCGTTGCGCAGGTTGCGGACCACGACGCGGTCCCCGGGCCGGATCGCCGTGGTTCTGGCGAAGGGGTAGTAGTGGGGCCACCCGCGCGGCCGGTCCCGGTACTCGCGGTGCAGGTCGTTGATCATCCACGCGACCTCGACCGTGTCATCCGGGTCGCCGAGCGGCGAGAAGACCACGAACGGACCCATGAGCGGCATCAGGGCCCCTTCCGGGACGCCCGGATTGGTGGACCGCAGCCCGATGTGGATCAGGCCGCCGCCCCCGGACACCGGCGTGGAGGCGCGGATCGAGGGCTCGACCGCGGCCAGGAGCGACGACATGATCCCGCCCATGGACTGTCCCCAGGTGGGATACGACTTGTTCGCCGCCGTTCCGATGTCCACGATGCCGTCCCCGTTCCAGTCCCCCATCAGGTCGTCGGCCAGGCCGTTGCCGTTCGTGTCAGCCTCCCAGCGCGCCGTTCCGAGCGACCGAAGAACCTGAATGAAGCGAATGTGGTCCACCACCAGTTGCCGGACGTTGTCGCGCATGTGAAAGACATCATAACTCCAAAAATCGCCGCCGTTATCGAATGACGTGATCTTCCCGTCGTTGTCGAGGTCCCGGATGCGTCCGCCCGCGAAACCCCGGTAGAAGGCCCCGAGTCCCAGGACCCCGAGCATCTCGGGCACGATCTGGTCGTAGGGGATGTCCTCGTCCGCCGGCAGGGCCAGGCCGTGTCCCACGGCATCGATCCCGCACAGCGCGAACCCGAACTGGGCCGCGCGCCCTGCGAATCCAAAGATCTCGAAGGGGGCGCCCGAGAAGCCGTGGCCGTAGATCATCACGGGGAATGGGGGCTTGTGCCGATCCGTCGTCTTGGGAATGGAGCAGATGAACGTCACGGTCGTCGGCCCCACGACCGCGTGGCCGGTCGTCGGGTCCACCTCGAAGACCTCGTCGTCGTCCGCGGGGTACATCGGGGTCGCAATCCCGTCGCGGTCCACGAGGAAGGACGGCGACGTGAAGGACCCGAGCACCCAGTAGTCCGTGTAGGACGTGTCGGTCGCCAGGGCCTTGACGACCTCGTCGGGATAGCCGAGCAGGGGCCCGGCCAGGTCGAAGACCGGCAGCGCGACGGAACCCGGCAGCAGGAACGGGTGGTCGGGGAGGGTCCCGTCTTCCAGGGGGTCCCGCACCACCTTGGGCGCGAGGTCCGGGGGGAAGCGGGACGCGAGCCAGGACAGCGAGCCGTGGCCGTACAGGCCCGCGCGGATCGCCTCGAGGTCGGCGGTGACGGTCTGGGTGGTGAAGGTCCACGCGAAGGCCACGTCATCGAGGGTCAGGCCGATCTCCGGCCGGGCGAGGACCTGCGAGAGCGATCCCAGATCCGCGGTCTGGTCCGCCGGGTTGACGGACGGAAACGGGGACCGCACGGGGTTTCCGTCCTCCCCGACCAGGCGGTTGGTCAGGACGACCGCGTAGCGAGTGGCCTGGCGCAGCGGCACCACGGGCCACAGGATCAGGGTGTTCGTCTGCTTCTCGTAGAAGGTGATCAGGTCGTCCGCGGGGCGGTCGGGGCGCGCGAGCCACTCGCCGAGGTTTTCCGGCGTGATGAGCGGCGGGGGCTTCCCGCTCCAGGTGTTGGGGCGGTCGAGGACGCCATCGAAGTCTATGTCTTCGTAGGGGTCCAGCACACCGTTGCCGTTCACATCCTCGTCGTGCGTCTCGAACACGAGGTTCAGGGAATCGGCGTGCTCGTCCTGGTCCCAGTACTGCCAGGGCCACTCCAGGCCGAGGGAATAGTTCCCCTGCCCGGCGTCCAGGGGAACGGCCTCGCCGAACCCGGGCGATTGCGGGTCCACGTTGACGAGGAGGACCGCGTCGTCCCGGAAGTCGTGGTTGCGCGCGTGGCGGTCCCGGATGTTCACGAGGTCGAGGGGCGCATCGAAGGACACGGTCACCGGCGCGAAGACCCCGAAGCCGTCGAGCCGGTCCGCGTGCTCGCGCAGCCGCGCTTCCGCGTCGGTCTCGGCCCGCAGGGGTAAGTTCAGGCGGCGGCCCGTGGGCGAGGTCGGGTCCATGCGGGTGGCCGTGTCGCTCGGCAGGGGGACCTCGGGCAGGGGCTTGGCGGTCAGATCGTAGACGACGCGCGGCCCATCCCCGTCCGGGGTGGGCCGGAGCCCCGCGGGTTCCGGACCCGCGCACCCCATGGCCAGCATCGCGATCCACCACGCGCGCCATGCTGTCACGGCCATCCTCCTGGTGCCCCGGTCGGGGCACGACCCGGTGGCTGGTGCAACCTTCCGCCATCCGGACGCCGGTTGTCAACG
>JBBIPO010000275.1:0-3433 GCA_037442805.1 Deltaproteobacteria bacterium
GGGACGAAAAACGGCGTTTTCGGGCGTTCGAGGGTGCAAGTACGGCGAGCGTCCCGGAACCGGTATCGCCGCGTCCTGCCTTGATTTTCCTTGGCGGGGTGGACGGGACTCGAACCCGCGGCCTCTGGCTTGACAGGCCAGCGTTATAACCGACTTAACTACCACCCCAGGTCGCAAAGAGCGCCTCGGTCCTGAGCGCGAGCAGTGGGCGAAACAGGGTTCGAACCTGTGACCCCCGGTGTGTAAGACCGGTGCTCTGGCCCACTGAGCTATTCGCCCAGGCCGTTCAGGCACGCGGGATGATAGGGCAGGGGCGGACGGTTGTCAACGGAAAAGAAAAAAGGTAGAAAGGGCGCGGGGGATCGCCCGTTGGGGCGGCTGCGGGAACCCGGGAGGTCCCGCGAACCGGAGTGAGCGAATGGAGTCTCGATTGCCCAGGTGGTTCCGCGTGGTCCTGCCGGCCGGGGAGGCGGCGGCGGCCATGAACCGCCGGCTGCGTCGTCTGCGACTCCACACGGTCTGCGAGGAGGCTCGCTGCCCCAACCAGGGCGAGTGCTTCGGCCGCGGGACCGCGACGTTCCTGATCTTGGGGGACACGTGCACGCGGGCATGCCGGTTTTGCGCGGTCCGGACCGGGAACCCGCGCGGCGCCCTGGACCCGGACGAGCCGGCGCGGGTGGCCGAGGCCGTCCGGGACGCGGGACTGCGATACGTGGTGGTGACGAGCGTGGACCGCGACGACCTCCCGGATGGGGGGGCGGGGCAGTACGCGGCGACGGTGGACGCGATCCGCCGAGCCACGCCGGAAACCCGCGTCGAGGTCCTCATCCCCGACTACCTCGACGAGCGGCTGCGCACCGTGGTCGCCGCACGACCCGATGTCCTCGGCCACAACCTGGAGGTCGTGCGCCGTCTGACCCCGCTCGTGCGGGACCGGCGTGCGTCGTATGACCGGTCGCTCGCGGTCTTGCGGCAGGCCCGCGCGCTTGCGCCGGACCTCCTCACGAAGTCCTCGCTGATGCTCGGGCTTGGCGAGACGGAAGACGAGGTCCTCGAGTCCCTGCGCGACCTCGCGGAGACCGGCGTACGCGCGGTGACCCTGGGCCAGTACCTCCAGCCCACGCGTCGGCACCGCCCGGTGGTGCGCTACTGGTCGCCGGACGAATTCGACCGGCTCGCCCGCGCGGCGCGGGACCTGGGGTTCGCCTTCGTGGCGAGCGGTCCCCGCGTGCGTTCATCGTACCGGGCCGACGAAATCGTCCTGGCCGGTGGCCCGCAAGGGGGGGCGTCTTGACGGTGCAATCCTTCGGGCGCCTGCGACCGGTCTTGCACGCTGCCGTCGTGGACCTGTTCCATCGGCATGATCCGCTGCCGGATGTGCCCCGGCCGCTCCTGCCAATCGGGTGCGGCCGCTCGTACGGTGACGTCTGTCTAAACGAGGGGGGGACCCTCCTGCGGACCCTGCGACTGGACCGTTTCATGGCCCTGGACCTGGGCACGGGGACCCTCCGCTGCGAGGCCGGGGTCCTGCTGAAGGACATTCTGGACCTGATCGTGCCTCGCGGCTTCTTTCTGCCCGTGACGCCGGGGACGCGCTTCGTCACCGTCGGCGGCGCCATCGCCAACGACATCCACGGCAAGAACCACCATGTGGCCGGGTCGTTCGGTCGCCACGTGATGCGCCTCGAGGTCCTGCGATCGACCGGGGAGCGGCTCGTCTGCTCCCGGGACGAGCGCCCGGACCTCTTCCGCGCGACCGTCGGGGGTCTGGGCCTGACCGGCGTGATCACGTGGGCGGAACTTCGTCTGATTCCCATCGCGAACGCCTTCATGGTCGTGGAGGAGTCGCGATTCCATGACCTGAGCGAATATTTTGCCTTGAATGCATCTTCGGGACGCGAGTGGCCATACACGGTGGCCTGGTTCGATTGCACGGACCGGCGGGGCCGAGGCATCTTCATTCGGGGACGCCACGCGCCGCCGACGACGGACCTCCCCCGCTGGCGGGACCGGGCCCGGCGCCTGCCCGTCACCCCGCCCGTCTCGCTAATCCGCCCGGCCACGGTCCGCCTGTTCAATTCCCTTTATTATCATCGCCCGCTCGCTGCAGGCCCCCGCCTCGTCCACCACGTCCCGTTCTTTTATCCGCTGGACGGCATCCTGGACTGGAACCGGGCGTACGGGCCGCGCGGGTTCTACCAGTACCAGTGCGTGCTGCCGCCCGGAAGCGCCCTCGAAGCCCTGCGCGACCTGCTTGACCTCATCGGGCGGCGCCGGGAGGGGTCCTTGCTCGCGGTCCTCAAGACCTTCGGGGACCACGAGTCCGCCGGGATGCTGTCCTTCGCGCGCCCCGGCACGACCCTGGCCCTCGACTTCGCGAACCGGGGGCCGCGCACGCTGCGGCTTTTCGATGAACTGGATGCGGTGGTCCGGGCCGCGGGCGGGGCCCTGAATCCCTCCAAGGACGCGCGGATGCCGGGCGAGATGTTCCGCCGGGCCTTCCCGGCGTGGGAGACCTTCCAGAGGCACATGGACCCGGGCTTTTCGTCGTCGTTCTGGCGGCGCGTGACGAGGTGAGCCATGCCACGCCCCGATCGTCCCAAGAAGATCGCGATCTTCGGCGCGACCTCGGCCATCGCGACCGCGTGCGCGCGGCGCTTCGTGGCGGACGGCCGTGACCTGTTCCTGGTGGGGCGCGATCCGCAGAAACTGGAAGCGCTCCTCGCGGACCTGAAGTGCCGGGCGTCCGGGGGCCAGGTGGTCGAGGCCGCGCGCGCGAACCTGAACGATGTCGAGCGCCACGAGGCTTTGCTGTCGAGCGCCGAGGCCGCCCTGGGTGGCCTCGACGCCATCCTGATCGCGCACGGGACCCTGTCGGACCAGGCACTCTGCGAGCGCTCGGTCGCCCTGACCTTGCAGGAGATCCACACGAACGCCTTGAGCGTCGTGTCCTTGTTGACCCTCGCGGCGAATCGCTTCGAGGCGCGCGGGCAAGGGACCCTCGCCGTGATCTCGTCGGTGGCGGGGGACCGGGGTCGGCAGAGCAACTACGTGTACGGGGCGGCCAAGGGGCTCGTGACTCTGTTCATGCAGGGCTTGCGCAACCGTCTGTACCGCAAGGGCGTGCGCGTGGTCACGATCAAGCCGGGCTTCGTGGACACGCCGATGACCGCGGGCTTCCGGAAGAAGGGCTTCCTGTGGTCCACGCCCGACCGGGTCGCCCGCGGGATCGTGCGGGCGATGGACCGCGGGCGGGACGAGGTGTACCTGCCGTGGTTCTGGCGCCCGATCCTGTGGGTCTTGCGCCACATCCCGGAGGCCGTGTTCAAGCGGCTGTCGTTGTAAGACGGCAAGGATTTCGTCCAGTTCTTGATTGACTTGAGCAATCCGCGATGTTGATTGGGCCAAGATACAAGCGGCTCTCATGCAGTTC
>JBBIPO010000276.1:0-3425 GCA_037442805.1 Deltaproteobacteria bacterium
CCCTCCTGTGCGCGGTGGCGACCGGGACGGGGGTGCGGGGGGCCGTGGTCGAGGCGTCGGACCTGCCGCCCCCGGTGTGGCCCGTGGTGCTGGTCGTCCTGTGCGCCGCGGGGGTGGCGTACGGGGTCTCGCGCCGTGGCTGGACCGGCCGGCCGGTCGCGGCCCTGATCGGCGGGGTCGCGGGTCTGGCCGGGGCGTGGGCCGTCGCCCAACACTCGGCTGCGGTCCTGCGCATCCTGTCCGGGCGAGAGGCCGCGGTGGCCGGCGTCCCTCCCCCGATGCACGCGATGGCGACGGGTCCCGGGTTTCTGGTCGCGTGCGCCCTCGCGGCCGCGGCCCTGTGCGCGGGTCTTCACGCCTCCGCGACCCGCCTGTTCGCGAACCTGCGCGACCGTCCCCTGATCTATGCCGCCATCGCCCCGGCCATGGTCGGGATGGTCCTGCTGATCTTCGTCCCGTTCTTCATGGGGGTCTATCTGGCGTTCCTGGACAACAGCGGACGTTTCGTGGGACTTGCGAATTTCGTGGACATTCTGTTTCCGTCGGAAACTTCTGATACGAACTTTTACTTCACGCTGGGCGTGACCGTCCTGTGGACCGTCCTGAATGTGGGTCTGCACGTCCTGATCGGCCTCGCCCTGGCCCTGGTCCTGTCCGACGCCCGCCTGAGAGGTCGGGCCGCGTACCGGGTCCTGCTCATCGTGCCGTGGGCGGTCCCGAACTACATCACGGCCCTCATCTGGAAGTGGATCTTCAACACGCAGTACGGCCCGGCCAACGCCTTCCTGGCCCTCCTGGGCCTCGACCCCGTGGACTGGCTCGGCCGCTCCTTCTGGACCAACTTCACCGCGAACCTGGTCACGAACACCTGGCTCGGCTTCCCCTTCATGATGGTCATCAGCCTCGGGGCCTTGCAGAGCATCCCGGCCGAACTCTACGAGGCGGCCCGGATGGACGGGGCGGGTCGCTGGGCCTCGTTCCGGCACGTCACCCTGCCCCTGCTGAAGCCCGCGCTCTTCCCCGCGGTCATCCTGGGCACCATCTGGACCTTCAACATGTTCAACGTGGTGTACCTGGTGTCGGGTGGCGCGCCGGACAACCAGACCAACATCCTGATCACCGAGGCATACCGCGCCTTCCGCGTCCTGAAGAACTACGGACTCGCGGCGGCGTACTCGCTGATCATCTTCGTCATTCTGGCCGCGTACACGGCCCTGACCAATCGCGTGACGCGCGCCGCGGAGAGCGTGTATGAGTGAGCCGAGAAGCACCGGGGGTCGGGGCCCGCGGGCCTCGCGCGCGCTGCGACACGTCCTGCTGGCCGTGGTCGCGTTCCTGACCCTCCTGCCCATCCTGTGGGTCGTCCGGATCGCCCTGTCCGGGACCAACACGTTCCAGGGCGCGGACCTGAACCCCCTGCCCACGGTCGTGTCGGGCGCCAACTTCGCGCAAGTGGTGTCCGCCCGGGACCAGGCCGGGACGCCCCTCTTCGCGAGGCAACTGCTGAACTCCGTCGCGGTCTCGGTCCTGACGACCCTGTTCGGCATCAGCGTGGCCTGCACCGCGGCGTACGCCTTCTCGCGCTTCCGCTTCGTGGGGCGGCGGTCCGGACTGTTTTTGTTCCTCGTGTCGCAGATGTTCCCGGGGATCCTGATGATGGTCCCGCTCTATGTCATCATGCAAAGACTGCACCTCCTGGACACCATCGCGGGCCTGGTCCTCGTCTATTCCATCACGTCGGTCCCGTTCTCGGTCTGGATGCTGAAGGGCTACTTCGACACCATCCCGCGAGACCTGGAGGAGGCCGCGATCATGGACGGGGCCTCCATGCCGCGCGTGTTCTGGACCGTGGTCCTCCCCCTCTCCGCGCCCGCGGTGGCCATCACGGCCCTCTTCTCGTTCATGACCGCGTGGAACGAGTTCGTCCTGGCGTACACCTTCCTGTCGCGCGAGGCCGCCTTTACCCTGCCCGTGACCATCCGCAACTACGTGGGCGAGCACACGGTCCAGTGGGGCTACTTCGCCGCGGCCTCGATCCTCGTGTCCCTGCCCGTCGTGGCCCTCTTCTTCACCCTCCAGCGCTACCTCGTGTCCGGCCTGACCGCGGGCGGGGTCAAGGGGGGATGAAAGGGGGCGGTCGGGACATTTCTTCCTGGCTTTGCCCCTCCTTTCCGAGTACCGAGGGAGACCCAACGAGCCAAGATCAGGACCTTGAACACGGCCACCGTCCGCTCGATTGAAGTTCTCGCAACCTCTCCTTCCATCCGGCGAAGAGGAGGCACGGGCTCACGCGGTAGCGCGGGTGGTAGAAATCGAGAACAAGTCGCCCTTCTTGCCCATGTTCAACGAGCATCAATTTCTGGTTTGACGACTTGAGCTTCTCCGGTCCCAACTGGACCCCCATGTCGTGCTTGTGGCCATCCTCGCCAATGATGTCGCTCATGATATCAAAGACGCCACAACACACCATCACATCTGGATCAAGAATGGCGATCTCCCGATTGCGTTTGCGAACGGCCGAAGGGCCTCCCCCCGCTCACAAGACTGTCTTTCGTTGTCTACCAGGTCCGGAAAACTCCATTCCGTCCCGGCTTCCGGTTCGTTGGCTTCCTTCAGGAGAAAGAGCATCTTCGGCATTGCCCGTTCGTATAGCTCCTCGTCGTATATACCACCACGTATGAGAACATTATTGCAACGATGCAAAGGATTATAAAGTTTCTCTAGCTTTTTCTCACGCTCGTCCATGATTCAAGCCTCCCACGCATGGGACCCCCGGTCCAATTCCCAACGCTCCGTTCCTCGTCAATCACCGACACTCGCTGTCCGAGGGCGCCCTCGACCACGGCAGGCATTCCGGCCTTGCCTGGAAGGCCCGGTACGCGGCGAGGTCGAGGAGGTCAATCCACAAGGCGTCCCGAAAGGTCGTCGCGAGCCACGTGGATTTCCCGGTGCCGCGTGGGCCGAACAGGAAGAAGCTCCGGTCCGGAGGGACGAGAAATCGGGGGACTGATTCCATTTTGCGTCTCAAATTGGAAACAAGACTACTAAATGGTACCGGTCGCCGAAGGAGCCGTCAACGGCCGGGGACAGAGGACATTCCCCATTCGAAGGGGGAGAATTCTGGAGATGCGATATGGAATACAACAGGTTGGAATGCAGGTGCCCATGACCGAACGCGTGCCCGCCCTCCGATCACGTCACTCCTTGAATTCGCCCACGCCCACGCCTACGCCCACGGTGGGGAAGGTCCACCCGGGGGCAAGGCGGCGTTTGCACGCCGCAGTCCGAAGGGCCGCTTCGCGCCATGGCGCGGCCAGGAGGCCGCGCATCCGCCGCGAAGTGGACTTCGCGGCTCCGGGCGCGCTGCGCGCGCGGGGCCGTGACCGCTTCCCTGGTTCCCGTGGGGACGCGAGCGCCTGCTCGCG
>JBBIPO010000277.1:0-3370 GCA_037442805.1 Deltaproteobacteria bacterium
GAGGCCCCGGAGGGTCAGGTAGGGGTCCACCTCGTCAATCGCCGGGCAGTCACGGCACAGGAGGCTCGCGAGCCCACCGGTCGCGAGGGTCCGCACCGGCTCGGTCATCTCGGCCCTCATGCGGGCCACCAACCCCTCCACCATCGCCAGATACCCGTAGTAGGCCCCGGACTGGATGCTGTGCACCGTGTTGCGCCCGATCACCGTGTCCGGCCGGGCCACTTCGACCTTCGGGAGTTTCGCGGTCCTCTCGTAGAGGGCCTGAAGGCTCACGGTGACGCCGGGGACGATCACGCCCCCCAGGTACTCGCCCCGGGCCGTGATCGCGTCGAAGGTCGTCGCGGTCCCGAAGTCCACCACGATCACGTCGCACCCGCAGCGCTCGTGCGCGGCGACCGCATTGACCACCCGATCCGCGCCCACGTCGCGCGGCGTCTCGTACGCGATGGCGATCCCCGTGCGCACACCGGGACCCACGACCACGAGCGGGCCCGCGAAGTGCCGCCGCGCCAGGTCCGCGAAGGTCTCGGTCAAGGGCGGGACCACGCTCGCGAGGCAGGCCCCGTCCACCCGATCGAAGGAGAGGTCCGCGAGTCGGAACAGCCCGTTCAGCAGGAACGCGTATTCATCCGCGGTGGCCTCGTGGCGCGTCGAGACCCGGAAGTCCGTGACCAGACGCTCCCCGTCGAACACGCCGATGACGATATTCGTATTCCCGATATCAACCGCTACGAGCATCCGAGACCTCTCCCACCGAGATCGCGATCGCGTGGCCGTTTTCCTCGACGAGCCACAACTCGCCGGACGGGGTCAGACCGGCCACGCGGCCCCGCACCCCCCCGACGACGACCTCCCCGGTGGTCCACAGGAGCCTTCCGGCGCGGTCGGGCGCGACTCGCAGGTCTGGCAACGCCTTCCGGTACGCCACGAGGACCGCCAGGAGGACGCGGGCCGCGGCCTCTTCCAGGTCGGTCCCGGGCGGCAGATTCGACTCGAGGTCGGTCGCGACCTCCGCGAGGTCGGGGGAAAGGTCCACCCCTTTGAACGAGGCATTGAGGCCCAGTCCCAGGACCGCGAATCCAACATCTGGGAAGGCTTCCGCCAGGATCCCCGCCACCTTGCGGCCGCCGATCAGGGCGTCGTTCGGCCACTTGAGCCGCGCCGCCACGATCCCCTGCCGCTGGAGTTCCTCGACCACGGCGACCCCCGCGAGGACCGACAAGGCCGGCCACTGGGCCGGGGACACGGGGGGCCGGAAGACCACGCTCGCGTACAGACCCGCGCCGGGTGGCGAAAACCACGTCCGCCCGACCCGCCCCCTCCCCCGGGTCTGGCGCCCCGCCACGACCAGGGTGCCCTCGGGCGCTCCGGTGCGGGCCAGGCGGGCCGCCTCGTCCTGCGTGCTCGAAATCGCGGGGAAGTAGTGCACGCGCCCGAGCGCGACGCCGAGCATCCTCAGGTGCCCGAGCAGCCTGCTGGCTTCAAGCGGGGCCATCTGCTGCCTCGGGGATGCGGGTCATCCTCATCGAGAAGTCGAGCCACACGGCCGAGCGCGTCAGTGCGCCCACGGACACGAAGTCCACGCCGATCTCGGCCGCGGCCGCCACGTCGTCCGGCGTCAGGTTCCCGGAGGCCTCGGTGAGGACCTTCCAGTTGCAGTAATCCACGACCCGCGCCATCTCGTCCCGGTCCATGTGGTCCAGGAGCACGGCGTCCGCCCCGGCCTCGACCGCGCGCCGGACCTCCTCGAGTGTGCGGACCTCCACCTCGACCTTGCACGGCATCGGAGCGAGGCGGCGCGCCCTGCGAACCGCCTCCTTGATATCCGCGCAGACCGCGATGTGGTTGTTCTTGACCAGGACCCCATCGTAGAGGCCGAAGCGGTGGTTGTGCCCACCCCCGACGCGGACCGCGTACTTCTCGAGCACGCGCAGGCCCGGCGTGGTCTTGCGCGTGTCCAGCAGCCGCGTCTTGCTCCCGGCGAGGCGCTCCGCGTACCGGCGCGTCATCGTGGCGATCCCGGACAATCTCATCACGAAGTTCAGAAGGGTCCGCTCGACCTGCAACAACAGACGCGCCGGGCCGACCGCGTCGAGGACCACGCTGCCCGGCGCCACCACGTCGCCGTCCCGGAGGAGTTCCCTGGCCCGGATGCCGGGACCGACCTCCTCGAGCAGGGCCAGGGCCACGGGGACGCCCGCGAGGACCCCGGCCTCCTTCGCCACGACCTCGGCCCTCGCGACCACGCCCCGGTCCACGATGGACTCCGTCGTGACGTCGCCGCTGCCGATGTCCTCCTCCAGGGCCTGCCGCAGGAGCCTCCGGACCGCCGGATTGTCGGTGACCATCCTCTTCTCCCGATGTCAGGGTCGCGATTGGTCCCCTGTCCCCCCGATCACAGGACCCCGTTCGTGATCACGAGCGTGTACTCGGTCTGGCCGCAGTTCGGGGCCGATCCCGAGGCTCGGTACACCTTGATGTAGAAGGTCGTCCCGTCGTCGAGGCAATGCCGCTTGTTCTTCGTGGTGTCGTCACACTGGGTCGGGTTGTCCCCTTTCTTGCCACCGCAACACGCGTTCGAGGTGGTGGCCCCGGAGTCGCACTCGCCGGGCTTGCAGCAGTCCCACAGCCGGGGACCCGGCGGGGTGACGCACGGGTCCTCGCCGATGCGGGACGTGGTGTTGTTCAGGTTCGCGAACCACTGGACATCGGTCGCGTTGAATGAACCGGACACGCACTGGGTCTGCGTGGAGCACGACCCCCGGTACACGTTGACCTTCAGGCTCCCGTCCGTGGGCGAGGTCAACCGCACCCTGACGTGGAATCGGTCGTGTCCCGGCGCCGAGAAGTTCCCCGTGTCCGTGGAGTCCGTTGCCGTGACTTTGTACCAGTCCACGTCCGAGTCCGGGACGATCCGCCCCGTCAGCGTGTAGGTCGCTCCGGACCCGGCATCGGACAGGGGGCCCAGGTTGATCGCCTGGGGGCAGGCGTTGCCGCCGGCATCGTACTGGTCCCACTGGCACTCGCACCCGTCGATCAGACTGTGGTTCACGTCGTAATACCCGGAGTCGCACAGGGCCCCACACTGCCCTCCGGTGCAGACCGGCGTCCCGTTCGGGACCGCCCCGCACATCAGCGAGGCGTCGCCCTCATCGGTCTGCCCGTTGCAGTTGTCGTCGATCCCGTTGCAGCGCTCGCTCGCGCTCGGGTTGATCGCCTGGGACGAATCGTCGCAGTCCCCGCCGACGGTGCGGATGTACAGCCCCCATGGCCCGCACAGGCACTTGTGATTCGAGGACGACCCGTAACCGTCGTTGTCCCCGTCGTAGTAGTAGGTCGAGCAGTTGGCGGCGCCCTCCTCGTCCACCTG
>JBBIPO010000278.1:0-3362 GCA_037442805.1 Deltaproteobacteria bacterium
AGACCCCGAGGAGACCCGCATGGATCTTGGCCCAGTCAACATCGCGGATTGCTCGGGAGCGACATGGAAAAGGTCGAGAGCACGGGAAGAGTCATGAGAAGGACAGATCATGGCCGACGCTTGGGCGAAGGGTTTGGGTCTTGAAGGGCGACGCCTCCGGGGTCGGGCGGTGGGCGAGCGAAGACGTCTTTGGGGGGACCAGGGCGCGGAGGCATGGCTTGGTGAGCCGTGGAGCCTGCGTTCGAGCGAAGACCGCGGGTGGCTCAAGGGGAGTCCCACGTGCAATTCGAAACCCTCGAAGAGGGCGAGGATCGCAGGGGGCCCAACGCCGGCCCGAAGGAGTGAAGCGAAGGAAGGTCGGGAGCGGTCGTCCTGCAAATGATTGTGTCGTCAGGGGACGCGCTGGTGGAACGCCTGATAAACGGGGGGCGATGACGACCATGGGCAAGGCGCAACGGAAGCAGCGAAGGGCATCTCCCATCTATCGGCTATACGACCAGTACAGCCGGGCGCCTCGAGGGTCCGATCTCGCGATCGGTCCTGTCGTTGACCTGGGACACTGGGACGTTCGGGATCGGCTGGTTTTCGGAGGACCGCATGACCGCCCAGGGGTGGTGGGGCTACGGTCCTGAGAACGGAACCAGCAAGACAAGGCGGGTCTTGGAGCCACCGGGCCAGCGGGGATCCGTTCCACGAGGCGGCCGCTGGACCTGCTGGGGTGAGCGGGCCTGTGGTCCTGATGGCGCTAGACGTCGCTACGGCGTGTCGGGCGCGGGCTCGACCGCGAACTGGAGCACCCCGCCCGCGGCGAGGTCGTCGTGGGACAGCCAGAAGCCGTCCAGGGGCGCGCCGTTCCAGCGCACCTCCCGGGCGACCACGGGGGCCGCCGCGGCCCCCGGGGCCTCGATGACGAGGTCCCCGGCCGGCAGGTGCCAGACGACCCGGTCGAAGCGGGGGACCGTCACGGAGTACCCGGGGAGGCAGGGCCACGGGTACAGCCCCGACGCGGCGAAGACGTACCACGCGGCGAGCGTCCCTGCGTCGTCGTTGCCGACGAGTCCGTTCCAGGCGTTCCGGTAGTTCGCGTCCAGGACCCAGCGCGCCCAGACCTGGGCAAGGTCCGGCCTCCCGGGGTCCGGGTCGCCGGTGGCCGGGCGGACCCGCAGGAACAGGAAGGCCGCGTGCAGGTCCGGCTCGTTGCCGTGGAAGTACCAGGGGGTCGGCAGGATGAAGTTGAAGTTGTCGCGGGCCAGCGTGAAGAACTCGGACAGTTTTGACACAAACTTTTCATCCCCGCCCATCAGGGCCCGCAGGCCCGCCGTGTCGTGCGGCACGAACCACAGCCACTGCCAGGCCGAGCCCTCCGTGTAGTACGCCCCGCTGTCCCACACGTCCGGCACGAACGGCGTCACGAAGGTCCCGTCCTCGCGACGCGGGCGGAAGAACCCCGTGTCCGGGTCCCACAAAGTCGCGTAGTTTCTCGCGCGGGCGCGGAACGCGGCCTCGTCGTCCGACCGCCCCAGCGCGCGCGCCAGCTCCGCCAGGCAGAAGTCGTTGAAGGCATATTCCAGGGTCTTGGACACGGCGCCGTCCGTCCGGTCCGCTGGGCAGTAGCCGAACGCGGGGTCCGTGTACCAGGGGAAGCAGTCGCGGTTCCCGTACGACCCCGGGGGTCCCGGGGCGTTCGCGGTCGCCTTCATGGAGTCGTAGAGGGCATTCACGTCGAAGTCGCGGACGCCCTTCAACCACGTGTCCGCGACCACGCTCGCCCCGTGCTGCCCGATCATGCTCCCAGAGTCGCCCATCCCCATGGGCCACTTGGGGACGTATCCGCCCTCGCGCTGCATGGCCGCGAGGGAGCGCATCATGTCGCGCTGCCTCTCGGGCCACATCAGGGTCAGCAGAGGGTGCTGCGTGCGAAACGTGTCCCAGAAGGACATGTCCGTGTAGTAGGTCCAGCCCTGGGCCTCGTGCACCTCGCCATCGAAGCCCCGGTACCGGCCGTCCACATCGGACCAGATCGTCGGCATCTGCAACACGTGATAGACCGCCGTGTAGAAGTTCGCCTTGTCGTCCGCGCTCCCGCCCGAGATTTCGAACCGCGACACCTCCGCCTCCCAGGCCGCCTCGGTCGCGGCTCGCGTCCTCTCGAAGTCCCACCCCGGCATCTCGGCCTCCCGCGCGGCCTGGGCCCCGTCCACCCCGACGTACGACAGGCAGACCTGCAACTCGACCACGGGGTCGGCGACCGTGTCAAACTCGAACCACGCCCCAAACGACGCCGGGTCCTCGGAGGCCTGGATCGCGGGCACCCCTCTGTGCAGTTCCCCCGATGACCAGGTCCCGAACCCGGCGAAGTCCCGACTGAATCGCGCGGCGAAGAAAACCGGGAAGCCCCCGTACCGCCCCGAGAACGGACCCACGTTGTGGCTCCATCCCCGGACCTCGCGCCCGTCCACCACGATCTCCCCGCCCCGCGAACGGCCGTCCAGCATGGAGGCCGCGGCGTTCAGCACGATGGTCCCTCGCTCGGGCGCGTCGAGGAACCGATACCGGTGGTGGGCGCACCGCGTGGTCGCGGTCACCTCGGCGCGCACCGCCGGGGCCGTGACCGTGACCGCGTAGTACCCGGGCGTCGCGACCTCGTCCTCGTGCGTGAAGGGCTGGAAGAATCGCTTCTTCGAGGTCTTGTCCTCGGTCATCCCGACGGTGGGCGTCACCAGGATATTGCCGTAGTCCGGAGCGCCCGTCCCGTGAAGGTGATTGTGCGATATTCCGTACATGAACGTATCCGGGTACCAGTAGCCCGCGCAGTGCTGGTACACCGGCGGCATCCCGTACTTGTCCGTCGTGTCCGGGCTCGCCTTGACCAGGCCGAGGGGGGCCGTGGCCCCGGGCAGGGCGCTCCCCACGTTCGCGAGGTCCCCGCCAGTCCCGATGAAGGGGTTGACGTGGCGCGCGAAGGGCGGGCCGTCCGGGTCCAGGACCTCGGGGCCGGGGTCCGTCCCGGCCCCTGCGTCACCCGCGTCCGCCGCGTCGTCCGTCCCCCGGTCGTCGGCGGCGTCCGCGCCCGGGTCGGTCGAGTCGCCCGCGTCCCCAGCCTCCGAGGCGTCGAGGACGTCCGCGGGCTCCGCCGGGAGGTCCGCCATGACGCCATCGCCGCCCCGCCCATCACCTCCCTCGCAGGCCCACAGGAACGCGACCCCGCCCGCGACCATCACCCATGCCTTGCGCGTCATCGTCCGGCCCCCGCCCGATCCCAGCGCATGATAGCCCATCCCGCTCGCGTCCGGCCTTGCGGTTCGCGAGGAGCAATCCGCGCTGTAGGCGCGGATTGCGACGCGCCCGCAGCAGGGGCCCCG
>JBBIPO010000279.1:0-3280 GCA_037442805.1 Deltaproteobacteria bacterium
CTGTTCGATCTGCTGCGTCCCGTCGTGGACGACTCCCGCTACGAGTCGATCCGCGACGCCGTCGTGGTGAACATCACCGGGTGCCCGAATAGTTGCTCGCCCTATCGCATCGCGGACATCGGGTTTCGCGGCGCCCGGCTGCGCGAGAAGCTGGGATCGGTCGAGGGCTACGAGGTCACCATCGGCGGAACCCAGGCCCGACACGGGGTCTTCCTCGGGGAGTTCCGGCTGGAGGACTGTCCCGCCGTGACGAGGGCCATCCTGGACGTCTTCCTGGCACGACGACGAGACGGCGAAAGCCTCGCGGACCACGGGACCCGGGAGGGCCTCGCGGCCTACCGGGAGGCCGTGGAATCGCTCGACCTGTCTCACGAGGCGGCACCACCTCTCGCGGAGATGTCCACCACCCGCGGCTACGGGACCACGCCCCTCGACTTCGCGACTTACCGGCGCGACATCCCCTGCCAGGCGGCGTGCCCGGCCAGAACCCGCGTCCCGCACTACATCGAAGCCATCGCCCGGGGCGACCTCGACACGGCGTACCGCATCAACCAGGAGGACAACGTCTTCCCCGGGGTCCTGGGCCGCATCTGCTCGCGCCCCTGCGAGCCGGCCTGTCGGCACCACTGGACCGGGTCGGAGGGGCCGGTCGCCATCTGTCACCTCAAGCGGTTCGCCGCGGACGGACGGACCCCCGGCCGGCCCGCTCCCTTGCCGGCCTGGTTTCCGGGCACCGGCCGGCGGGTCGCCGTCGTGGGGTCTGGTCCGGCCGGCCTCGCCGCGGCGCGCGAGTTGCGCCGATACGGACACGAGGTCGTGGTCTTCGAGCGGGAGCGGGTCCTGGGCGGGATGATGCGCCTGGCCATCCCCTCCTTCCGCTTGCCCCGCGAGGTCCTGGACGCCGAGGTCCAGGCGGTCCTGGACGCGGGAATCGAGGTGCGGACCGGGGAAGAAGTGGACCCGGAGCGGGTCGAGGAACTGCTCGCGACCCACGACGCGGTCGTGCTCGCGGCCGGGGCCGTCGAGCCCGCCCCGCTGCGCCTGCCCGGGCTGGAACCGGGCTCCGTGACGCCCGGCGTGGTCTTCATGCGACGCTTCAACCTCGGCGAGGCCGGGCCGCCCATTCCACCCGTGGTCGTGATCGGGGGCGGGTACACGGCTGTGGACTGCGCGCGCGCGGCCCGCCGGCTCCTCGGGGCGGACGGAGGCGAGGTCCGCCTCATGTACCGGCGCTCCGAGGCCGAGATGTCCGCCACCCCCGCCGAGATCGAGGAGATGCGGCGTGAAAGCATCCGGGTCGAGACGCTCGCCTCCCCGGTCGAGGCGCGGTGCCGGGGGGGATGCATCGAGTCCGTGGTCTTCGAACGCACGCGGCTGACTGCCCCGGACCCGGAGACGGGCCGCCCGGGGATCGAGCCCTTGCCCGGCTCGCGCTTCGAGGTCCCGTGCGGGACCCTGATCGCAGCCGTCGGCCAGCGCCGGACCTTGCGCCTGCTACCGGCCGGAGTCGAGCACCGCGGCCTACGCACGACCCGCCCGGGGCTCTTCGTAGCCGGGGACTTCAGTTACGGTAGCCGCGACGTGATCCACGCGGTCGCGGACGGGAAGGCCGTGGCGGACGAGGTGGACATGTTCCTCATGGGCCGCCGCCGCCGTGAGGAGGCGATCCAGGTGGAGCCTTACCCCTCCGGCTGGACCGGGCGCGTGCGCGACCACGACCTCATCGCACCGCCCCCGATGCCGACCGTGGGTCCGGACCGCCGCTCGCCCCACGGCGAGGTGGAACTCGGCTACGGCCCCGAGGAGGCGCGCCTCAACGCCCTGCGCTGCTACCTGTGCCAGTACCGGTACGAAATTGACCAGGACCGCTGCATCCACTGCGACTGGTGCATCAAGGTGGCCCCGAGGGACTGCATCAAGAAGGTCCGGCGGGTGTTCCACGACGAGGACGGCCGCGTCGTAGACTACGTCGAGACGGACCTCCCGCGGGACGCGACCTACATCTATATTGATTCGAATAATTGCATCCGGTGCGGGGCGTGCCTGCGCATCTGTCCGACCGGGGCGATCTCGTGCCGCAAGACCGAGCGCGTGTGCCGTCCGGCGCGACCCTCGTGATCCGCTTCTTTGCGAATTTGATCTTTCGCCAGCATTTGTCTATCATTGAGCCCGCGATTGGTCCAATTCAACGGAGGACGAACATGAAGGCGGTGTTCTTGGTCGTGGCAACGGGTGGGCTGGTCCTTGCATGCGGCGGAGGCGGCGGTGGAGGGCCCGCGTCGGACCCCGGGGGTGGACAGGACCTTGCGACTTCAGGGGACCAGGGCGGTGGACAGGACATCGCAGGGCCGAGCGACCCCGGTGGGGGAGGGGACCCTGGTCCCGTGCAGGACGTGTCCGACCCGGGACCAGGACAGGACGTCCCGGGACCGGCCGACGAGGGTCATGGACAGGACCCGGGACCAACCCAGGACTCCGGGGGTTCCTACCACCCCCAGGGCTGGGCCACGCCCGGCAGCGGGAACTTCCACGGCGACGAGGCCAAGCAGGGGCTTGCGGCCTGCACGGCCTGTCACGGCCAGGACCTGACGGGGGGCTCGGTCGGGGTCTCCTGCGAGATGTGTCACGGCGGTTTCAAGACGAACTGTACCTTCTGCCACGGTGGGCGGGATACGGACAAGGGGTCTCCCCCGGTGGACATCCACGACCAGGTCGCGACCACCGAGGTGACGGTCGGGGCCCACACCGCGCACGTGACCGCGAAGTCCGGGCTCGCCTCGCCCTTCGATTGCGTGAAGTGCCACCAGAAGCCGTCCTCCGCCCTGGACGCGGGGCACGTGGACGGCTCCCCGGCCGAGGTCCTGGCCGCCCTCGGCTGGAACCGGGATGCGGCGACCTGTTCGACCGCGTATTGCCACGGCAACTTCCCCGGCGGGAATTCGGCGAACCACCCCGTCTGGACGAAGACCGGCCAGGCCCCGTGCGGGTCCTGCCACAAGCTCCCGCCCAGCACCGGGAGGCACCCCTCCGTCTTCGGCGAGCATTCCTTCATGGGGCAGGACTGCACGAACTGCCACAACGGGATCGCGAACAACGGCGCGACCCAGATTCTGAACCCCGCGCTTCACGTCAACGGCCAGAAGGACGTGGTCCTCAAGAGCGGGACCTGGAACCCGACGACCAAGACCTGCGACCCGGCCTGCCACGGCCCCAAGACCTGGTAGCCCCGGTCCCCGATCCCCGGGAAGGCGGACACGGACCCGGTCACGGACTCCGACAC
>JBBIPO010000280.1:0-3263 GCA_037442805.1 Deltaproteobacteria bacterium
GGGGACGCGAGCGCCTGCTCGCGTACGGCCGCGCGAGCGCCTGCTCGCGCGTGGATGCGCGGGCGCTGCCCGCGCGGGACCGTAACCGTGTCGGGGTCCGTGACCGTGTCCGTGACCGCCACGGAGTCCCTGCCGGATCCCGGACCCCGGACGCCGGGTGCCGGATCGCGCGGCCTGGAGGGCGCGCCGCCGCCGCGAAGTGGACCTGGCTTCGCCGACGCTTCGCGTTCGCGGCTCCGGGCGGCGACCCTGCGATTCCGTTATGATCGTTTATCCCGCTTCGAAGGAGGGCGATATGCGCGTCGCGCTGGTCGGGGCCTGCCAGGAGGAGAACCTCGCGCTCGGGTACCTCGCCGCGTCCCTGCGGGCCACCGGGCACCGGGCGGACATCGTGGCCTTTGACGGGCCGGACGACGTCGCCCGGGTCGTCCGGGCGGTCCTCGCCGACCCACCCGACCTGGTGGGCATGTCCGTGGCCTTCCAGCACCGCGTGACCGAGTTCCGGGACCTCGCGAGGGCGTTGCGCGGGGCGGGCGTCACGGCCCCGATCGTCTGGGGCGGACACGTCCCGACCGCGAGGCCCGGGGCCGTGCTCCAGGCGTACCCCTGGGTGGACGTCGCGGCCCGTCACGACGGCGAGGAGACGATCGTGGACCTGGCCGCGGTGCTCGCGGATCACGCGTGGGGGGCCCTGGGGGGGGCGCGTGGAGGCCGAGGGTCCGGAGGCGCGTTTCTTCCGTGACCCCGGCGGCCCGGGCGCGGTGGTCGTCGTGGCGCGGTCCGGGGAGGGCGACCTGGACGTCGCCTGGCACCTGGTGGGCGACGCCTGACCGGCACGCAACCGATTGATGAAACGACAGGACTTGGGTACCCTTGAACCAGGTTGAATCGGGCGGCTCACTCGGGCACTGGAGGTGAGTCATGAAGCGATGTCTCCTCACGACGATTGTGGTTTGCGTGGCTGGATGGGGGTGCGGCGGCGCCGGTTCCCCCTCCGGGACGGACTACGGTTCGCCCCCGGGGACGGACGAGGGGGCGGAGGGCGTGGGGGGCCCGGAACGGCAGGAACTGCCTCCAATCGTCGTTCCGGAATACCCGGACCTGGCCGACGCGGGCCGGGAGGAGGTCGCGGAGCCCGCGGAGGCCGCGGAGGTCCCCGAGGTCGAGGCCGAGGTCCCGGGGAACTGCCCCGGTGGCTCGGGCTGCCCGTGCCTGACGAGCGAGGAGTGCGAGACGGGGTTCTGCCTGGAGACGATGGCGGGATGGGTCTGCATGACGCCGTGCCTGTCGGAGGAGTCGTGTCCGGCGGGCTGGACCTGCCAGGCGGTGGCGGGGACGGGGTCGGACGTGATCTATGGGTGCGTGGACCGGGCGGTGAACCTGTGCCGTCCGTGCCGGTACGACGCGGACTGCGTGAACCCCCTGTGGGGCGGGACGAATCGGTGCCTGTCGTACGGGCCGGCGGGGTCGTTCTGCGGGGTGCAGTGCCAGGCGGCGGGGGACTGTCCCGAGGGGTACGAGTGCGTGGAGGTGGCGGGGGAAGGGCGGAACCCGCTGAAACAGTGCCGCAAGCCGGAAGGGGAGGAGTGCCCCTGCCTGCAAAAGTATGAAGACAAAGGTTATCTGACAGAATGTTACGTCGAAAATGAGTGGGGGCGGTGCGCGGACCTGAGGACGTGCGCGGAGGGGTGCGAGGCGAAGACGCCGTCGGAGGAGGTGTGCGACGGGAAGGACAACGACTGCGACGGGGACACGGACGAGGGGGTGCAGGGGCAGCCGTGTCCGCTGACGAACGCCTGGGGGACGTGTTTCGGGACGGTGCGGTGCGAGGGCGGCAATCTGTTCTGCGAGGGGGAGCCCCCGGAGGCGGAGCAGTGCGACGGCAAGGACAACGACTGCGACGGGCAGACGGACGAGGGGTTCCTGGACACGGACGGGGACGGGATCGCGGACTGCGTGGACGAGGACATGGATGGGGACGGGGTGCTGAACGAGCAGGACAACTGTCCCTGGGACAAGAACCCGGACCAGGAGAACTGCGACGGCGACCAGTACGGGGACGCGTGCGACGGGGATGACGACGACGACGGGGTCCCGAACGGGTGGGACAACTGCCGGTGCCTGGCGAATGCGTTGCAGGAGGACCTGGACAAGGACGGGAAGGGGGACGCGTGCGACTGCGACGTGGACGGGGATGGGGTGTTCAACGCGAACCCGGGGTGTCCGCAGCCCACGCCCGCGGACAACTGCGTGTTCCTGGCCAATCCAGGCCAGTCGAACCTGGACGGGGACGAGTGGGGGGACGCATGCGACTGCGACCTGGACGGCGACGGGGTGGGGAACGACAACCCGGGATGTCCGACGCCGGTGCCGCGGGACAACTGCCCGACGGTGTACAACCCGGACCAGGGGGACGAAAACGGCAACGGGCTCGGGGACGCGTGCGACGACGACGCGGACCTGGACGGGGTGAAGGACGGGGTGGACAACTGCCCGGGGGTGTGGAACGCGGAGCAGGCGGACCCGGACGGCGACGGGCCCGGGGACGCGTGCGACTGCGACCTGGACGGGGACGGGACGCCCAACGTGGGGAAGGATGTGGACGGCGGGGACTGCCCGCCGTGCGAGCCGTGCGACAACTGCCCCGGGGTGGCGAATGCCGGGCAGGAGGACCTGGACGGGGACGGGGACGGGGACGCGTGCGACGTGGACCTGGACGGGGACGGGGACCCCAACTTCCTGGACTGCGCGCCGGATGACCCGGCCGTCTTCCACGGGGCGCCCGAGGTCTGCAATCTGGTGGACGACGACTGTGACGGTGTGGAAGACGACGAGAACGCGGTGGGGTGCTCGACCTGGTACCACGACCTGGACCGTGACGGGTACGGGGTGACGGAGGATGCGGTCTGCCTGTGCGCCCCGGCGGGGTACTACACGGCGGAGCGGTTCGGGGACTGCGAGGACAACAACGCCGCGGTGAACCCCGAGGCGATCGAGGCCTGCAAGAACGGGAAGGACGACAACTGCAACGGGTTCACGGACGAGGAGGGAGCGGACGGGTGCTCGTGGTTCTACCGGGACCTGGACGGGGACGCCTACGGGGTCGAGGGCGAGAAGAAGTGCCTGTGCAAGATGGAGGTGCCGTACACGTCGCTGTTGACCGGGGATTGCAACGACGACGACCCGACGGTAAAGCCGGGGGCGACCGAGGCGTGCAACGGGCGGGACGACGACTGCGACGGGAAGGTGGACGAGGAGAACGC
>JBBIPO010000281.1:0-3257 GCA_037442805.1 Deltaproteobacteria bacterium
GGGGGCGGCGAGACCACGGCCTCGGGAGGCGGCGCGGCCTCGACCAGGAAGGCCACGGCGGCCCCGCTCAGGATCGCGAGAAGGATGGCCCCGGGAACTCGCCGCATGATCATCAGCGCCATCGCGACGAACGTGCCGACCGCGACCAGAGTCGAGGGCGCGCCGAGGTCCCCGAGCCTCACGGGGGCTCCCGGCACGCCGAGCGTGACGACGCCCATCTCGTTCAGTCCGATGAAGGCGAGGAACAACCCGATCCCAACCGCGAAGGAGTACCGCAGGGGAACCGGGATGGATTCCGCGAGGATGCCCCGCAGGCGCGTCACGGTCAGGACGATGAAGGCGACGCCGCTCAGGAACACGGCGCCAAGCGCGGTCTGCCACGAAAACCCCATCCCCTGGCAGACCGTGTAGGCGATGAAGGCGTTCTCGCCCATGTACGGCGCGATGACGAAGGGGCGGTTGGCCCACAGCCCCATCACGAGGCACCCCGAGACCGCCGTCAGGATGGTCGCGACCATCGAGGGCCCCTTCGGGATCCCGGCCGCCTCGAGGATCGCAGGGTTGACCACGATGATGTAAGCCATGGTCACGAAGGTGGTCACGCCGGCCAGGACTTCGGTGCGGGCCGTGGTCCCGAGTCGTTTCAGGTGGAAGAGGCGGTCGAGCACCGGGCGTCCTCCGGGGAGGGACAATCTATTCTACCGTGGGCGTCTCTCCCACGTCTTGTGCCGCGACGGTTCAGTACTCGAACGACGACCCCCCGATGAACTCGCGGAGGATCGAGGTCGCGGGCACGTCGTCCGCGAAGATGGGGACGAACAGGTCCAGGAACTCGAGCAGGCGGGTCGCCTCGACGAACGCGGGGTCCGATTCGGGGACCTCCATCAGGTAGCGCTCGGCGAAGACCTTTAGGACCGCGGGCTCGTACACCAGCGTCGAGTTGAACATCATGTCCGCCTGGTCCTGGAAGGGGTAGATGTGCCGTTCCTCGCCCGCGCGGACCTTGGGCCAGCGGCGCAGCGTCTCGGCCGCGGAGTACCCCCGGTAAAGCCGGTCGCGCACGATGCGCCGCAACAGGCGGGAGTCCGACGTGAAGATGCGGTTGTGGTCGTCCAGACACAACTGCGTCAGTGCGCTCACGTAGAGCCTGAACTTCTGCTCGCGGGGCACAGCCTCGGTCAGACGGTCGTTCAACCCGTGGATGCCCTCGATCAGCAGGATCTCCTGGGGGCCGAGTTGCATCGGGACGGTCTTCGGGCTGCGCGTCCCCTTTTGGAACGAGTAGCGAGGGGTCTTGACGATCCGTCCCTTCAGGAGGGCGTCGAGTTGCTCGTTCAGCAGGGGGAGGTCTATCGCCTCGATGCACTCGAAGTCGTATTCCCCGTCCTCGTCGCGCGGCGTATCCTTTCGATTCACATAATAGTTATCAACAGATAGTTCTTTGGGTCGGATGCCGATGGCCATCAACTGCATCCGCAGGCGCTTGACGAAGGTGGTCTTGCCGGAGGACGAGGGGCCGGCGACCAGGACCAGGCGACACCCGCGGCGTCGGGCGACCTCGTCCGCGATGGCCACGATCTTGCGCTCGTGGAGCGCCTCGGCCACGCGGATGACCTCGCCGATGCGGCCCTCGACCACGACGCGGTTCAGGTCTGCCAGGGTCTCGACCCCGAGCAGGCGATTCCACTCGCGCGTCTCGCGATAGACCGCGAACAGGCCTCGGTGGTTGCGCGGCGGGCGTGGTGGGTCGTCGGGCCGACCGGGCGGCGGGAAGCCCAGGACCAGGCCGTGGGCGTACGGGACCACGTGAAAGGCGCGGATGCCCTCGGCGGTCGGCAGGAGCGGGTGGAACCACAGGTCCACGTGATGGCCCATGGTGACGAGCGTCACCCACGGATGGCGCATCGCGCGGACGATGCCCACCTTGGACGGGACGCCTGCCGTCAGGAAAACCTCGATCGCCTGCTGGACCGGGACGCGCATCGTGGCCAGGGCCTCCTTGCGCTCGACCATGCGACGCATTTCGGCCTCGATGGCGGAGACGTCCTCGAGAGACAGCATGGGTTCCTTGAAGACGTCGAAGTAGTAGCCGTCGCCCAGGGCCTGGCCCACCTGGACCCGGGCCCCCGGGAACAGGCGGGCGACCGCCTCGCACAGCATCACGGTGAGCGTGGCCCGGTAGATGCGGGCGCCTGCCTTGCTCGCGTAGGTCACCGGGACCAGGTCGCAGGACGCCGCGATGGGGGTCTCGAGGTCCGCCAGGCGGTTGCCGAGGATCGCCCCCAGGCACTGCGGTTCGAGGTCCTGGAAATGGCGCCGCAGGAAGGCCTTGACGCGCGTTCCACGCGAGACGCGGAACTCCTTGCCGTCCACGCGGACCGTGACAGTGGGCGGGGATGCGAGGGCCACGGAACTCATCGTCACCTCCGTCTCGAGCCGGGAACCGCCGCGACCCGGTGCCCGATGATAGCGCGAGACCAGACGCGAAATGACCACTCCGCGCCCGCCTCGAATGCAATATCCTTCCCCATGGCCATCGAGGACGGAGGAGGTCATGCAACGGGTACTCGTCGTGGTCGGGGCCTTGCTGCTGGCCAGCACCGCGTCGGCCTACACCTTCGAGGGCGTCGAGTACGCGCCGACCCTCCAGGTCGGCGGGCGGACGCTGAAACGGGTGGGTGTGGGCATGCGGGAGGTCACGGTCTTCCATGTGGACGTGTATTCCCTGGGCGCCTACGTCGAGAATCGGACCTGCGACCCGGCCCGCCTCGTCGAGAGCGATGAGGCCAAAGTCCTACGCCTGCACTTCGTGCGAAACGTGGGCGCGGACAAGATGCGCGAGAACATGGAGAAATCGTTCCGGGCGCGCACGCCGCGCGACGCCTCGGACGACCTGAAGAAGCGCATTCGCGACTTCGTGGGATTGTTCGGAATCGAAGCGAAGGACGGCATGGACGTCGAGGTGCGCTACCTGCCCGGCCAGGGGACCAGCGTCCTCGTCGAGGGCCGCCAGCGGGTCGTGACCGTCCCCGGTCACGATTTCATCCGCGTCCTCTGGGACATCTACTTCAACCAGGACACCTGCTGCCCGAGCCTGCGCCAGGGCGTCCTCCAGTCGTGCCGCGAGATGCAGTGACTCGTTCCCCTCGTCGCGGCGAATCCCGGCCGCACGAATCGGACCCCCGGCATCCAGCAAGAGCGAGCGAGCAATCCGCGATGTTGATTGGGCCAAGATACCAGCGGCTCTCATGCAGTTC
>JBBIPO010000282.1:0-3250 GCA_037442805.1 Deltaproteobacteria bacterium
GGCCCGTGTGGGATGGGTCAGGAAGCGCTCGAGGTCCGCGGGGCTGACCGTGGTCGCCGCGTCGTCGTACCCGGGGACGGCCAGGCCCAGACGGGGCTGCGGGCGGACTCGCTCGGGCGCGAGCAGAGACCGGGCCGCGGCCTCGTATCGCGAATCGCAGGCCGGGACCTCGGGTCGCGAAAAGACGCGCGGGCTGAAGGGTTGCAGGGGGTGGGGGACCACGACGTGGTCGCTCGCCTTGCAGCCGCCCTCGACCTCGAACGAGGCATCGAGCACGTCGAGCAGTTGCGCCACCGGCATGGCGGGCGGCAGGGGCTGGTTGTCGCGGATGCCGAAGCCCGTGTACGTGACGAGCAAGTGGTCGCGCGCGGAGAGGAGCGCCTCGAGGAAGAGTTGCAAGTCCTCGTCGCGCGCCGAACGGTCCCCGGGCCTGCGCTCGCGGGCCAGGAGGTCGAAGGACAGGCGGGCCTCCTGGCGGGGGAAGGCCGCGTCGTCGAGGCCCATGAGGGCGATCACCCGGAAGGGGAGGTTGCGAAGCGGCACGAGCGCGGCGAACGTCACCCCCCCGCGGAAGAAGGCACGCGCCCCGACGCGGCGCGACGAGACCTCCGCCCACACGGCGGCCCAGGCGTCCAGGTCGAGAAGGCGCGACATCCCGCGCGCCTGGTCCGCGACCTGGCGGGCGCACTGGCGGGCGTCGAGCGCGGTTTCCGCGTCGTCCGGCGCCACGAGGCGGTCGAGGACCTCGTCCGTGAAGGCGACCCACTCCGGAAGCGACCTCGAGGCGCGGGCGCGGCGAACGATGTCGAAGAGGGCCTCCAGAAACGCCACGAGGCGGGGCAGGGTCTCCGAGCCCGCGGCCAGGTCGCTCGGCAGGACGTCGGCGAACAGGCGCCCCCCATCCGGGGCCATCGCATACCCGACGAGAAGTCGGTCCAGGCCGAAGCGCCAGGTGTGCTCGTCCGCCCTCGGCAGCCCGAGGCTCGCGCGGTGGTCCGCATCCAGGCCGAAGCGGATGCCGGACTCGCGCACCATCTCGCGACAGCGCGCGAGGTCGTTCGCGGTGATCCCGAAGCGCCGGGCCACGAGGGGCTGCGCGAGGAGGTCCAGGACCTCCGAGGCGGGCAGGCGGCCTCGGGCCATCTCGAGGACGCGGCCGACCATGGCCGCGGCGGGGTTCTCGCGCGCGAGGCTCCGGTCGGCGACCTGGAAGGGGATGCGCGGGAAGCCGGCCTCTGGACCGCCGTCCCCGAACACCGCCTGGACGAGCGGGGCGTAGGCCTCGATGTCCGGGGTCATCACGAGCACGTCGCGGGGCTCGAGGGTGGGGTCGCGGTCGAACAGGGCCAGGAGCGCGTCACGCAGGACCTCGACCTGTCGCATCGGCGAGTGACAGGCATGCACGCGAATGGATGCGTCGTCGGGCGCCACGCGATGCGGGGTGTCCGGGAGCCTGGCGTTCCAGATGTCCTCCTGCAAGAGAGAGAGCATCGTGCTGGGCGGGCGGTCCTCGAGGGCGCCGGCCTCGTCCAGGACGAGGGCGCCGTGCTCCTCGCACTCGACCAGGGCCGCCTGAAAATCCCTGGACAACCGGCCGAACGCGGCCAGGAGGGGATGCACCGGGGGGCCGAGGCCTGGGTCGAGCGACGCGAGGGGTCGCCTGGCCGCTTCCCGCGCGGTCAGCGCGTCCCCGAACCACTCGCGCGAGGGGGTGAAGGCGAACAGGTGGACCTCCCGGACCGTCCCGATGGCCTGGAAAACCCGAAGGTAGGCGGGCGGGAGCGCCGAGGTCCCGAAGACGCACAGGCGCGGCGGGAATCCTGGCCAGGGGAGGTCCTCGCTCGCCAGGGTCCGCAAGAAACGGTCCATCCGCTCGGCGGGGTCCGGGGGTCCCAGGCGCTCCCGCAAGGCCCTCCACATCAGGGCCCGCCAGTCCGCGGGGTCTTCGCCCCGGTTCCACCGCAGAAGGACGTCGGGCCGGTACACCAGGGAGTGGTCCACCATCTCGGCGAGCCTGCGAGCGAGCGTGACCTCCCGCCGGGACACCGTGGTCCCATCGCCCCCTTTCCCCAGAAAGGCGGCGAGCGGCGCGAACTCGTCCCGCCCGATGAGGTCCAGGAGGACGTCGAGGAGGACCCACGCGACCCGCTTCGGGTCCCAGGCCGAGGGGGGCTCGCCCGGCAGCGCGGCGTCCATGGCCGCCCGGACCGCCTCGGCCGGGAACAGGAACCGCACGTTCGCGGCCACGCCGAGGGTCTGTGCCACCTGCATCGAGACCCAGCGCTCCATGCCGCTGCTGTGGACGACGACCCACTCCGGCGCGAAGGGGTCGTCCGAGGCAGGGCGGCGGAGGACCTCGCACAGGTCCCGAGCCAGGGTCTCCATCCGGTGGGCGCGGTGAACGGTCATCATCGGTCGCCCATCCGCGGGCCATTCGCCCCTGCGGGCCGTAGGGTAGCCCCCCCGCCGGCACGTTTCATGCCGACTCGCGTTCTCGCCAGGTCGCGGCCAGCTCGGGGCCGTCCTCCGGGACCGCCAGGAGCGCGGCGTCCGGCCTGACGACCACCACGTCGTCCCCGAAACTGCGCACGAATCGCCCGACCTCCACGAGGCACGACGCCTGGAAGGTCATCCGCAGGCGCCCGTCATGCAGCCGCTCGAACCGCTGGGTGGGGTGCCAGAGGCGCTCGGTCAGGAACAGCCGGATCCAGGGCTTCGCCGCGAAGATCAACTCGATCTCCACCGGTTCCCGCTCCTCGTGGTAGATGCCGAAGTGACCATCGAAGAAGCGCTCCGGGGAGTACTCCGCAGGCCGTGGATACTGGAAATTCCCCCCGCGGACCACGACCTCCCGGAAGCGGTCCACGACGTACAGGTGCGGCTGCTTCCGCTCGGGGGTGCGGGCGACGAGGTACAGGCCCCCGTTCCACAGGATCAGGGTCAGGGGCTCGAGGAGCCGCGACGATTCGCGGTTCGCTGACCGATAGGTCGCGAAAATCCGCTTGTTGAAGAACAGGGCGCGCAGAATATTCCGGAGCCTCTGGCGGTGGGGCCCGTAATCTTTCGGTGGTGGGGACAGATAGAACACCTTCCGGTCCAGCCCACGAAGGAGTTCCCGGAACACGAAGGTCCGGTCCCCAACGCGGTTGCAGAAGTCCAGGAAGTGCTCGTCCATCCGCTCCGCCATGTCGGAGCCTCGCAGGAAGCCGAACACCTGGCGCGCGAGGCTCATGGTGGCGACCCGCGTGTA
>JBBIPO010000283.1:0-3224 GCA_037442805.1 Deltaproteobacteria bacterium
AGATGCCTCCCCCCGCGGCCCCGGCGGCGGCCGAGGCCTCCCAACCCCGCAAGGTCCCGGCGAGGACGATGGCCGGTGAGGCCGAGGCGGACCGTGCCCAGGCCGCCGATGACGCCCGGGCCGACCTGACTCGCGCGCGGCAACTGAAGGCGGGGGGGGCGCTGGAGGCGGCCCTGACCGCCTACCGGAAGGCCCTTGGCGCCGGGACCCTGACCGGGTCCGACCTGGCCGACGCCCTCGCCGAGGCCGCCGAGGTCGCGATCGCGCTCAAGCGCCCGGACACGGCCCGCGCGTATCTCGACCGCCTGAAGACCCTCCCCGGCGGCCCCGCCCGCGCCGCCCCGATCGAGCGTCGTCTGGAAGGAGCGGATTCCGAGTGACACGGCGGGGTTCGCCGTGGAATCCCGATTCCGGGTGCGCCGGTCCCAGGTAGGATGTTACTGGACAGAATGTTGACGCTTGATGGTGTTGTTCCGCATCCGTGCCGATGGCCCCTATTCTTCGACTGGCAGGTACTCCACGCACTGGCGGGTCAGGAGTTTGATCCCCTCCGGTCCGTGGGCGGCTTCGTTGTTGACCATGAACACGTAAGCCCTCGCCTTCGAGTCCATCATCAGGAAGGCGACCCCAGGCTCTTCGATCCGTTCGACCTGCCACTCCGGTCCCTGACCGTTCGGGTACTCGCGAACGTAGAGTGTGACCAGCTTCAGATCGCCCGTCACGAACGTGAAGGCCAGGTGTGCTCGAGCCAGCGAATCCACAACCATCTGCTGGTATCCACCCGTGCCCGCCTCGCTCATCACGAACGCCGGCCAGTCGTATCTGTACCCCATCACATCCGCGCTCCACGGCGCCTCGCTCTCCACGACCGGCTGCCCTGGCGTGAATTGCAGGTCTTGAAAACCCCATCCCGTTCGACAATCGCCCTCAACCCGTCCCGCGTCGGATTCGGCGCCGCTGTCCCCCAATAGGTGCAGATTTCCGAGTAGCCTTGCCCACAGACCTCCGTCACTGTGATCTCGTCCGGCTGAAGTGTCAGGAAGCCTATGAAGTAATCCCCTGCCAGGAACGCCGCCGAACCTATGCCGGTGGTAACCGTTCACCCCTCCCCCGCATAGGTTTGCAGAAAACTTGACGGGTAGCCGTTCACTCCTTGCCAATAGGAAGTTCCATCCACGAAACAAGGCCCCGGGCAAACTATCCCCAGCGCCTCCACGGTTGCAGAATGGCCTGGACGATATGGAACCGTTTGAAAACACTGAAGAAGCCGGAAGAAGGGCCTGTCGAAGAGGCCGAGGATGACCCCATGCAAGCAGCCTTGCTCCTTCCGAAAATGAAAAGGGGGCGAGGCATGTGCGGGGGTTCGGGGTCTGGGGTCTGGCAGGGACTCCGTGGCCATCACGGTCACGGTCACGGCTTTCCCCACGGCCACGGTCCGGCGCGGGCGGCGCCCGCGCCGACGCGCGCGAGCGGGCGCTCGCGTCCCCCCGGGTCCGGGCGTCCGAGGTCCTGCAGGGGCTCCGTGGCTGTCACGGACTCCGTCACGGACACGGACACGGCCACGGACGCGGGGTCCGGCATCCGGCATCCGGGGTCCGGGGTCGGGGGTCCGGCAGGGGCTCCGTGGCGGATACGGGCGCGGTCACGGTCGCGGACTCCGACACGGTCACGGCCTCCCCCACGGCCACGGTTACGGCATTCGGTCCCAGTCCCCCGCGAGCAGGCGCTCGCGTCCCCACGGGAACCGTTTTCGAAGGAGGCTTGGAGACCGCCCGGATGTTTGACCGGATTCCAACGGGAGCGATACGCTTTTCCCGGCATCTCGTGAAGGGAATGCGACGTGCACGGCGACGACATCCCCTCTCGATCGCCTTCGTGGGCTTGCTCGTGTTCCTGGCGTACCTGTTCGTCTAGGTCTTCCGGCGGACGCGGGTGCCGGACGTACTGTTCCTGCTGGGGGTCGGCCTCGCGCTGGGCCCCATGACCGAGGTCCTGCGGCCGGAGGACCCCGGGAGCGTCGGTCCGGTCTTCACCACCGTCACCCTCGTCATCATCCTGTTCGAGGGGGGGCTGGACCTCCACGTGGACGACCTCGGCGGACGTGGAACCGGACGCTCCTGTTGAGCGCGTCGTTCTTCGCGGTCTCGATGGCGGTCGTGGCCGTGGCGGCCCGAGTCCTGACGGACCTCGGGTGGTTCGGGTCGTTCCTGCTCGGGGTCATCGTCGCGTCGGTGTCGCCGGCCGTGGTGCGCTGGTGCTCCTGGTGGAGCGGACCCGAGTCGGGGAGGCGGTCGGTTGGTTCCTTCGCGGCTTTCCCGAGGTCGCGCCCGGCGAGGGCGCGGTCGAGGAAGCGAGGGAACCGGAAACGGCGGTCTGGGACGACCCGGGGCGGGCGATGGAGGACTGACGGACGCACGGGCGGTCGTGGGATCGCCGGGTTTACACGGGGTCGTGTTTTCGTTAGACTGCGTCATGAACCCGTTCGGCCACGGAGGACGACGATGCATCACGTGACCCAGGCCGCGTTGGGATGGATGGTCGTGGCGGGACTGGTCGCGCCCGGGTGCGGGGGAGGAGGCGGGACCGGCGGCCCGGCGATGGACGCGATTGACCTCGGTTCTGGGAAGGACCGCTGGACCGGGAGGGAGGAGGCGGGGGACCTTCCGGGGGAGACGCCGGGGACGGACCTGTCTGGTGAGGCCGAGGCCGGTTCGCCGGATGGCGAGGAGGTCGAGACCGGACCGCTGCCCGGGACGTTCGGGTGGCCGTGCACGGACGGGGCAAAGGACTGCGCGAGCGGCTTCTGCGTCCCGTCGGATCAGGGAATGGTCTGCACGAAGATGTGCTACGAGGACTGTCCTCCCGGGTGGACATGCAGCCTCGTGCAGTTGACGGGCTCGGACACGACGTACATCTGCCTTCAGACCTCGACGAACCTGTGCCGGCCGTGCCTGGCGGACTCCGACTGCGCGTCGGGGACTGCGGGGGTTCCCGGGTCGCGGTGCGTGGCGTTCGGGGATGAGGAGGGGTCGTTCTGCGGGCTCCTGTGCTCGGAGGACAAGGACTGTCCGGAAGGATACGGCTGCGCGGAGGTGAAGGTCGGACGAGGGGAGACGGCAACGAGGCAGTGTCTGCCGGACTCGGGGACGTGCAATTGTAGTCAGTACGCGATACAGGTGGCGGCGAAGACGGCGTGCGTGCGGAAGGATGAAGGAGGTCACGCC
>JBBIPO010000284.1:0-3208 GCA_037442805.1 Deltaproteobacteria bacterium
GGGAGATCCGCCTGAACGACATGCCCCAGGGGACTCCCGGCGAGGTCCCGTACAGCCCCGGTGTGGCGGTGCGGATCGAGGTGGTCCCCGCCGAGGGCGCGAAGGAGAAGTATCTGTTGCCATCCTTGATGCCTTTCGGGGGCGTCGAGGACCTCGAGGAGTTCATGACCGTGGCCTTCTACGCGGACGCGGGTTCCTTCGAGGACGCGACCCGCAGCGACCAGCCGGGCAACGTCTTCGAGGGCGCGCCGAGCGGGGAGGAAGCCCGCCTGATGACGCGATGGACCCCGCCGGACAGCGGGAGGCCGGTCCGTTTCTGGTTCGTTCTCGTGGACGGCCGCGGGGGCGTGGACTGGGTCCAGGCGGTGGGCGTTCCGTCCGAGCCTTGATCTCTTTCATGGTTTCCGCCGACCGAAGGTTGACTTCGACAGGACCGGAGTCTATCAGGGAACCCGTGGGCCGCCTTCCTCCCGGGAGGATCGGCGGCGGTGGCTCGTTGGCCGGGTCTTGACACGGAGGTGATTTCCGATGGCCATCGTGACCCTGGGCGGAAAACAGATCGAGATTGACGAGGACGGGTTCATCCAGGACCCGGGCGCGTGGGACGAGGCCGTGGCCCGTGACCTCGCGAAGACCGAGGGCGTCGAGGCGATGACCGAGGATCACTGGAAACTTGTCAACTACCTGCGGGACTACTACCTGAAGTTCGGCATCGCCCCGATGATCCGGAAACTCTGCAAGGAAACCGGCTTCCCCCTGAAGCAGATCTACGAGCTGTTCCCGAGTGGCCCCGCCAAGGGGGCGTGCAAGGTCGCGGGCCTGCCCAAGCCGACCGGGTGCGTCTGACGGCCCCTGGAGACACGAGCGCAGGGCAGCGCTGCGCCTTGACGCCCGCTCGACCAGCGCGTCCTATTTCCCCCGCCGGTTCCCTTGGGGATGCGAGCGTGGGGGGCCTCGCGCCTTGAAGTCCCGTTGGAAGAACGCGACCAAGTCCCATTGCCAATTCTCATGGGGACGCGAGCGCCCGCCAGCGTAGGGAGGCACGGGCGCTGCTCGCGCCCTGGCCGCGACGGGTTCCCGCGACATCGCCATGGCTCCGGATCGGCGGTACACTGGCGCCCGAGATGGCGAGCGCGATCGCCCATGCACGGCTCCTCGTCGCAGGCACGGCCGGCGATTCCGGCAAGACCCTCGTAACGCTCGCGCTGGTCCGCGCCCTGGTCCGCGACGGGGTGCCCGTCCAGGCCTTCAAGAAGGGGCCGGACTACATTGACGCGGCCTGGCTCGGGTGGGCCTCGGGCCGCGAGGCGCGCAACCTCGACACCTGGATGATGGGAGAAGAGGCGTGCCTGCGCTCCTTCCACAGCCACGCCCCGGCAGACGGCATCACCATTGTCGAGGGCAACCGCGGCCTGTACGACGGGATGGACGCGAGGGGAACCCACTCGTCGGCGGCGCTCGCGCGACTTCTGGAAGCGCCCGTGGTCCTGGTGTTGCCCGTCCGGAAGGTCACAGCGACCGCGGCGGCCGTGGTCGCGGGGATGGCCGCGCTCGACCCTTCCGTGCGTATCGCGGGCGCGGTCCTGAACCACGTGTCCGGGACGCGCCACGAGCGCGTGGTCCGCGAGGCGATCCAGGAACGGACGGGCATCCCCGTCCTGGGCGCGATCCCCGCCTTCCGGGATGCGGACCTCCTTCCCGAGCGACACCTGGGTCTGGTCCCCCTGCACGAGGCGGGCGACACGGCAGGTCTGGAAGCCCGCCTCGACGAGGTGGCCTCGCGTCTGGACCTCGCGGCAATCCGGGCCGTGGCGCGGGCCGCGGGCCCCCTGCCCTCGTCGGCACCCGGTGGGGAGGTCCTGTCGCACCCCACCGCGCCCCGGGTCCGCGTCGGGGTCTTTCGCGATGCCGCGTTCTCGTTCTACTACCCCGAGAACCTCGAGGCCTTGCGAGGCGCGGGCGCGGACCTCGTGTTTCTGTCGCCGCTGACCGACCAGGCCCTCCCCCCGCTGGACGCCCTGGTCCTTGGCGGGGGCTTCCCCGAGACCCACGCGGACCGCCTGGCCGCCAATGTGGCGATGCGGGACGCCGTGCGCGCGGCCGCGGAGGCCGGGCTCCCGATGTACGCCGAGTGCGGGGGGCTGATGTACCTGTCGCGGTCCATCGCGTGGCGGGGCCGGACGTGGCCTATGTGCGGCGTCCTGCCCGTGGACATCGAGGTTTGCGCCACCCCCCAGGGCCACGGCTACGCCGAGGTGACCGTGGACCGTCCCAACCCCTTCTTCCCGCAAGGCACGCGGTTGCGCGGGCACGAATTTCATTATTCGAGGATTTCCGCGGGCGGTCCGGAGGTCGCCACGGCCTTCGCCCTGACCCGAGGCCAGGGCGCCCAGCCGGGACGCGACGGCTTGCAGCGCCAGAACGTGCTCGCAACCTACGTCCACGTGCACGCCACCGGCACGTCGGAGTGGGCCGCCGGCGTGGTCCGCGCGGCCCGGACCCGACGCGCGGGTGGCTGATGGCGAAGGTCCTGCGGGAAGCCCGAGACGACGAGGTCTGGCATTTCCTTTCCCTCCGCGATGTCCTCGATCACTGGGATCGTCTCGCCCCTCGCCTGGGTCGCCGCCGGGCCTTCTGGGAGTTTCTCCTCGATGCCTGGAAACGATACCGGCTCGTCGCGTAGGCGCGTCCTCGCGCCGATGCAGGCCGATCTCCTCCATCGGCTCTCGGAGGCCTTGCCCGAGTTTTTTCTGACCGGGGGGTCGGCGCTCGGCAAGTTCTACCTCGGCCACCGCGCATCCGAGGACCTGGACCTGTTCACGGCCGACATCGAGGCGTCCGCGCGAGCCGACGCATCGGTCCGCCGGGTCGCGACGGAGGCGGGCCTGCACGTCAGGGTCACGAGGTCGTCGCCATCGTTCAGGCGCTACCTCTTCGAGGGCCCTGACGGACAGGTGGTCGTGGACCTGGTTCACGACCCCGTGCCCCAGACCGACCCGGACAAGCCAGTCCTTGACGGCATCAGAACAGACACGTTGCGGGAGATCGCGGTCAACAAGATCTGTTCTCTTGTGGCGCGATGGGAGGTTTGCGAGCTCGTGGACCTCCACTTCATCTCGCGGGCGGGACTGGACCCCATCGCCCTCCTCCCCGCAGGACCTGGTCCCATTCGAACTCGTGCCCCTTCGCGGACAGGCGGCGTTGCAAC
>JBBIPO010000285.1:0-3076 GCA_037442805.1 Deltaproteobacteria bacterium
CGATAGACGGGGGGGCGTGCGACGCCCCCCTTCCATGGTGTCCGGACTCTTTGAAAGCGCATCCGACACCTAGAATTCGTGGGGTAAACCAATTCTGGGACCCCGAGGAGACCCGCGTGGATCTTGGCCCAGTCAACATCACGGATCGCTCTCCTGAAGGGGCCGCTTCCGACCGTTGAACCGTCCCCCGCCAAAGTGCCATACTTCCTGAAGGTCGCGGTCGGGGGGGGCCATGGACCCAGCCAGGCTCGTGCTCGAGGAAGTCCGCATCTGGCAATCGTACGCGGACCCGGTCCCGGCGGAACGGCTCGTAGCGGACATGGAGTCCCGGGACCGCGCGTTCGTCTTGGCCATGTACGAGACGGTGGCGAGCCTGTACGCGAGTCTCCCCAAGCGCCGCAACGGCCAGGCCGCGTTCGCCCATCCCACCAACGTGGCCCTCTTCCTGGTTCGCGCCCACACCCAGGCGCACGTCGTGGCCGCGGGGCTTCTGCACGACGTCCTCGAGGACCGGATGGACATCGAGAAGGGCGCCGTGGCGCAGTCCCCCCGGGACCTCGAGCGACTCGAACTGGTCATCCGCGGGCAGCTGGGCGAGGCGGTTGTCCGCGCGGCCTCCCGCGCCGACTTCCCGCGTGATATCGCGGAGCGGGTGGTCGAGGTGGTCTGGACCTTGACCCGTCACAAGGCGGATCTCTATTACAAGTCCATTTCGGGGATCTTCACGCATGCGGACCCGATGATCCGTCTGGCGGCGGCCCTCGTGAAACTGGCCGACCGGATGCACAACATCCAGACCATCGAAAACTACCACGAGGACGAACAGATATATCAATGTTTCAAGAATCTTTTTATCTTGAATAACGCGAAGCAACTGCGCGAGGAGATACGCGCCCGTTCCGTGGACCCGCGGATGGCGCAGTCGCTCGAGAAACTGTTCAAGAAGTGCGGGAAGGCGACTTTCCAGGCCCTCCAGCGGATTGACCGGGGGTTCGGGGGCGGCGGGCGGGCCGACGGTCAGGTTTGCGCGCCGGCCGCGGCGTCGGTCTTCGACGTGCTCACGATCCTGTCCCTGGCCCTGCGCAAGTACATGCTCGAGATCCAGGGTCTGTGGTCCGTGACCGAGGGCCGCCTGGAGCCGGGGGCGCCCGTGTTTCACCTGTACCACGGGATCGTCAAGAAATACGACCACCGGCTCCACCACGAGGAGCGCGCCTTCCAGAGGCAGGTGCAGCGCGAGTTGGCATACTGCCGCGCGACCTTCGCGGACCTGGGACTGGCCGACGGCGACCTGCACCGGGCGATCCAGTACAAGGACGCGATCGCCCTGGAGGAGGTGGTCGCCTCCCTCCTGTACCTGGACCGGTACGTAATTCGCGGTTTCCAGTGCTCGCAGTTGTGCCGACGCAACCAGAACTGCCTGAAGCCGAGCCGCGAAGAAGAGGACGACCAGGACGAGGAGGACGGCGACGGTCAGGACGGGAAAGGGGGAGCGGGGTGATCAGGTCGCGCGGTGATTCGCGGAAGGCCGGCCTGAACGGACGGGTCGAGCGAGACTCGATGGGAGAGGTCGTGGTCCCGCGTGACCGGCTGTGGGGGGCGCAGACGCAGCGCTCCCTCGAGAACTTCCGCATCGGGGGCCACCGGATGCCCATCGAGGTCGTCCGAGCCCTGGCCCGGATCAAGGGCGCGGCGGCCCGCGTCAATCGGGACCTCGGCCTGCTGGACGCGGCGAGGGCCGGGGCCATCGAGGCCGCGGCCCGGGAGGTCGTTCTGGGCCGTCACGACGATGAGTTCCCCCTTGTGGTGTGGCAGACCGGCAGCGGGACCCAGACGAACATGAACGTCAACGAGGTCCTCGCGCACCTCGCGAACCGGAGCCTCGCGGGGGAGGGTGGGGCCGGGGCCGGCCTTGTGCATCCGAACGACCACGTGAACATGGGCCAGTCCTCGAACGACGCCTTTCCGACCGCGATGCACCTGGCGGCGCTCGAGGCGCTGGAGGGTCGGCTGATTCCGGCGGTTCGCGGCCTGCGCGACGCCCTGGACGCGAAGGCCCGGGCGTTCGCGGACATCGTGAAGATCGGGCGCACGCACCTGATGGACGCGACGCCCCTGACGCTCGGGCAGGAGTTTTCGGGGTACGTGGCCCTGATGGACCGCGGGCTTGAACGCCTGGCCGGGGTCCGCGAGGCACTGTGCGAGGTGGCGCTCGGGGGGACCGCCGTGGGGACCGGCCTCGGGGCCCACCCGGAGTTCGCGGTGCGCGTGTGCGAGGCGCTCGCGCGCGAGACGGGCTTTCCCATCCGGCCCGCGCGAAATCCCTTCGAGGCCCTGTCCGCGGCCGAGCCGATGGTCACCGCGCACGGCGCGCTAAAGTCCCTGGCCGCGTCCCTGATGAAGGTCGCGAACGACATCCGCTGGCTCGCCTCGGGCCCGCGCTGCGGGATCGGGGAGGTCCGCCTGCCCGCGAACGAGCCCGGGTCGTCCATCATGCCGGGCAAGGTGAACCCGACCCAGGCCGAGGCCGTGATGATGGTCGCGGTGCGCGTGATCGGCAACGACGTGGTCGTGGGCCTAGCCGGGTCGCAGGGAAACTTCGAACTGAACGTGATGCGCCCGGTCATCGCGCATGCCTTCCTGGAGAGCGCGGGACTGCTCGCGGATGCGTGTCGCGGTTTCACGGACCGCTGTGTGGTGGGCATCGAGCCGGACCGGGATCGCATCCGCGCGCACCTCGAGCGGTCGCTGATGCTGGTGACGGCACTCGCCCCCCGCATCGGCTATGACCAGGCGGCGCAGATCGCCCACCGGGCGCACGAGACGGGTGGAACCCTGCGCGAGGCCGCCCTGGAGTCGGGGCTCCTGACGGCGGAGGAGTTCGACGCCCTGGTGAGGCCCGAGGACATGATTCGGCCGGGCCGCGGGTGACAACGACCGCGAACTCGCGAAATGAACAGGGACTCGACGGCGGAGCCTGGTGCACAGGGCCGTGACCGGTGACCGTGTCGGTGGCGGTGACCGTGACCGTGACCGCGACGGCGTCTCTGGCCGTGACGGTCTCTGCGACCGCCAC
>JBBIPO010000286.1:0-3062 GCA_037442805.1 Deltaproteobacteria bacterium
CGGTCGGATGACTCGAGCCATCCGCGCTTCGGTGCCGATGGCCCGGCCATGTCGCGAGCAGCGCTCGCGTCTCCAGGGAGTCGCCCGCGCTCCGGCTTGGGGGTTCGCGGGCGCACCGCCTACAATCCGCGCGGCTCGCGCGGGGATGCGGCGATGTGAATCGTGCTGGGGAGCCAGGAGCGGGACTCCGGGGGGTGCGGGTCATCCTGGAAGAAGACCGCCTCGGCGGGGAACCTGGCGGCTGCAATGGGCGGTGGTTCGGCGGGGAGATGCAGGTGGTTCAGGATCTTCTGGACAACGGTGGGGTCGGCCATGGGGGCCCCGCACCCCCCACGGTGCCCGCAAGCGGGGCCCCGGCTCCCAGCGCGGAGCGCTGGGGAGGCTGTCCCGGTGGGACAGCCGATAGCAGGGGGGCGCCATGGGGGGCGGAGCCTACTCCTTTCACTGACTTGTCGAGTGCCCGGCGGAATTCGCGGCCTCGTCCCTCGCGGCCAGGACCTCGGCCACCTGGTCCTTGCCCCCGAGGAGGCTCGCGCACACGGGGAAGACCCGGCGGGCCTCGGCGGACATGGCCGAGGCCACGGCCCGGATGTCCCACTGGGCGTGCGAGTCCTCGCGCAGGCGGCTCACATGGTACATCTCTCGCAGGTTCAGGGTCAGCACGACGCGACGGCGATGGGCGTTGAGGCAGGCATACGCGGCGGCGGGGGATGCATGGCCGCCCAGGTCCTCCCAGGCGGCCTCGGCGTCCTGGACCGCCTCCTCGATGATGGGTCCCAGGCCGGCCTCTTGAAAGGAAGGCGGAACCGTGACCCCGAGCCCCGGGTCATAGGGCCCCGCGGTCGGGGTGGCCATGCGGTGCCGCTTCAGTTGTCCGAAGGCCGCCGCGGACAGGACGATCTCGAAGGTCATGGAGGCGTGCTCGAACTCGCGCGGCAGGGCGTCGTGAACCCCGAGACGCCGCGTCACCGCATCGAACAGGCGCGCCCTCCCCTCGGGTCCCAGGCGCTCCACACGGTCGAGGGCCTCTCCCACGTCCATCCCCATCGTGACCGTCAGGACCGCGGACAGGATGCGGACATCCCCATCCGGCGTGGCGTGGAGCAGGCGCACGTCCGGCCCCTCGCGGCGAACGGTGGGGGCTCGCGAATCGTGCAACCCCAGGGTGCGCGCGGCCTTTCGCACCTCGCGCTCGCGCCCGCGCTGGGACGGACCCGGGTCCACGAACAGGAGAAGCGACGGGGCTACCTCGCTCGCCGCCGCCAGGAGGTCTCGACCCACGGCGCGAGCCTCGGCCAAAGGATGCGCGGCCAGACAGCGGACCAGATACTCGAGCGTCCGCGCGTTGACCGTCATCCCGAGTTGCGCGGTCGTTGCGAGCGGCAGCAGGTAGCGGGCGTCCTCCCCCGCGAGCCGTGCGTCTCGACCCGTGGCCTCGAGGGCGCGCGCCGCGGCGGCGTATCGGTCGAAGCACCGGTCCACGTAGGCCCGGAACGCCTCCGCGCGGCCGGCGTCCCGGACCTCCTCGGGCACGACGAAGTCCTCGCCGAGCCGGATGTAGCGCTGCGATTTCTCGGTGTAAGAGGCGAGGCGCCGGGCCTCCACCGCCTCGACCACCAGGCGGGACACCCCGATCAGGTCGAAGTTGAACACCGCGTGCTCGGCCACGGAGTGGTGCCCGAACTCGAACACGATGCGCTGGTTCGAGGCACGCGCCCGGCCCACGTCGGCCCGGGCCGCGGCCCGCAACTCGTCCACGGGCCTCGGGTCGCGCGAGATGCGGGCGTACGCGGCGGACAGCGTCTCGGGCGTGGCCGGCGCGTCCCTCCGCCCCGCCCGCAAGTCCTCCAGAACTGTCGTGTCCACGTTGAATCCCGCCAGGATCACCCGGGCCATCGCCAAGTCCTCCGAAAGGGTTCCCGTGGGGACGCGAGCGCCGCCCGCGCCAGACCGTGACCGTGACAGAGTCCGTGACCGTGGCCGTGACCGTCGCCGTGACCGTGTCCGCCGCAGAGCCTCTGCCGGATCCCGGACCCCGGATCCCGGGAGCCGCCGCCGCGAACTGGACCTGGCTTCGCCGACGCGTCGCGTTCGCGGTTCCAGACGCTCTGCGCGCACTGCCGCCTCTTCCATTTCTCATTTCCCGTTTCCCATCTCCGGTTTCCCATTTCCCAGGTTCTGTCCTTCCCATTCGCCTCCCAGGGTCTCGAACTCCACGAGCATCACGCGTGACTCGGCCCCACGCCGCAGCCGGACGACGAGGAGCCGGGCCTCCTGGAGCGCCCCGTACGCAGCGAAGGCGTCCGCGATCGAGCGCAGGTGGTACCCGTTCACCTCGGTCACGAGGTCCCCCACGCGCAGCCCCAGCCGCTCAAAGAACCCGCCCGGCCGCAGCCAGGTGATGAAGAACCCGGGTTCGGGAAAGCCCAGCAGATTCGGCCAGGCCGCGCCCTCGGACACGAACGCCATCGGGTCCAGTCGCGCCAGGGCCCGCACGTCCTCGGACAGGCGATGGTAGTCGGGCGCGATCCGCCGGACCGCCGCGGGGTCCTCGAGCACGGCGCGTGACGGCGCTTCCGCGTCGGTCGTGAGGACCGCGAGCCGCTCCGGGGCGCGCAGGACCACGCGCACCGGCCTTCCGGTGGACGGGGAATGGCCGCACGACTTCGCGCGGACGCACGTGATTCGCAGGACCTTGCGATCGCGTTTCAGGCGCAGGCCCGCGCGGGAAGCGGCCCGGTCCACCTCGATCACGGCCAGGGCGAGGCGAACCGGCGACGTGGTCGTGACGGTCAGGGGTCGGTCCGCCGTCCCGGGCGGACGCACGGCCGCAATCCCCATCAGGCATGCCAGCGCCTCCACGAGCGAGACTGCGGACCCCTCGCGCACCGCCAGGGACACGCGGTAGTCGTCCGGCAGGGGGAGGCAGGGGCGCTCGGTCCCGGCCCACGCCCGCGGGACCGCAAGACACGCCCCAAGCACCGCCCCGACCCATGAGGTCCGCCCGCGCACGGAAGGAGCGTACCACACGCGTAGCATGTCTGTGACCGAGTCCGTGACCG
>JBBIPO010000287.1:0-3053 GCA_037442805.1 Deltaproteobacteria bacterium
CGCGCGAGCGCCCGCTCGCGCGTGGGTGCGCGGGCGCCGCCCGCGCAGGACCGTGGCGGTGGACGGTGACCGTGTCGGTGACCGCCACGGAGTCTCCTACCCGACCTTGGACCCCGGATGCCGGACCCCGGACGCCGGACGCCGGGCCCCGGATGGCGCGGCCTGGAGGCCGCGCAGCCGCCGCGAAGTGGACTTGGCTTCGCCGACGCTTCGCGTTCGCGGCTCCAGGCGCGCTGCGCGCGCCTCCCCGGTTGCGTGGCTCCGTCCCGCCTCCCCCATTTCCCGTTTCCCATTTCCGGTTTCCTGTTTCTGATCTCCTCTCCGTGATAGTGACCGTGTCGGTGGCCGTGGTCGGGGGGTCCCATCAGTCCCACGACAGGGCCGAGAACGGAAACGCCGTGACCGACCGCGTCAGCGGGACGACCTCGCGGCCCGTTGTGATCACGCAGCCCGGCAGCGGGTTCGACCGCGTGATCTCCCGAAACTTCTCGATGCCGCGGGCCATGTTCCGGGATAGCGTGGCCGAGAGCTTGACCTCGACCGGCCACACGCGCCGGCCTGCCGTGACCAGGAAATCCACTTCGGTTCCGTCCGACGTGCGGAAGAACTTCACGGCCGGCGCCTCGCCACGGGACCAGAATCCCCGGACGATCTCGCAGAACACCGCGTTTTCGAGCAGGACCCCGCCCTCGATCCCGGACAAAGCCTGCTCCGGGGAAGTGATGCCGCGCAGGTAGCACAGGGTGCCCGTATCCAGGAAATAGACCTTCGGCGTCTTGACGAGTCGCTTCCGGACGTTGGCGAACCAGGGTCGCACGAGCGCGACCTGGCAAGACGCCTCGAGGATGGAGACCCACTCGCGCACCGTCGAGACCGCGATCCCCAGGTCGCGCGCGGCCTCGGACAGGTTCAGCAGGCGTCCGGCGTTCTGGGCGAGCAGGGTCATCAGCCGCTGGAAATCCATCAGGCGACCCACCGAGCGGACCTGCCTCACGTCGCGCTCGAGGTAGGTCTGGAGGTATCCCGCGTGCCAGAGCCGAGGTTCCGGGTGGTCCCCGGACGCGACCTCCGGGTACCCGCCAGCCAGGACCATCCGCGCCAGACGGTCGAGAGAGAGGTGTTCCCCCGTCTGCGAGTCGTCGAGGGGAATGCGGCAGGCCCGCCCCGCTCCCAGACGCTCCGCGAGGGTCATGGGATGCAACGTGAGCACGGCCACGCGGCCAGCCAGCGACTCTGTGACCCCGGCCATCAGCCCGAAGTGCTGCGAACCGGTCAGGATGAATCGCCCTTTCACCCCACGGTCCCGGTCCACCTCCTCGCGCAGATACGGCAGGAGCCCGGGTGCGGCCTGGACCTCGTCGAGCAGCAGGGGTCCCCGGTGCCGCTCGAGAAAGAAACGCGGGTCGGAAAGGACTCGCTCGCGCACGTCCGGCAGGTCCAGGGCGACGTAGTCGTGGGTCGCGCCGAACAACCTCCGCGCTGTCGTGGTCTTGCCGCACTGCCGCGGTCCGGTCAGCACCACCACGGGAAACGCGGAGGCCGCGCGCCTGAAGACAGGTTCGATCGCGCGAGGCAGGTACCGCATCGGCCCTCCGCCGGAAGACCCTTGCAAATTTACGATTTGACCGAAAATTTGCAAGAAACCTGCGCCAGGCCCCCTGGACAAAGGGTGGAGCATCGTGCCTCACGTCTCGCACGTCGCCCCTGGTCCTCGGGAAATCGCGGCCCGCAAAGACCAGGGAGCGGCTCCGGCGAAGGCGGACCGTGGGCGCGGGGGACGATGTTCGTTTCCGTTCGCAGGAGTGTTCGGGGGGAGCGACTGGCGGCCCGCCGCAACCCGCTGTCGCCAAGGAACGCAAGCGGAACGCCGGATTGGATAAAATGGCCGAGGGCTTCGAGGAGGAGGAACCGTGAGGGACATCGCGACGCTTGCCATGGTCATGACGGCCGTGGCAGCCGGATGCACGTCCACGAGCGAGATGCTGCGGTACGCGCCCGAGCCGGGCGGGGAGGTCGGGTCGCCCGGCCCGGACGAGGCCGTGGTGCTGTTCCTGCGTTCCGGGCTGATCGGCGGGGCCGTGGTCGCCCACCTGTTCGAACGGTCCGAGGACGGCCGGATCGAGTTCTTCGCAGTGCTGACCGCGAACACCCACGTGGTCCGTCGCGTCGCCCCCGGCCGGCACGTCTTCGCGGTGACGAACGAGGGCGTGGGGTTCATCGAGGTCCACGCGGAGGGAGGTCGGATCTACCCGATCGTCGTGGCCCCCAGGTTCGGGCTCGTCAAGGCGAGGTTCGCGCTGCTGTCGGCCTGTCCGGGGACCGAGAAGTGGAAGGATGTCTCGGGCTGGTTCGCGGACGGCCGCCGGGTGGAACTGAACGAGCGAGCCGCGCGGTGGTGGTCCGAGCGCGAGGCCGATCTGACCGAACGGATCAACGAGCGCTGGTCGGACTGGCAGACCGACGACGACCGAGTGGTCATCCAGGCCGGGGACGGCGCGACGGGCCTCTCGGGCGGAGCCGAATGAGGAACGCGGGCCATGCCCCTTGGTTGACCGGTGGGACCGGGTGAAGGGGGTCGGCTCGGAATTCGGCCCCCGAGCAGGGGAACGTGATCCCGGGAATTCGCTCCCTCGATGCGCACGGACCCACCGCCACCCGACGGACGCCCCGCCGGCGGCGATTGACGCCGGGCCGTGATGCCCGATGGGCGGACCTGATCTCGGGGAGGGACCAGGGCCGGACGGGAGACCCTGGCCGCGCCGCCTGTCCGGATGCGCCCGTCCGCACGACGCATCGTCTGGCCGACGGTTCGGCACGAGGCTTGCTCGACCTCCCTCGACGATCACGCCATGCGACCGCGGGTCGCACCCGCCGAGAACGGCGGTCGGACACGGCGGTTTCGTCAGGGACCGCAAGGAGGAACCCGGGATAAAGAAGCGGCGCGAGGCGGACGACCCGGGCGCGGTGGGGACCGGCCTGGGCGGGGTCTTCCGCAGCCTCGGAGGGTTTCTCGACCTCGTGTCGAGACTCGCCGAGGACGGTGGAGGGGAGTT
>JBBIPO010000288.1:0-325 GCA_037442805.1 Deltaproteobacteria bacterium
GGCTTGGTCTGGGGCTGGCAGGTGCCGTGTTCGCAGGTCTTCCCGGTGGCGCATGGCCCGCACGACCCCCCGCACCCGTCGCCTCCGCACTCCTTCCCGGTGCAGTCCGGGGTGCACGGAAGGCACTCGCCCCCGGACCCGCATTGCTCCCCTTTCCTGCAACACGAATAGTCCCCGCACCATCCACCCTGGCACTCGCAGACCCACGAGGTCGTGTTGCAGGTCGCGTTCTCGGGGCATCGCAGGCATTTCCCCCCGCCCCCGGCGTCCAGGCGCGCCCCCCGCAGAGCGCACCGCGGCCGGGCTGGCTCACGGGGCGCGGCCG
>JBBIPO010000288.1:335-3019 GCA_037442805.1 Deltaproteobacteria bacterium
GTCCCATCATCCGGCGCGTTCGCGTCGTGCGCGACGGGCCGGTCCACCCCCCCCGGGTCTCCGCCGCCGGAGTCACCCCCGGACACGCCTCCCCCGCCCCCGCCGCACGCCACGGCGACCATCCCGACTAGCCAGCAGATTCCCCTCATCGAACACCCCCGGTCACCGATACAGCGCCGCCATCTCGTCAAGCGACTTCGCCCGGATCTTCGACGCCCACCCCGCCTGCCCGAACTGGACCATGCGCTCGGCCACGACCTTCTTCATGGCCTCCCGCGCTGGTCCCAGGTAATCCCGCGGATCGAACTTCTCGGGTGATTCGGCGAAGACCTTGCGGATCGCGCCCGTGATCGCCAGGCGGTTGTCCGTGTCCACGTTGATCTTGCGCACGCCGTGCTGGATGCCTTTCTGGATCTCCGCGATGGGCACCCCGTACGTCTGCTTGATACGACCACCGTAGCGGTTGATGACGTCCTGGAGTTCCTGGGGCACCGACGACGACCCGTGCATCACCAGGTGCGTGTTCGGCAACTTCCGATGGATCTCGATGATGCGGTCCATGGCCAGGACCTCGCCCGTGGGCGGCCGGTCGAACTTGTAGGCCCCGTGGCTCGTGCCGATCGCTACGGCCAGGGCATCCACCCCGGTCAGGCGCACGAACTCCGCGGCCTGGTCCGGGTCGGTCAGCATCTGCTCGCGGCTCAACGTCCCGGTCGCCCCGTGGCCGTCCTCCTGGTCTCCGGTCCCCGTGGTCAGCCGGCCCAGGCACCCAATTTCCCCTTCCACGCTCACCCCCCTCGGGTGCGCGGCCTCGACCACGGCCCGGGTCACCCGCACGTTGTAGTCGAAGTTCGCCGGGGTCTTGCCGTCCGCGAGCAGGGACCCGTCCATCATCACCGACGTGAAGCCCAGTTCCATCGCGCTCGCGCAGGTCTCGGGCGAGTTCCCGTGGTCCTGGTGCAGGCACACGGGGATCTCGGGATACAGTTCCACCGCCGCGAGCATCAGGTGGTACAGGAAGCGGTCGTTCGAGTACTTCCTCGCCCCCCGGCTCGCCTGGACGATGACCGGGGATTCCGTTTCCCTGGCCGCTTCCATGATGGCCTGGATCTGCTCCATGTTGTTGACGTTGAACGCCCCCACGCCGTACCCGTTCTCGGCCGCGTGGTCCAGCAGTTGTCGAAGCGATACCATCGGCATGGTCCAACCTCCGTGAAATGGTCCTTCACCAAGACGGGCTTCCTTCTATCGCGGAACTCGGGGTGATTCAAGTCATCTTGGCCCCAACGCCACCATCGGCTAGTCTTGCTCGCGAGATGGACCTCCGGGCCGGCACGGGGCCGACCTGGAGCATGGCCCTTGCACTGGAGCAACGACCATGGCCGAACTGAAACCCTTCCGCGGCTTCCGGCCCCGTCCGGACCTCGCCGCGCGCATCGCGAGCCCACCGTACGACGTGATCTCCTCGGACGAGGCGCGCGAGATGGCTCGGGGAAACCCGTACTCGTTCCTCCACGTGGGCAAGCCCGAGATCGACCTCGACCCCACGGTGTCCCTGTACGACGACCGCGTGTACGCCAGAGGGCGCGAGAACCTGACGAGGATGATCCAGGACGGCGTCCTGATCCGCGACCCGACTCCCTGCCTTTACCTGTACCAACAACGGATGGGAGAGCACGTCCAGGTTGGGGTCGTGGGTGCCTGCTCGGTCCGCGAGTACGAGGCCGGCCTCATCAAGCGCCACGAGCACACGCGCAAGGACAAGGAGGACGACCGCACCCGCCACGTCACCGAGACCAACGCCAACGCGGAGCCCGTGTTTCTGACGTATCGTGCGCAACCCGCGATCGACACCGTCGTGGACCGCATCCGTGCCCGCCCCCCCGCCTGCGACATCGTCACGGACGACGGATTCGGGCACACGGTCTGGGTCGTGGACAACGCCCGGGAAATCGGGGAGTTACGGAGTCTGTTCGCCCGGGTCCCGGCCCTCTATATCGCGGACGGCCATCACCGTACGGCCGCCGCGATCCGTCACGGCCAGGCCGCGCGTGCCCGCAACCCGGCCCGTCGCGGGGACGAGCCCTACGAGTCCTTCATGGCGGTCGTGTTCCCCCACGACCAGTTGCGCATCCTCGACTACAACCGCGTCGTCCGGGACCTCGGCGGCCTCGACGCCGAAACATTCGTTAGCAGACTATCCGAACGGTTTGCGGTCACCCCGGCGTGCTCTCCCCGCCCCGAGCGGCCCGGAACCTTCCGCATGTTCCTGGACGGCCGCTGGTACGCGCTCGCGATTCGCCCTGACCTCGTCCCGGTAAACGACCCCGTGAAGTCGCTCGACGTCTCCCTGTTGCAGGACCACCTGCTGGACCCGATCCTGGGAATCCGTGACCCGCGCACCGACAAGCGGATTGACTTCGTGGGCGGGATCCGGGGCACCCAGGAACTGGAACGCCGTTGCCGCGAGGGTTGGGCCGTCGCCTTCGCTCTGTATCCGACGTCCCTCGACCAGTTGCTTGCCGTGGCCGACGCTGGCGAGGTGATGCCCCCCAAGTCCACGTGGTTCGAGCCCAAACTCCGTAGCGGCCTCGTCGTCCGACTGCTGGACGACTGATCGCGAGTGATCGGTGGACCTTCCCCACCGTGGGCGTGGGCGTAGGCGTGGGCGTGGGCGAATTCAA
>JBBIPO010000289.1:0-2945 GCA_037442805.1 Deltaproteobacteria bacterium
AACCGCCGAGAAACCGCCGCGAACGATTCCAACGGACATACCGACCAGGCCTGCCGACTAGACGGGACCCTTTGACGCCCGAGGTCAGTCATGGCATGCTCTGTACGGTAGCCGCCGCGGGCGACATCGCCGCGGGCAGGGCGTCGAGACGAACTGGAGGAGCGCCATGTGCTGTCATGACCATCATCGGGACTGGGGACCTCATTGGGGGCACGACGACCGTCGCTGGGGTCCGCGCGACCGCGGACCGGACGGGCATCGCGACCCGCATCACCATCATTGCGGGCCGGACTGCTGGGGCCGGGGGGTCGGCTTCGGCCCGCCGGAGGCCGGGCCGTTCGGGTTCCGGCGGCGATTCGTGTCGAACCGGGAACTCCTCGAGGCCCTGAAGGGGTACCTGAAGGAACTCGAGAACGAGGCCCAGGGCGTGCGCGAAACCATCGCGGAACTCGAGGAAGAGGGGGCCCAGGAAGGCGGCGAGTAGCGCCGGGGCGCTCTTTCCGTTTCCTGACCGATCCGCACCGCGCGCCTGTTTCGACTTGACGGGGGGGTGTCCCTGTTCTAGGAAGCAGCCGACGTTGGCATCGAAGGGGGGCATCCCCCAAAACACGAGGAGGGCCTTGAGATGTTGAACAAGATCGGGATCATCGGCGGGGGCTACATCGGCGGGGTGCTGGTCGAGGAGATCGTGAACCGCCGGCTCGCCCGGGAGGTGGGGCTGTGCGACCCCGCCCCCATTCCCAACCCGAACGACCCGCCGGAGCGCCAGGCGGTCACGGCGAAGCAGTCGGTCGCGATCGGCAAGTGCCTGGACATCGCGGAGGGCCTGCCCACGGTCGGACGGGACATCCGGCTGGTCGGGAGCAAGGACTACTCGGCACTCCGGGGCGCCGAGCTGGTCATCAACACGGCCGGGGTCCCGCGCAAGGCGCGTCCGGACGGGACCTACCCCACGCGCGAGGAACTGCTCGCCATCAACCTGAACGTCACGAAGCAGGTCGCGGCGGGCATCCAGGAGCAATGCCCGAACGCGACGATCATCTCGATCGCGAATCCGCTGGATGCGATTGTCTATCTTCTGAATAAACTGCTGAAGCCGCCGAAGAACCGGATCATGGGCATGGCAGGGCAGCTGGACTCGAGCCGGTACCGCTACTTCGTGGCCGAGGCCGCGAACGTGTCGGTCGAGAACGTGACCGCGATGGTCCTGGGCGGCCATGGAGACGACATGGTCCCTGTGCGGTCGTCGTGCCAGGTCGCGGGCATCCCGGTGTCGAAGTTCCTGGACGCCGAGACGCTTCAGAAGATCGAGGCGCGCACGCGCAAGGCGGGCGGCGAGGTCGTTGGGTTGCTCGGCTTCGGGTCGGCGTTCGTGTCGCCGGCGTGGGCCGCGCTCGAGATGGCCGAGGCGATCCTCTACGACAAGCGCAAGATCATCCCGGTCTGCGCGTACCTGGACGGCGAATACGGGGTGAAGGGCCTGTTCATGGGGGTGCCCTGCATCCTCGGGAAGAACGGGATCGAGAAGGTCATCGAACTCGACCTGACGGACGACGAGAAGGCCGCCTTCGCGAAGTCCGTGCAGAGCGTTCGCAAGACGTGCGACGAGGTCGAGATGATGACGTCGAAGTAGGCCCGCGTTCCACCGTTTCGCCTTTCCGAGCCGACCGTAGCACCGACCCGGTAACCGCAGCATGCACGCTCGCCGCGGGGCCTGCTAAAATCGTTGGCGGGAGGAAAACGCAGTGGTCTTCGCGCGAAGAAGGGCGTTGTGGGTCGCGATGGTCCTGGTGGCGGGGTGCGACCGGGGTGCGACGGGCGGGGGGGCGGACACGGGGGGCCTGGACCAGGACGGGCGGGGGGAGTCCTGGACGTGGGATGCAGGCGCCGAGGCAGACCGCTTGCAGGTCGAGGAGGTCCCGCGAGACGCCGTTGACGTCCCCGAGGAAGACGAGGCGGCGCAGGAGACGCGGGAGGAGGGTGGAAGCGTGGTGGAGGACTGCGCACCACCCGCCGGAATCGGATGCCCTTGCGGGACGAACCTGGACTGCCTGGGGGGGTTCTGCGTCTGGACCGACGAAGGCCGCCGCTGTACCGCGACCTGCGACCCCGGGGACGTGTCGTGCCTCCTGACCGCGAGGGACTGGTGCCGAATCCCCGGCTGGACGCTCCAGAAGGTGGTCTCGCTGCTGCATGGGGCCCAGTGGTACTGCCTGCCCCTCCACCCGAAGTTGTGCCGTCCGTGTCGCACAGACGGGGATTGCGCCTCGTGGACCGAGGCGGTCTGCCTGGACTACGGTCCGGGGGGGCGGTTTTGCGGGACGCGGTGCAACGACATCGTGGCCTGTCCGGAGGGGTACGTGTGCGAGGGCGTGGAGGGCGTGCCCGGGCTGGACCGGGCGTGTCGCCTCGCGGAGGGAGAGTGTGTCTGCTCGGCCCTGGCCGTGCTGGAAGGGGCCTCGACCGTGTGCTGGCAGGGGGAAGGTTCCGGGGCGTGCCTCGGGGAGCGGCGATGCGCGGAGGGCGGGCTGTCCGCGTGCAGCGCAACCGCGGCGGCCCCGGAGGTCTGCGACCAGGCGGACAATGACTGCGACGGCGACGTGGACGAGGAAGGGGCGCACGGGTGCGCCTTCTACTTCCTCGACGGGGACGGGGACGGATTCGGGGAAGACCCGGGGAAGTGTCTGTGCGTCCCGGGAGGGGAGTACGCCGCGGCGAACAACGCGGACTGCGACGATGCCGACCCCGCGATCCACCCGGGCGCGGCGGAAGCGTGCGATGGCCGCGACAACGACTGCGATGGCCAGACGGATGAGGACGGCGGGGACGCTCCGGAAGCCTGCGATGGCCGCGACGACGATTGCGACGGGCAAGTGGACGAGGACGGGGCCCAGGGGTGCGACGTCATCTATCAGGATGGCCACGGCGACGGGTTCGGGGTGGCC
>JBBIPO010000290.1:0-2628 GCA_037442805.1 Deltaproteobacteria bacterium
GTCGCGAGTTCCTGGTCCAGGTCCTGGGGGGTGCGGGTCTGACCCTGGCCGTGGCCCTGTCTCCATTTCGGGTGCGCGTGGTCCGGGCCGCCCCGGCCCCCGCAGCGGATTTCGAGCCCTCGGCACGGGTGCGCGTCGCCCCGGACGAGACCGTAACTGTGGTCGTGGCCCAGTCCGAGATGGGACAGGGCATCTCCACGGGTCTCCCGATGGTGGTGGCCGACGAGATGGATGCGGACTGGAGCCGCGTGCGCTTCGTCCAGGCCCCCCCCACCGACCCCTACGTGGAGCCGGTCTCCCGGTTGCAGTTCACGGGGGGCAGCCAGTCCATGCGCACGCGCTTCGAGCAGATGCGCCGGGCCGGGGCCATCGCACGAGCCATGCTGGTCGCGGCCGCGGCCAGGACCTGGCGGGTCCCCCCCGCGGATGGCGCGACCTCGGAGGGTCGGGGCCTCCTTGGGAAGCCGGGGCGCTCGATGACGTATGGCGCGCTCGCGCCCCGGGCGGGTCGCGAGCGCGTCCCACGGGACGCTCCCTTGAAGCCGGCAGAGCGCCGGCGCCTGCTGGGACGGTCCCTTCCCCGCCTCGATATCCCCGACAAGGTCCTGGGCCGCGCGCGGTACGGGATGGACACCGTGGTCCCCGGGATGGTCTTCGCGAGCATCGCGCGTCCGCCCCGCCTGGGTGCCGTCATCGAGGAGATGGACCTCGGTGGGGCCGCCTCCGTCCCGGGCGTCGTCGCGGTTGTCCCGCTGGACCGGGGCGTCGCTGTGTGCGGGGACTCCATCGGGGCGACGTGGAAGGGGCGCGAGGCCCTCCGCGTCCGCTGGAGCCCCGGTTCCGACCCGGACCTCGATGACACGGCCATGGACGCGTCGCTCCACGCCCGGCTGGAGCGCTCCGGGGCTTCCGAACGGGACGACGCGCCGGTGCGGGAGGCCCTCGCGAGATCCACCCGCGTGATCGAGGCTCGCTACCACCTCCCGTTCCTGTCCCACGCCTCCATGGAGCCCATGGCCTGCGTGGTCCACGTCCAGAAAGACCGCTGCGACGTGTGGGGTCCGACCCAGGCCCAGACCGGGGCGAGGGCCGTGGCCTCGCGCGAGACCGGGTTGCCGCCCGACCGGGTCCACGTCCACGTCCCGTACTGCGCGGGCGCCTTCGGCCGATACAACGACACGGATTTCCTGCGCGAAGCGGTCCTGGTGTCGAAGGCCGTGGGACGGCCCGTGAAACTCGTGTGGTCCCGCGAGGAGGACCTGGCCCACGACCTCTTCCGTCCCGCGAGCGCATCCTGGGTCCGCGCTGGTCTCGACCCCGAGGGGCGCGTCACGGCCTGGTGGCACCGGATCGCGGCCCCGTCCATCGCGGCGCGGATCCTGCCCGTGTGGCGCGAGAACGGCATCGCCCCGGCCGCCATCGAGCGCGCCGCCGCTTTCCTGCGCCTCGGGATGGACCACTTCGGCGTCGAGGGACTCGACCCCTTCCCGTACGAGGTCCCGTCGGTCCACGTCGAGTTCGCCGCGTCCGACCTCCCCGTCCCGGTCGGCCTGTGGCGCTCCCCCGGTCACAACCAGAACGGGTTCGTCATCGAATCGTTCGTGGACGAACTGGCTCGAGCCGCCGGAAAGGACCCGCTGGAGTTCCGGCTCGGGCTCCTGCGGGATCGCCCGCGGGAGCGACGGGTCCTCGAGGTCGCGGCGGAACGGGCTGGCTGGGGTCGCCCGCCCCGGCGGGGCCAGGCGCTCGGCATCGCCCGCTGGTCGTCGTGCGGCAGCCACGCGGTCCACGTGGCCGAGGTGTCGGTGGACCGCGATCGGGGGGTCCTCACTGTCCACCGGGTCGTCGCGGTGATGGACTGCGGGCTCGCGGTCCATCCCGATGCAGTCGCGGCCCAGATGGAGGGCTGCATCGTCATGGCCCTGAGCACCGTCCTCCACGAGAAGGTCCGGTTCGCGGGCGGGGCGGTCACGACCACGAACTTCGACACGTACCGCATCCTGCGGATGTCCGAGGTCCCGGAGATCGAGGTCCACGTGGTCGCCTCCCGGGAGCCGGTCGGGGGCGCGGGAGAGCCGGGGCTCCCCTCGGTCGCCCCCGCGGTCACCAACGCGGTCTTCGCGGCCTCGGGCCTCCGGGTCAGACGCCTCCCGATCGACCCCGAGGCACTCCGGTCGGGGGCGCGGCCATGAGCACCGGACCCGCGGTCGTCCTCCTGTTGGTCCCCTATGCTGTCCTGTCCCTGTCGTGGGTCTGGCCCGCCTGCCTGCGCCGCCGGAGGGCGTGGCTCGTCCGATCCTTTCGGCTCCTGCCGCCGTCCCTGACCGCGCTCCTGGTCGGCGGAGAGGTCTGGAACGGCTGGTGGCGCGCGGACGGCTTCGATGGGCGTCTCTTCGCGGCCGGCGTGGCCGCGATGGCCGTGCTGCACCTGGTCGTGTTCGTGCGGCCAGTCCGGGACCGCCTGCTCGGATGGGCCATGCAGGCCTGCGCTGCGGTCCGCGAGGATTTTCGAGAGTCCCCGGGCCATCCCCCTCGACCCCTCCTGTCGCTCGCCCTGTTCGTCGTCTTCTGTGGCCTGTTCTACGTCCTGTATTCGACCTACGGCGTCTTCAACTATCAACTGAAATA
>JBBIPO010000290.1:2643-2927 GCA_037442805.1 Deltaproteobacteria bacterium
TCGTCTAAGACTTCTTGGACCTCGTCCAGGGCACGGCCCGGGATGCCTCGTTCTTGGAGGTGGCGACCGGTGAGCGGTGCGCGAGCACCCGCCTGTACCGGACGTTCCCCCTGGGACTCCTCGCCTTCGCCGATTCCTTGACGCCCGCCCGCTACGTTCACGTCTGCCTCGCCCTGGTCGGGTGCATCTTCGCCATCCAGTGGTTCCGGAACCGGCACCGTTCCCCCTGGGTCCTGTTCGCGAGCCACCTCTTCTACCTCGCGGTCAGTCTGGCCCCGGACCTC
>JBBIPO010000291.1:0-2908 GCA_037442805.1 Deltaproteobacteria bacterium
CCGACGGCGTCGCGCCGGCGCCTACTGCGCCGTCGCCGCTCCCGCCGTCGCCTCCCACCCCGGGGACCCACGTGTCCCCCACCACGCTCCCCGAGGACGCGACGCACGGGAGCCCGGCTGGACCCGTCGCCCCCGGTGTCCCCGCGGTCCCGTTCGCCCCCTGCATCGAGCCATCCGGGACCGTGCACAATCCGCAGGACCCGAAGAGGCTGCACGAGGGATTGATCAGGGCATCGAGCCCCGCGAGCCCGCCCGCGCCGTCCCCGGGCGCATTGTTCTGACCGGGTTTGCCGTTTTCCGCGGGCTTGCGGATCTGATTGAAGTTGCAGGCCCCTCCCTCGTCGTAGTCGGGACAGATGGCACGCCCGCCGTCGCCGCCGCTCGTGTTCACCCCTCCGCACGTATTGATGCCCCCGGTTCCACCCGGATTCTCCTTCGCGGACGTGCAGTTGTTCTGCCCGATGTCGTAGGCCGGGAGCCCCGGCGTGCCCGCAGTCCCGTCCTGGCCGGCGCTCCCCGGCGCGCCCGGCGTCCCGTTCCCGCCGTCGCCCCCGACCACGCGCAGGTCCCACAGGCGCAGGGACTGGTCGCAGTCGCGCACGAACACGCCGATGCTGTTCCCGCCGGGTTCGCGATTGTTGTACGCATAGATGATGAAGCCCGCAAGCGTCGTGGTTTCCGGGGACTGCCCGCGAATGTCCATAGCCTGCACAGCCCCACGAACCGTTGGAGATGTCGGACCTCCGAGGACCACCGTCTCGTATGCCAGGGGTTCGCGCACACCGAAATCAGCGGAGTAGCCTCCGTATACTGATACGCCAGGCTTGAGAACGACAGGGTCAGTATACACACCAGTTGCGACATAGACATCGCGTTTACCGGATGCAAGCGCCCGGTCAATCCCGGCCTGGATCGTCAGGACCGGGGCCTCCAGGGTGCCGGGGTTCGCGTCGGACCCGTACTTCGCCACGAAGACCCCCCCGCCGACCTCGCCGTCCATGCCGTCGCAGTTCGCGTCCGAACAATCCCCCACCGTGCACCCCCCCGGGGTGTCGCCCGGGAAGTCGGTCGGTCCCAGATACTGGCACTCGCACCCGTTCGCGGGGTTTCCGTCCACGTCGAAGAACCCCTCGTCACAGGTCACCACGCAGTCGGGGACCGTCTTGGTCGCGTCGCACCGGCCGGACCCGTGCGGTATCGGCATGGCCTTGCAGTTATTGCCGCAGACCCCGCAGTTCTCGTCCCCGGCGTACTTGCCGGTCACGGGGTCCACGAAGCCCTCGTCCGTCAGGCCGTCACAGTCCTGGTCCTGGCCGTCGCAGTCCTCGGCCGGGAGTTCGCAGGGCCCCCAGCCATCCTCGAGGCACCGCTGGATGCCGTGGCAGGTATAGACGGGCACCGAGGGGTCTTCGGGGTCGGACCACGTGACCTGGCAGGCCCTGGACAGGTCCGGATTCTCGCCGGTGCACTGGCAGGTCCCGCTGTGGGGGACGCACTGGTCCGGACCGCCGGGAAACGTCTTGCACTCGTAGCCGTCCGGGCAATCCGCGGGGGACGAGCAGGGCTGGCCGCAATACGTGCCGTCCTCCAGGGTCAGGCAGCGCGCGTCCGGGACCAGGCAATCCGCGTCGCCCACGCAGGACTGGCAGAGGGTCGAGGCCGCCGGGATGCACTGGTAGTCGTTTAGTTTGATGTAGCCCGGCTCGCAGGACACGACGACGCACCGGGGGACCTCCAGGGAGGTATCGCACCCGACCTCCGCGTGCGGGAAGATGCCCAGGCACGACTTGAAGCAGGCGCCGCAATGCTCGAGGCTCGCGTACAGGCCGCCCACCTTGAAGTCCTCGTCGGTCGTGCCGTCGCAATCGTTGTCGAGGCCATCGCACGCCTCCGGGCCCGGCGTGGCCGCCGTGCACGACCACCCCTTCGGCCCCAGGCACACGCGGGTCCCGTGGCAGGTCCCGGACTCGTTCGAGACCTCGCAGGGCTCGCCCTCGGGCAGGCCGTCGTCCGGCACGCCGTCGCAGTCGTCGTCCATCCCGTTGCAGTCCTCGGGCGCGGGGGTCCGGGCATCGCACCCCACGAACCCCACGCTCGGGTCGCACGTTTCGTACCCGAAGCAGGTCCCCACCTCGTTGGTCACCTCGCAGAAGCGCTTGACGCCCTCGTCGGCGGGGCGACACGCGCAGGTCCCGCTCGGCGGCAGGCAGTACCGGTCCTCGCCCTCGCCCAGGGCACGGCATCGGTACGGGTCCGCGCAGTCCTCGTCCCCCTGGCAGGGCACGGAACAGGCGCGCCCGTCCGGCAGCGAGACGCACTGCCCGCCCGCGCACTGGGAATCCGTCGTGCACGGCGCGCAGACGCGCCCGAACTTCGGCAGGCAGATGAACACGATGTCCGGGTAGGTGTTCACGACGCCGATGCAGACGAAGTCCGGGGGACAGTCCCCGGGGACCAGGCAGGACTTCGTGCACAGCGGCCCCTGCGGGCCCTCCACGCAGAAGCCGCTCAGGCAGTCCTCGTTCGTTACGCAGGGCGCGAGGAAGCCGCCGGGTGTCACCTCGTATCCGTCGAGAAAGGCCCAGTCGCCCAGGTTCACGTCCTGCGCGGGGCCAGGGTCCTCCGCCGCTGGCGTGTCCGGGGAGGGGTCCATCGTCGTCTCGCCATCGCTCCCGGCCAAATCGCCCGGAGCGACCGTCGTCCCCCCGCCGCCGCACGCAGCCAGGCCCAGAGCCAGCCACGCGACCCAGGTCCCATTCAGCACCGGCGATGTCCTCATGGGCGTCCCTCGTTCCGGGTTGTCAACGTTTCGTGTAACAGTACCTTTCGTACCTGGAATTGCGCAAGTGGGGATCACCTCGGGCCTTCAGAAAGCGGTTCAGGGCAGCCCGAGGCCGGCCTCGGCCTG
>JBBIPO010000292.1:0-2901 GCA_037442805.1 Deltaproteobacteria bacterium
GGGGCCCCTGCTGCGGGCGCGTCGCAATCCGCGCCTACAGCGCGGATTGCTCAGGCGGAACCCCGCGGGCGCGAGGTTGGTGTATGCTTGCGCCCGGCCATGGACGATTTCGCGCCGGACCTCGTCGCGGAGGGACTCTGGGTGTCGCGGGCCCCGCGCGGACCCGAGGACTATGCCCTGATCCGCGGACTGGGGGTGGAGGACGTCCTGACGCTTCAGACCGAGGATGAGGCCCGTTCGGTGGGGCTCCGTCCCGACGTCAGTTTTCGTCTGGCGATGGCCCACGGGCTGCGCGAGCACCGCCTCGGCATCGAGGACTTCTCGCACCGCGACCTCGTGGAGCGGGCTCCGGAGGCGGCGAGGCTGGTCGCAACCCTGCGCGCGCGGGGACGGTCGGTCCTCGTGCACTGCGCGGCCGGGTTGAACCGGTCCCCGACCGTCGCGGCGGCGTACCTCGCCTGGACCCGCGGACTCGACGCGAGGGAGGCCTGCGCCCGGGTCGTCGAGGCGCATCCCTCGCACCCCGACCCCGACGTGGTCGCGCGGGTCGCGCGAGTCCTGGCCCGGGAACGCCGGTGGAGTCCTTGACCCGCCGTCCGCGCGCCTGGATACTGGTTTGCCGAGACGCGGCCCGACGGGAGGGCACCGGCCCATTCTTGGAAGGAACCGCGCGTCGAGGAGCGCCATGGAGACGCGGGAACCCGCGCAGCCGCTCGCCTTCCTCGAATGGCTCGGGGCCCGGGTCCGGACCGGATGGCGACGGGTGGGGATTCCCTTGCTGGAACCGGATGGGGGCATCACGGTGTTCCTCGCGCCCCCGACGGGGCCGTCGCGGCGCGTGGTCCGGGCGCGCTGGAGCCCCACCGAGCGGGGCGACGTTTCCGGGGTCCGCACCCATCGAGTCGCCGGGCTGGCGGGGGTGGTGTGGTCCGAGGAGGCCCCGGAGGAGGTCCTCCGGGAGGTGGCTGCCTCCCTGGCCGAGGTCGTCGCCCGGGACGACCCCGTGTTCCTGCGCGTCGGGCCGGGTCCGGAGGATCCGGTGCCCTTCACGCTCGAAGGCCTCGGCGACTTTCTGCGTCGCCAGATGAGGCCCGGCGAAACCCGGTGGGGACCCTTCCTCGTGGTCGCGTTCGAGCAACCGGACCCGCATCGTCTGGTGTTCCGGTTCGAGGGGAACGGGGGGTCGCCGCGCGTGGTCATCGCGCTGGTGGCCCCGGCATCCAAGGAGAGATTCCACCGAGGAGACCTGTCGTTCGCCGTGCTCGAGGACACGCGGACGCCGGGCCAGAGGCGGCGGCCCGAGCAGCAGGTGGAGCGCCTGATCGGGTTCGCGGTCGGACGGGCCCTGGCAAGGGACCCGCCGCTCCGAGTGCCGGAACGCCCCGGCCAGGCGGTCGCGGCCCCGGGGTGCGCGGAGGCCACCGGTTCCCTCCCGGAGGGTGTGGACCCGCTGCACGCCCGCGCCAGGCACGAGGCGTTCATCCGCCAGTGGAACGCGGAGTGGCGCTGGCGCCGGTTCCTGTACCCGGCGAGCCGGTGCATCGTCAACCTGTTCCGCCTGGGGCCGGAAGACGCCCTCGTGGTGCACGAGTCGCTCGAGTGCGTCCAGAACGAGCCCCCGTGGCTGCCCGCGGACTCGGCCTTCTGGCACACCCGCCGGGGGACGCGGGTCGGCGAGTTCTGGCAGCGCGCGCACGTCGCGGTGACGGACCTCCGGGAGGCGGATGTCGTGGGGGGCCGGACGATGGACGCCCTGGAGGGAGCCCTCGAGGCGACCGCGTCCAGGCCCGGAGGCCGGTCGGTCGTGGTCGTCTCGGGGTGTCTGCCCAACGTGATCGGGGACAACCCCGTCCCGGCCATGCGCCGCCTGTCGCGCTCGTCGCCGTGCCGTTTCTACTGGGTCGGGAACACCAACGACTTCCAGGGATACACCGCGGCCCTGATCCGGGACCGGCTGACCGAGGTCGCGCCCGCCGGCGCGCCTCGGGACCCGCTCGGGTTCGCCATCGTGGGCGGGGGCTCCCCGCGCGAGAATCGGGACCTTCTGGACTTGGCCGCTCGCGCGGGCCTGCACCCGCTCGGGGTGGTCCTTCCGGACGTGGGGTACGACGTCTTCTCGCGCGTGGCGAGGGCGCGCGTGTTCGCCTGGGCGAATCAGTCGGCCCTGCGCGACATCTCGCAACTCGCCTTCTCGGGGTTGCCCGTCGTCCTGTTGCGCCCGCCGTCGCCGGTCGGGATCCGGGGGACGTTCGAGTGGCTGCGCGCGGTGGTCGCGCAGGCGGACCCGGGGCTGCTCGAGCGACTCGCCGCCCTCGAGAACGACGGATCGCTCCGGGCGCGACTGGAGCGCCTGCGCGCGAGGACCGGGCGACACCGGCTCGTGTTCGTGGGGGACCGCGAGGACCTCGGACTGTTCCTGGACACGCGCCCGATGTACGCGTATTCCCTTCTGGACGTCCTCGTCGAGATGGGGTTCGGGCTGCGCTTCGTCGTCCACGGCGCCCTTGATTCGTACCGGGATATCGCGCGGGACCTCGAGGCCCGCGGCCTCGCGGACCAGGTGGACCTGGTGCCGTTCGCGTCGCCCCGCGAACTGACGGAGGCCCTGCGCGAGCCCGGGGGCGGGGCGGTCTTCTCGAACATCTCCGCGGACCCGAGGGTGACGGCCGCGGGGCGTTGCGCCTTTTCCGAGGCCGACATCGAGATGGGGATCGAGGGGTTCTTCCGCAAGGCGGAGCGGCTTGCCAGGCGATGCGAGGTCCGACCCCTGGCCGGGTACGAGCGATGGCTGGGCCAGGGGCGGGCGGGGGGCGGGTGGGTGGGGCAAACCGATAGCGGGCGGGCGGAGGTCACCCAATCGGGGAGGGGGCTTGTGAGCGAACGGGGCCTGCGCGAGACTTT
>JBBIPO010000293.1:0-2894 GCA_037442805.1 Deltaproteobacteria bacterium
TCACCTCGGGCCTTCAGAAAGCGGTTCAGGGCAGCCCGAGGCCGGCCTCGGCCTGGACCAGAGCCTGCGTGGCCGGGTGGCGAGGCTCGCCGAGGACCCTGGCCACCGGACCGGTCTCGACCGCGCGGCCCCCGGCCATCACGGTCACGCGGCCCGCCACGGCCTGAACCAGTCCCAGCGCATGCGACACGAGGACGAGGGTGGCCCCGGTCCGCTCGCGAAGCCAGGCGAGGAGCGACAGGACCTCGGCCTGGAGCACGGGGTCCAGGGCGGACACGGGCTCGTCGGCCAGGACGAGCCCGGGGGACAAGGCGAGGGCCCGGGCGATGCACAGGCGCTGGCACTGCCCGCCCGACAACTGGTGCGGGCGGCGGTCCAGGTGTTCCGGACGGAGCCCGACCTCTTGCAGAAGCGCCGCGGCCCGTTCCCGGAGGGCCGCGCGGCCCCGGGCGACGCCGTGGATGACCAGGGGTTCCGTCACGAGCCGCCACGCGGGCCACATGGGGTCGAGCGACCCCACGGCGTCCTGCGGGATGAAGGTCACGGCGCGGGAAAAGGCGAGCCGCTCCTCGCGGTTCTGCCCGGGGGGGGAGAAGGGGCCGACCCGGACGATCCCGCCGCGCGGCGCCACCTGGCCGACGAGGACCCGGATGAGCGTGGTCTTGCCGGACCCGCTCTCGCCGACCAGGGCGTGACACGACCCGGCCTCGACCACCCAATCGAAGGGGTCGCGGGTGGACGCGCAGGGCAGCACCAGCCCCCTCGCCTCGATGTCGAGTCCGCTCATGGCGGGCCTCCGGGCTGGGCGGCGAGGGCAGTGCGCCGGGCCGCCTGGAGCAGACTCGCGGTCGCGGGGTCGCGGGGAGCGGCCAGGATCCGGGACGTCTCGCCGCACTCGACCGCTCGACCCCGGTGCAGGACCAGGAGGCGGTCCGCCAGGCGCGCGGCGAGCGCCAGGTCATGGGTCGCGAGCAGCATCGCGGCCCCCGTCTCCCGGCGCGCCGCGTCGAGCAGCGCCGCGACCTCGGCCCTGCGCACGGGGTCCAGCGCGGACGTGGGTTCGTCCGCGACGACGAGCGACGGACCATGCAACAGGGCCGTCGCGATCTGCACCCTCTGGAGCATCCCGCCGGATGCCTGGTGGGGATACAGGTTCAGGACGTGAACCTTCAGACCGACCTGCGCCAAGGCCCGGGCAATCCGCCCGCGAGCATCGGGATCGTTCCCGTGCGCGGTCAAGGCCTCCCGCACCTGATGGCCGATGGTGAACAGCGGGTCGAAGGCCGCGTACGAGTCCTGCCCCACGTACCCGATCCGCCGCCCGCGCACCCGGCGCAGGGTGGACTCGGGGGCGTGCAGGAGGTCCACGCCCTCGAACAGGACGCGGCCCGCGACGACGGTCCCCCGTCCGGGAAGGAGCCCCAGACACGCCCGGGCCAAGGTGCTCTTGCCGGAGCCCGACTCCCCGATCACGGCCAGGCAGGTGCCCCGCTCGACGTCCACCGAGAGGTGGTCCAGCGCGACCACGGGCCCGGCCGGGGAGGCGAGCGTGACGCACAGGTCGTCAATCGCCAGGATCGTCCGGCTTGGGCGCGTCTCCGGGGAGGATGCGGTCATAGTCCACGTTCTCGAAGTCCCGGCGTGGGTCGTAGCCGTCCCGGGCCTGGAGGAACTCCTCCCAGGTGCGCCGCGCGAACGTGACGACGTCGTCCCGACCGCCCCGGGTCGCGACCTCCTGGGCGTCCGCGTGGGCCCGCGCGAGGTTGTAGTCCACGTGCCTCGTGTCCTCGGGCGCGATGCGCCACTCGTTCATCAACGCCTTCAGCCGCTCCGGGGCCACGCCGAAGTGCTCGGCCACCGCGTTCAGATGGAAGAACCGGTAGCGGAAGTCCCGGTCCAACCCGAGGTAGTACGCGCAGAAGACCTGGAACGGCGTCGGTTCCATGGTGGCAAGGATAGCGCGGAACGCGCGCGGTCGCACTCTCGAGAAGCCATCCGCGTCTGCGCGGTTGGCTCCTGGCCGTGGGCGTGGGCGAAATCGGTGCGTCGGGTCACCCACCGAGTGACGCGGCGCGAAAGGGGCGCGAATCGTCCCCACCGAACTCCTGCGCGCACGGCCACCAGAATGCGGTGGCGATGACCCGACGATCCAGGTCCAGGCGGCGCAACCGCGGCCATGCCACCGGCGCGCGGTTCGGGGGATTGCGACGCGCGTGGAGGTGGGGTAGAAGAGGGCGAAGACGCGAGAGGAGGTCAGGCGATGAGGACAGGACTTGCGGCGCTCGCCCTTATGGTTCTGGCGGGGTGCGGGCGGGTCGTGACGGGCCGGGTGTTTCCGAGGGATGTGGTGGAGGCCCTCGATGGGCAGGAGGTCGCGGAAGCCGTGGACCCAGGCCCGATTGGGTCGGATATGGGCCCGGGCGACACCTTGGAGCGAGACCGTGGGGACACGGCGGGCGACGCGGTGGAGGCGTGGGAAGGGGGCGAGGTTCTGGAGGAGGTGGACACGCTCGAGGCCGGCGAGGCCCAGGACGGCAGGGACGGCCAGGAGGCGCTCGATGAGGGCGGGGGGCTGGACCGGGGTCCGGATGTTGGGCCGCCGGTAGGTTCTGTCCGGCACGTGGGGTGGTTCGGGCCTGGGGGCTCGGGGGCTGGTTCTGAGGTGCGGGGCGTTGGCTGGTTTTCGGGATTCGGCCATGCGTGGCGGCGTTGATGCGCGCGGCGCGGGGGTTGGGGGTCTGGGGTCCGGAATCCGGCAGGCACTGCGCGGCGGAGACGGACTCCGTCAGGGACACGGACTCCGACACGGTTACGGACCTGCGCGGGCGGCGCCCGCGCATCCACGCGCGAGCAGGCGCTCGCGCGGCCCTACGCGAGCAGGCGCTCGCGTCCCC
>JBBIPO010000294.1:0-2859 GCA_037442805.1 Deltaproteobacteria bacterium
GCAGGCGCTCGCGTCCCCAGGGGAGCTGGAAGGGGTCACGGACCCGGTTACGGTCACGGCCTCCGTCACGGTCCCGGTCGCGGAGGCTCCTGTCTCGCTCAGGCCCCGCCCCCCTGTCCCGCTTGCGGTACACTGCGCTGGGAAGCGCGGGCGTGGTCCATGGGCCGGGATCGGCGTGACGACATCGCAGAGTTGCTGCGCAGGCGCCTGGAGGAACTGCGCGCGCGGGACGCGGGCGTGGCGAGGCCCGTCTCCGAGGCGCGCCGCATCCAGGCTGCCGCCCCGGTGGACTGGGACGGGGCGCGGCGTCTGGCCGCCCGCTGGGAGGCCGCGCACCGGGGTCACCTGCCGGCCGAGGCCCTGCACGGGGAGGCGGTCGGTGGCCGGGACGACCTCTTCCGGGTCCAGGTGGAGGAGCCTCTGGGTTGGACGTGGCCGTCCCGTGAACAGGTGCGGCAGGCGGTCCTCCGGTCGTTGTGGCTATTGCCCGGGGTACGGGACGCGACCGCCAGACGACTCGAGGCACACGGCCGGGCCACGCTGGCCCACGTCGTGGACCACCCGCGGTTCGGTCCCGACGCGCGCCGGTTGTGCCGCCTCGTGGATCGGGGGGATGCGGCCGGCGTGATGGCCGAGGTGGCGGCGCGGGCCGGGCGGGGGCACCCGCATGCGTTGAGGGTCGTGTCCTGCTTCGACCCCGAGGAGGTCTTGTTCCTGGACATTGAGACCCTGGGACTGTTCGGGGGGAGCCCGGTCATCGTGTGCGGATTCGCGAGGGCGCGTGCCGGTCGCATCGAGGTCTGGCAACTGGTAGCCGCCCGACCCGAGGCCGAGGAGGCCCTGGTGCAGGAAGCCGCGCGAATCCTCGCGGCTCACTCGGCCCTCGTGACGTTCAACGGCCGTGCCTTCGATGTGCCGTATCTGTGCCAGCGGGCCGCCTACTACGGGCTAGACCTGGAGCAGGACCCCGTCCATTTCGACCTCCTGCCGCACGCGAGGAGGGTCTGGCGAGGCCGCGTGACCGACTGCCGCCTGGGGACGCTCGCCCGCGAGGTCCTGGGCCTGGAGCGACACGACGACCTCCCCGGGGCCCTGGTCCCGGCCTTCTATCAGGAGTACCTCGCGGACCCCGAGGGCCGAGTCGGGCTGCTCGCGGCCATCGCGGCGCACAACCGCGACGATGTGCTCGAGATGGTCCGGCTGTTCGCGCGCCTGCTGGTCGAGGTGGAGGCCGCATGAACGGCGCCCAGGTCCATGATATCCTGCGCGCGGCCCCGTGGTACAAAGGTCAGATCGCGGCCGCCCACGTCCTGCCCGCGAACGAGGGCCGGCGCGTGCCGGTCCCGGAGTCCCTGCACCCGGCGATCCGCGAGTTCCTGGACGCGCGGGGGATTGCCTCCCTGTACGAGCACCAGGCCAGGACCCTGGAGGCCGTGATTCAGGGACAAGACGTGGTCGTGGCCACGCCCACGGCCTCCGGCAAGACCTTCGCCTTCCTGCTGCCCGTGCTCGATGCCCTCGCGAGGGATGAGCAAGCCACGGCGCTCTTCCTGTACCCCCTCAAGGCCCTGACCAACGACCAGATGGAGGTTCTGGTCCAGGCCGAGGAGGCGACTGGCCTCGTCCTTGCGCCCGCGGTGTACGATGGGGACACGCCCCGGGCGCGCCGCCCCCGCATCCGGCAGACCGCGCGCGTCATCCTGTCCAACCCGTACGAAATTCACGAAACGCTTCCCTATCACGGGATGTGGCGACGATTCTTTCACCACCTGTCCTTCGTGGTGATTGACGAGGCCCACCGTTACACGGGCGTGTTCGGGTCGCACGTGGCCCAGGTGCTGCGACGCCTGCTGCGCGTCGCCGCGGCCTACGGCGCGGCCCCGAGGGTGCTCCTTGCCTCGGCCTCCATCGCCAACCCCGCCGAACACGCGGCTCGCCTGACGTCGCGCGAATGCCAGGTCGTGTCGGACGATGGGGCACCGTCCGGGGCGCGCCATCTGATCCTGTACGACGCGGCCCGGTGGGAAGAGCGCTCCGCCCTCCTTCAGACGCGGGACGTCTTCCTGGCCCTCGTCCAGGCGGGGTGCAAGACCCTGTGCTTCGCGCGGGCTCGACGGACCGCGGAGTTCCTGGCGAGCCTCGCCACGGAGGCGCCCGTGGCCCCGTACCGCGCGGGTTACCTCCCCGAGGAGCGCCGGCGCGTCGAGCGCGCGTTCAAGGACGGGACCCTGCGGGGCCTGGTCTCGACCTCGGCCATGGAACTCGGGGTGGACATCGGGGACCTGGACGCGGTCGTCCTGTGCGGGTATCCGGGGTCGGTGAGCGCGTTCTGGCAGCAACTCGGGCGAGCCGGGCGGCGCGGGGGTGAGTCCGTGGGGATTTTCGTTGCGCAGGAAGATATTCTTGACCAGTACCTTCTGCGCCATCCGGAACCCCTCCTGGCCCGGACGTACGAGGCCGCCACCGTGGACCTCGCAAACGAGCACATCCTGGCGGGCCACCTGTTGTGCGCCGCGAGCGAACTGCCCCTCGACGTGCCGGAGGACCGCGTCCCGGACCGCGACATCGTCCGGGCGCTTCAGGCCCGGGGGCTCCTGCGCCTCTCCGACCGAGGCTTCCTGTACGCGGGCACGACCCGGCCCCACGAGGCGGTCCACCTCGACCGGATCGGCGAGACCTCGGTCGCGGTGGTCGAGGCCGGCTCGCGCGCCCTGCTCGAGACGATGGACCTGGACCGCGCCCTGCGCGAGGTCCATCCCGGTGCGGTCTATCTGCACCAGGCGCGGACCTACGTCGTCGAGTCCCTGGACCTCGACGGCCTGGTGGCGACCCTGCGGCGCGAGGACGTGGACCACTACA
>JBBIPO010000295.1:0-2705 GCA_037442805.1 Deltaproteobacteria bacterium
CGCTGGGAAAGGCGGCCCTCGCCCACCGCAATGGTACAGGTCTTTTCGAAGCGACAACTGTGGGTCCGGCGCAACGATTCGAAGCCAACTCAAGACGGCCTGCGTGGAGTTCTGACATGAAATTGGAATATCTGCTGGCGGTAACTTTCTCGTTCTTGCCGGGTGCCGTGTGCAATCCTCACGATCCTGAAGGCGCCTCGCATCCTTGTTGCCCCCTCAGGGCTCACCTCGAGGTAGCGGCGGTGGCTGGGGAGGATGATCGAATTGCCAATTTCGCTTGCGGGTTTGGAGTCGGTTACGCTGCCTTTGAGGCGAGAGGGTTTGGTGCCGCCTTGTCATTCCGTCATGATATCGAGTCCCTTGCTACGGAATGTGAAGAGCGAATCAAAGTCTTGGACTATTCTTATTGGACGATGTACTATCTCTTGGAGAGTTGTCGCCATGGGTTTGTCTATTGCGACATTGCCAGAAGCCAGTCAAGTTCGCCCGATTCAGAATCACTCCAGTCTTGGCGTTGCTATGGACAAGTACCCGATTTCAATGACTTGGAAGCCGAGCGCTATGGCATTCCAAGGTTCGCGATGACGTTGGATGAGGGCTGGCTAATTATCGAAGAGACATACCCGGTGGATGGTCGAAATCGTGCGTCCTTCCACTTTGGATTCAAACCCGACGCAGCACACCAGGATGTCGTCGAGCAGTTTCATGCGGAGGAATACATTGTTGCATTCACCGGTTCTTGCGAATGCGAGCCTTACATCGTCCCACCGGAAACGGACTGCGCGCCCGACGAGTACGAGTGGAACCAGGACCGCGGAGGCGGCTAGGAGGCGATGGTAGGGATGGTCGTCGTTGTCGCCATGGAAGTACGGTTGCTCGGCCTGACAAGCGGACTCCGGTTCCCGGGAGCGGCGAAGGACGTGGCGTCCGGGACGGACGGGGTGCCGGAGGGGGCGTTGAAGCGGGTGATCTTCGGCGACCCGTATTCCCTGACGCGTTACACGGACTTCGTGTACGACTCGCGGGGGAAACTCGCGGCCCTGCGGGACGAGGACGGGTACGAGACGCGCGTGCGGATCGATGATCACGGGGACCTGGTGCTGGTCCAGACGCCGGAGGGGGACTTCCGGATCTACCTGTACGACGAGGCGCACCGGCTTCGGGCGGTGATCGGGGAGCAGGGCTTCGCGGACGTGATTGACTACAATGACGCCGGGATGGTCGCGTGGGTGAGCGGGATGTGGGGCTTCCTGAAGGCCGCGCCCGAGGACGTGTCGTGGCTCCTGAACCGCCTTTCCCCGGACACGGGCCTTCCCTGGTCGCCGCTGTCGGGCTTTGTGACGCCGGTCCTCGTGGGCCTGTCGGCCTACCTGGAGGACCTGTGCGACGACCCGTCGGACTGCGACGACGGCCTCCCGCTGACGCTCGACTGGTGCGAGGCGGGCTTCTGCCGCCACGAGATGCTCGGGGCGTTTCCGGTGCCGGCGGACGTGAAACCCCGTGAGCCTTGTGGCGATGCGATCGGATGCAAGGTGGTCGTCGCGGCGAACACACCCTGCACGCCGGGCGAGGACTGGACCGAGGTTTGCGACGATGGGGACCCGCTGACGTGGGACACGTGCGTCCTCGGGTCTTGCGAGAACATCCCCTGCCGGGGGTCGTGTCACTGCGAGCCCGAGGCGCTCGGGATGGACTGCCGGACGCAGATGGTCAGCGAGAGCGGGTTCTTGCCGGTGTACCAGGCGTGTCTCGAGTCGTGCTGCCGGTCGGTGTGCGGTCCGGAACAATGGTTGAAACCGCCGTCGTGTCCGGCGCACTGCCAGGGGGATTGCCTGGAGGCGGTGGCGAACCGTGTGACCGGTGGGGCGGGGGTTTCCTGCATACCGGCGGAGGCTTGGGGGCTTGCGTGCCTGAACACGCCGATTTTCGAGGAGATACAGGACTGCGTGTCCGGGGAGGCGTCCGGGTATCACGGCACGTGCGCGGTGAGGCCTCGGTCGTGCGGGGGCGACTGGGATTGCGATGACTTCAATGACTGTACGGTGGAGCGGTGCGAGGAGACGGGGGGGCCAGGGTCAGCGAAGCGATGCGAGTACGAGGTGGTCGCGGACGGGACGGCGTGCGACGACGGGGATGCGTGCACCCTGGGCGAGCGGTGCTTGAGCGGTCGTTGCGAGGCGGTCGGTCATCTGGATTGCGACGACGGCAATGCGTGCACCCTGGACCGCTGCTATCCGTGCGGGGGATGCGCGCACGAGGCGGTTGTGTGCGACGAGCCGGACGACTGCATCGTGAGTTTCTGCGACCCGCAGGTGGGGTGCCTCTGGGTGCCGGAGGTGCTGGGGACGCCGTGCGTGCATCCGCTGGATCCGTGCGGGGAATCGAGGTGTGACGGGGCCGGGCGATGCGAGGTGGAGACGCCGTCGGGGGTGACCTGCGAGGACCACGATCCGTGCACCGAGGACCGCTGCTGGGGTGGCCAGCCTCCGACGTGCCATCACGAGTGGGCGTGCGAGGAGGTGGAGGTGGAAGGGGCGGGGATCACGGTGGGTCACGGGTACGGTCTGAAGATTCCTGGGGAAATCATCCGTTTTCGAGAGGAGGTCAAGACCACGGCCTGGGGGGAGGAGGACGACGCGGATCACGACGGCCTGCACGACAAGGCGGAGTTCTACTTGGCGCGACACTTCCGGCCGTATTTCGTG
>JBBIPO010000296.1:0-2698 GCA_037442805.1 Deltaproteobacteria bacterium
AAGGCGCCCGCTTCTAGCACCCGGCTTTTTCGGGTGTCAAGGTGCTTTTGTCAAGTTGTGGTCAACTGCGGTGGTCGGCCGGGGGGGATGGTCAGCCCGCCTCGAGCTCGAACTCGCGGATATCGAACCAGTACCCGAGCCCCTGGACCGCGTCCAGTTCCGCGCTGACGAGGGCGAGATGCCCATCCTCGATCTCGAGGAACCGCGCGAACATCTGCTGGACGTCGCCGTCCAGGCGGCCCACCAGGCCCCGATAGAAGGCGCTCGTCTCCTCCTCGACCTTCTGGGCGCGCTGGAGCAACTCGACGTGCGGGCGATGCGGCGTGCGCCCCCGCCCCGCGAGGCGCTCCCTCAAGGACTGGACGCCCCGCGCGATCTCGGCCGCCGCGGGCACGGTCGTCTCGAGGCGTTCCGCGGTGACATGACCGGCCTCGCGCCATTCTTCGCGGCGCCGCCGCAAGTAGGCCAGGTGGTACGCCTCCTCGCGGGCCAGAACGGAGAGCGTCCTCTTCGCCGCGGGGTCCTGTTCCGTCGCCTCCGCCTCTGCGTACAGGTTCCCCACTCGCGTCTCGAACTCGATGGCCGTGTTCAGCGCCTCTTCGATGCTCATGCCTCGCCTCCTTCTCCGTTCGCCATCCCTGCGTTCCCGTTACCTGCCCACATCAACCCCCATCCACATGCCCGCCCTCCACGGCCGCGAACCAGGCCGCCGGGTCGGTCAGGTAGAGCCGCGTGTCCTGCAAGGCCCGATGGTGGTCGCGCTCCTCGCCGACCATCGCCTCGAGAAAGCGCCGTTCGAGCGGGTCCTCGGCCTCGGCCAGACGCTCCTCGTAGAATCGGACCGACTGCGCCTCGAAGCCGATCCCCACGTCCACCGCCTCGAGGTCCCGCGTGTCCGCCCGGATCGCCTCCCCGTGCGCGCGCGCCACCTCTTGGAACATCCGGGCCAGGCCCGCGTGGTCGGCGGTCATCGTCTTCCAGTCGTCCGACCAGGTGCCCCGCTGGTCCAGTCCGGCGTACAGGGACCGGATGCGCTTCATGTGGAGGGCCTCGTCCACCTGAAGCGTCCGGAACACCTCCCGCGCGGCCTCGTGTTGGCACGTCTCGACCGCCCTCTTGTAGAACTCGAAGCCGCGTTCTTCCATCTCGAGCGCCGTCGCCAGCATCCCAAGGGCCTTCTGATTCGCGTTCACCATGATTCCTCCCATCGAGGTCACGACGGATACGTGGCCCCGGCCTCCACGGCCTGAAGGACGGCCCGTCGTTCCCGCAAGTCGCCCACGAGGATCGCCCCCACGAGCCGTCCCTCCGGGTCGCGCACCAGTTTCCGGTACGTCCCCTCCCCCCGCGCTACCTCCTCGACGCGCCCCTCCGCCGGCGCCACCTCCCCGACCGACAGGACCGGCAGGTCCGCCACCTTCAACGTGGTGGAAGGCACGGTGCCCCGATAGCCCGGGTCCTCGCCGGCCATGGCCGCGCCCGCAGCCCGCCCCTGGGCCTCGGCGGCCGGCCAGATCCCGTACACGCGCCCCCCGTGCTCCGCGCAGTCCCCGGCCGCGAACACCCCCGGCGTGGACGTGGCGAGCCGGTCATCCACGACGATGCCGCGGTTCACGGCGAGGCCCGCGTCCCGGGCGAGCGCCACCTCGGGCCGCACCCCGGCGGCGATCAGGACGAGGTCCGCCTCGAGTTCCTCGCCCGACGCGAGCGCGACCGACTCGACCCGTTCCGCCCCCGCGATGGCGCGAACGCCCACCCCGAGGCGGAACACGAGCCCCCGGGACTCGAGAAAGCGCTGGACCACCAAGGCCGCGCCCTCGTCCAGTTGTCGGGGCAGGAGCCGGGGCGCGGCCTCGATCACCACCACCGAACACCCGGTCACGCGCAAGGCCACCGCCGCCTCGATCCCGAGCAAGCCTCCCCCGATGATGACCGCCCGGGACGAGACAACGGCCCGCTCCCGCAACCGCAACGCCCCGCCGATGTCGCGCAGGGTCATCACGCCGTCCAGGCCCGCGCCGGGGATCGGGGGCACGAACGGCCGCGCCCCGGTCGCGAGAAGCAGGGCGTCATACGGGACCCACTCCCCGTCCGATAACCGGACCCGGGCCGTCCTGGTGTCCACCTCCTCGGCTTGGACCCCGGTCTCGAGGTCAATCCGCCTGTCCCGGTACCAGTCCGGTTGCCTCAGGACCAGTCGAGCCGGCTCCGAGCGCCCTGTCAGGATCTCGCCGACCCGGATGCGGGCGTAGAAGGGATACTGCTCCTCTCCGACCAGTCGGATGCGGCAGTCGGGGTCGCGGGCGCGTAGCGAAGCCGCCGCCTCGACCCCGGCCACGCCCGTCCCCACGATCAGGCACGCCCTCGGAGCCAGCGTCACTTCGCCTCCGCGCCCGCGACCCGTTCGAACAGGTCCTTCGTGGCCCCGCAGACCGGGCAGACCCAGTCGTCCGGCAAGTCCTCGAACCGCGTCCCCGGCGGGACCCCGCCCTGGGGGTCGCCGTCACGCGGGTCGTACACGTACCCGCAGGTGATGCACTCGAAGGAATCCACCCCTCGCCCTCCGCGCGTCAGGTTCTGGCCGGTCCAGAAAGCGACCTGATCAAACCAGAGCACGCACATCAAGTCAACGAAAAAGCCGGGTGAGCAATCCGCGCTGTAGGCGCGGATTGCGACCCGGCCGCAGCAGGGGCCCCGG
>JBBIPO010000297.1:0-2695 GCA_037442805.1 Deltaproteobacteria bacterium
TGGACCAGGCCGGCAAGGCGACGGATCAGTCGCTCAAGGAAAACCAGACGCCGCTCTTGAAGAACGAGCCGATCCCGCCCAAGGAGACGCCCTCCGCCCCGGCGCACTTGGAGGGGATCAAGGCCCAACAGGAAGTCATGAAGTCGGTGGCCAAGGCGGCGGAAGAGCATGTTTTGTCCGCCAAGGCCGGGCAGGAAGAAGGCAAGGCCCTCATGAAGGTGGCCCAGGAGCACCGCAAGGGGGCCGAGCACGCGCAGCAGGAGGCGGCGAGCCATCAGCAGGGGCTCCAGAAGGAGCAGCAGGACGTCCAGAAGGGCCGCCAGAAGGTGCAGGAAGGTCAGAAACAGCAACAAAAAGGGAAGGAGGGCTTCGGCAAGGCCGAGTCCGAGGGCTCGCGGGCCAAGGGCGCGGTGCCGGGCGGCCGCGTGAACCGCGACGAGATCCCATGGTACAAGCGCATCTACCTGTGGGTCGTGGACAAGTTCGAGGGGGCCAAGGCCAAGGTCACGGAGGCCATGACCGGCGTGGTCATGAAGGCCGTCCAAGGCGCGGCGGGCTTCGGGGACGTGGGCCAGAAGCTGCAGGAGGCCGACCAGCAGACCCAAGCACAGCAGCAGGTCCTGTCCCAGGAGCCGGCGCTAGTCCAGAAGGTCCAGTCGGTGGCCCAGAAGGAGGCCCAGGCCGCGACCGAGGGCGAGCAGAAGGGGGCGCAGCGCGTCGCGGACAACCAGAAGGCCGAGGCCGCGGGGCAGCAGGCGTTGCAGGACGCCAAGAAGCAAGAGGCGGCCCTCCAGAAGGAGGAGCAGCAGGTGAAGGCGGATGCCGCGAAGTACGAGGGGACGTACGGCAAGTCCTTCGACACGTTGAACAAGCACGCGGACGCCTCGCAGGCCGGGGACCTGACCCCGCTCGAGATCCGACTGAATCAGGAAATCTCCGAACTTCAGCAGGCGGTATCGAAACTCCTGGCCGCGATCGCGCAGCACCACGGGCAGGTGGACGCCGCGATCGGCCAGAACGTCTCGAAGTTTCGCGAGGCTGCGACGCAACTGGACGGCGAACAGCAAACCAAGGCCATCGGCGCCGCCGAATCGCTGGGCGCACAACTCCGGGGCCGGGCCGCGCAGACGAAGGCCGAGCGCGCCCAGAAGGCCGAGGAACTGGTCCGCGAGGCCCAAGGATATGGGGGGAAGGCCGCGGACGTGGCCGCGATCGAGGCCGTGTCGAAACTCCTGGGCGAGGCCCTGGGCCAGGCGCAACAGTTCGACCAGGAAAAACAATCCGAACTGGATGAGATGCACCAGGCCTTCACGCAGCAATATCAGGCCCTCTTTCAATGACGGACTCGTCCCCCTCGCCCGCTGCGCCCGCTGATCCGGTGCCGCCCGGGGACTTGGCGGGGGCGTGCCGCGAGTTCGCGCGAGCCCTGCTGGCCCTTCGATGCGAGGCATTCCGCGCGGCTGGAATCGCGGCCTCCGCAATGCATGTCCCCGCGGCCGAGGTCGAGCGCCTGGCGGCCACGGCGGAGGTCTCGATCCCCGTAGAGGCAGCGACCCGAGTCCGGACGGCCCGCGAACGGCTGGACCAGGCCTTCCAGGACGCCCACCTTGCGGAACCGCGCCCCTGGCTGGCGCGCCTGGGGCCATCGCTGGAACTGTCCGCTGACGAGGTGCTCCTGGTCGCGGTGCTGCATGCGATCGAGTCCACCCCGCTCCTGCGGGAGGTCGCGCGTTCCTGTGTCGGGGACCCCATCGAATCCGGTCTGACGCCCCTGTTCCTGGCCGAGACCGTGGCGTGCCTGGACCTCGCGCGCGCCCGGACCCTGTTGCGCGCGCTTGGCCCCGGGGGGGCGCTCCGGCGCCATCTCGTGATCGAGTCGCCCGGGACCCGCGAGCCCGGTTTTCGCGACCCCATCGCCCTGGAACGCACGCTTCGAGCCTGGCTGTCGTCCGCACCACCGCCCGGGAGCGACCGGCGCCTCGTGCCGGCGCGGGACGACCTGGACCACGGCTACTGGGACGAGGAGACGGTGGTTCGGGTGCGGTCCGCGCTCGCCCTGGCCTCCCGCCGCTCACCCCGGGCCTTTCGCGTCTGCGTCGTCGGCAGCGATCTGGTCGCGACAAGGCGCCTCTTGGCGGCGATTCTCGCCGAGGCCGGGCAGGTCGTCCTCGCGGTCCCTCGCGGGAGGGGGGCGGCCGAGGTGACCGACCGCGAGCGACCTTTGGCGCTGGCCCTGCGCGATGCGCGCCTTGAGGGCGCCGTCGCCCTGGTCGAGGAACCCGAGACGTGGCTCGAACGGCCCGAGGCGATGGCGCGGATCGCGGCCCACGCCGGACCGGTCGTGTTCTCGTCTCGTGCCTCGTGGCCGGACCTCTTCCTCTATTTCCCCGACCTGGTCGAGGCGGTCCTGCCGCCCCCCTCCCCCGAGACGCGCGAGCGCTACGTGGCGGCGCTCCTGGACCACACGCGAGATGCCCCTGCGATCGCGCGCCGAATCGGCCGCAACTACGCGGCCCCGCTTGAGGTCGTCGAGGCGGCCGTGGCCCAGGCCCGCGGCTCTCCGGAAGGCCTGACGGCTGCGTCGCTGTATGGCGCGGTCCGCGACCAGTTGCGCGTGCACCTCGGGGACCTCGCGGACGTCGTGCCCGTGGGCCAGGGGATGGAGGACCTGGTGTTGCCGGAGGAGTCGCTTTCG
>JBBIPO010000298.1:0-2681 GCA_037442805.1 Deltaproteobacteria bacterium
CGTGTACAACCAGTACGTGATCCGGGCGCGCGACCGGGACGGGCTCGCGGCCTGGTTGAAGCGGCACGGGGTGGGACACGCGATCTACTACCCCGAGCCCTTGCACCTCCAGCCCTGCTTCGCGGACCTCGGATTCCGCGCGGGGTCCCTCCCCCACGCGGAGGCCGCCTGCCGCGGGGTCCTTGCGCTCCCGATCTTCCCGGAACTCACAGATTCCGAGCAGGAGGAAGTCGTCGGACGCATCTCCGAGTTCCACCGGCAATGACCCGGGCCTACTGTCCATAGAGCCTGACCAGTCCTTGCTCGTCCGAGACCCCGGCCGCCATGGCCTTCCGGAAGTGCTCGGCCCCCTTCGCGCGGTCGCTCATCGAATAGAGGAATGCGAGCGCATAGTGGACCTCCCCGTAGTCGGGGCGCAGTTCGAGTGCCTTGCGGTAGTGGGCCTCGGCCTGGGCCACGTCGAACTGGTCGGACAGGGTCACGTACGCGAGTCCCCGGTAGGCCTCGGCCAGGGTCGGCTGGGCCTTCAAGACCTCCTCGAACGCGGCCCGCGCCCGCGCGAGGTCCCGTCGCGCCCGGTCCACGCAGAAGGTCAGCCGGAATCCCTCCTCGAAGCGGCGTCGCGCCTCGTCTCCCTGCACACGCGCAAGGGCCGCGGCGAGTTCCGCGGCACTGCCGAGCCCCTTCTTCTTCAGAGGTAAGGGATTCCCGTCGAGGTCGTCCGGCCCCACGGGGGCTCCGTGCCCCTCCGGAATTTCGGACGCCCGCGCGGACATGGCCCGGCGATGGACCTCGTCGTTGGGCGGAACGCCCGCTGTCGGGGCGGTCGAGGGCGCTTCGCGGACCGGAGCGCCGGGGCCTTGTGCCACGGGGAGTCCGGGGCCGGCTGCCTCCACCTTCTTCATGACCGGTTCTGTGGCCTCGGTTTTCGGCTTGTCGCAGCTTGCGGCTGCCAGCGCAGCGGCGAGCAAGAAGACCACCGCAATCAGCGTGGGTGTCCCCATGGATTCGGAGTTTATTGGTTGACGAAATATATCACATCGTATTGTCTCGCAAAGGGCACACTGCTGGCAACCCTCCCCCCCGGCCCCCGTGGGGCCTCCAACCATGCCCGGCCAGAAGGCAGACCACTCCCGTCGCGCCTCGCCCATCAAAGGCCAGCGCGCCCACCCCCAGATCCCAACGGGGGCGCCCAGGTCTGGTGCCTGCACCCGGCCCAAACGCACGGGCCTGCTACCCCGTTTATCGAATGAAACGCCAGACCGTTTCGCCCCAGGCCGAAAAAACCCGAAAAACGACTCGAAACCGATAGGTTGCATGGTTACTCCAACTGCAAGGTGTGAGCCCGTGATATCCCGCGTACGTCCGGACCCGATCGCGCCAGATCATGGGAGTTGGGTTCGGTTTTTTCAAGGGCGTTCGAATCTGGTAAAAGAGAGGCGAGTGGCCCCGGGGGATGGCCCATGAATCGGATCGCGCTGGTCGTCGTTTCCCTGGCCGTCGGGTGTCGCGTCGCGGAGCCAGCGGGACCTGCGCCGGATCGGGATGGGTGGCATCCGGCGGACGCCCCAGCGGACTCCGCGGTCGTGGCCGAGGATGTCACGGGCGGACCGGACGACGCCGCGGGCGAGGCCGAGGCGGAGGCCCCTGGCGGGGAGGACGTGTCTGGACCGGACGCGGGGGATTCCGCGCCCGACCAAGACGGATTCACCTATCCCGACCCGGCGTTCGTGCACGTGCGGACGGGGGAGCCCGTGGTCCGGGCCGGGGACCCGTATCGGATGGAGGAATCGGAACTATACCGGACGACGGATCGACTGCCCGACCTGGATGTGCGGTGCATGAGCGCCGCGGGGGGGGTCGTGTGGGCCGGGACCGCGAGCGGCCTGGTCCGGTACGTTGCGGAAGAGGACCGGTTCGTGGCGCTCCCCCTCGGAGAGGGGGCCGACACGGTGACCGACCTGTCGCGGGGCCTGACCAGGGATGGGCGCCAGGTGGCCGTGCAACCGGGGCTCTTGCACCTGGTGGACCCCGACACCGCGGTCGTGCAATCGTTCTCGACGGCCCCCCTCGCCTTTGCGGTGGTCGAGGCGGATGACGACGAGGTCTGGGCCTCCCCGTCCGCGGGTGGACTCTGGCGCATCACCTTCCCGGCGAACCCGGGCGACCCCGTGATCGAACCCGTCCTGGACACCGACACCGGACCGGTCCGCGACCTGGCTGTGGACGCGATCGGCGTGGTCTGGATGGCCACGGACGGTGGCCTGAAGACGTGGGACGGACAGGCGATGGGGTCCAGGACCGCCGCGGACGGGACGCTCCTGGATGACGATGTCCGGGTCGTGGCGGCGGTCGGGGACGTCGTGGTCGCGGGGACCGCCGGGGGGCTGGCGGTCCTGCGCGAGGCCGGGCCGCAAACGGTCCCGGCCGGGGTGGGGTTCCTGCCGGAGGGCGACATCACGGCGGTCGCCGGCCATGATTCGGTCGTGCTCCTCGGGCACGGCATCGGGGCCACCGCCCTTGTCGCGAGCGGGGGCTCGGATCCCTTTGGCGGCGAGATGCACCACTACGTGAGTCGTCGCTGGCTCCCATCGGAGGAGGTGCGGGCCGTGGCCGTGGAGGGGGAGCGCCTGTGGGTTGGGACCGCCGCTGGGGTCTCGCGGATCGAATGGAAGACCCGC
>JBBIPO010000299.1:0-805 GCA_037442805.1 Deltaproteobacteria bacterium
CCGGCCCGTCGCACGGTAGCCCGATGGGGTAGCCCTCGTCCGTCTCGCCGTCACAGTCGTTGTCGAGCCCGTCGCACAGGGTCTCGTCGGGCTCGTACCCCGCCACGCCGGAGTAGTCGCATACCCACGCCCCCTTCTTGCACGTCGCCGGGATCGTCTGACCCGCGCAGACGCCGAATCCCTGGCAGTCGCCGGGTCCCGGTTGCAGCCCCTCGTCCGTGTGGCCATCGCAGTCGTCGTCCAGGCCGTTGCAGACCTCGGGCTTCGCCTTCGGTTTCGAGCCGTCGGGATTCGACGAGCAGGTCGCGGTCTTGAACGCGGGATTGCACTCGACGATCCCGACCCCGCACGCCCCGATCCCCAGGCAAACCGCGCCGACCGGTTGCCCGAAGTATAGGATGCCGTTGTCCGCGACGGCATCGCAGTCGTTGTCGAGCCCGTCGCAGACCTCCGGGGTCGCCTCGTTCATCGGTCCCCCCGGCATGGTCGAGCAGATCGCGTGCTTCTTGTCCGGTGCACACACCACGACCCCCGGCCCGCACTCGCCCAGGCCGTCGCACGCCTGGCCCATGGTCGCCCCCTCGAAGGCGTACCCCTCGTCGGTCATCCCGTCGCAGTCGTTGTCCTTGTGGTCGCACAACTCGACGATATTCTCGATCGTCTCGACGCACCGGACGCCCGTTCCATCCTCGGAGCACGCGACCACACCGTTCTTGCACAGGTCGAGGTCCGTCCCATCGCACGGCTGGCCGAGCCCGGCAAAGACCTCGTCCGTGAGCCCATTGCAGTTGTTATCGAGCCCGTC
>JBBIPO010000299.1:815-2653 GCA_037442805.1 Deltaproteobacteria bacterium
CTGCGCGGCGCCGACGGCCGGGGGCTGGGGGTGGGGGGGCCGTGCTCCATCCACGCCGCGCTCGCGGCCGGCGCCTCCGGCCACCGCCTGAACGCGGCGGCGGACGCACTCGCCGCGGGCCTGGAAGGGGTAGTGGACGCAGACGGGATGACCCGGAACGCACGCTCCCACGTTGGAACCGCAGGGCTCGTCGCTGCCGCCTGGGTTTCCGTCGTCCACCACGCCATCGCAGTCATCGTCCTTGTTGTTGCAGACCTCGTCGGCCCCGGGATGAATATTGTTATTCGAATCATTGCAATCAAATGGAGGCGGGTACCCGTCCCCATCCTTGTCCGTGACCGCGTCGCACGGAAGGTCCTGGCCGTCGCAGTCCTGGTCCTGGCCGTCCCCGCACTTCTCGGGCGCGCCGGGGTGGACCGCCGCGTCCGAGTCGTTGCAGTCCATCCCCCCGAGCGCCACGGGTAGGAACCCATCGAAATCGCGGTCGTTCGGGCTGCACGGGGTCACGGCGCCGTCGCAATTTCGGTCGCAGGCGTGCAGGGCCGCCTCCCCGGCCAGGGCCGGGTCGCAGCAAGGCTCGGTTGCGCCCGGGTGGAACTCGGCCCGGGTGGCGTCGCAGTCCAGGGGCGGCACGAAGCCGTCGCCGTCGAGGTCCTCGGGCAGGCAGCCGTTGTCAATCACCCCGTCGCAATCGTTGTCCTGGTTGTCCCCGCAGGTCTCCAAGATGTCGTGGACCGTCTCGGACAGGCACTCGACCCCCTGGCCGTCCGCGGCGCACGTCCACACACCGTTTTTGCACTCGTCCAGGTCCGGCCCGTCGCACGGCTGGCCCTTGTCCGGGAAGGTCTCGTCCGTCAGGCCGTCGCAGTCGTTGTCGAGCCCGTCGCATACCTCTTCGGTCGCCTGGATGCCGCCGATGCACTCCATGCGGGCCTCGAACGGGGGATCGTGCGCGCATACCCACACGCCGGGCTTGCACACGCCCACATCCGAGCCGCACACCGTCCCGCCCATCTGCTCCCCGTTGCCGGGGTTTCCGTCGTCCGCCACCCCATCGCAGTCCTGATCCACGTAGTCGCAGACCTCGGGCGCCCCCGGGAAGATGGCAGGGTCATCGTCGTTGCAGTCCACCCCGAGCGGCCAGCCGTCGTGGTCATCGTCGGTCAGGCCCACGCACGACAGGTCTTCCCCGTCGCAGTCCTGGTCCATGCCGTCGTCGCACTTCTCGGGCGCCCCCGGATGCACGGCCGGATCCTGGTCGTCGCAGTCGTCCCCGCCCCATTCCGCGCCCGCGAACCCGTCGCCGTCCCCGTCTTCGGCCGCGCACGGGGTGACGGCCCCGTCGCAGTCGAAATCACACTCGGCGGTCTCCTGGGCGCGAGGCACGGTCCGCGGGCAGCAGGGTTCCGGGGCGCCCGGGTGCTTCGCCGCGTCGTGCGGAGCACAGTCCTCGTCGTTGGGCGTGCCGTCGCCGTCCAGGTCTTCGGACCAGCACCCCCCGTCCGTATGGCCATCGCAGTCGTTGTCTTTCCCGTCCCCGCAGACCTCGGCCGGAAGTTTCCAGGCGTCGGTCGAGCACCCGGCCGCCTCCGCGGAGGCGCACACGACCTCCCCGCCCGCGCACGCCCCGGTCCCGCACGCCTCGCCCACGTGCCGGAGCGTGCCGTCCCAGTCCTCGTATGGGAAGTCCTCGTCCGTGTCGCCGTCGCAGTCGTTGTCCCTCCCGTCGCACGTCTCCGTCTCCGGCAACGGCACTGGACATGGGCCGAAGCCCGAGTCGGTCGTGCAGACCATCTCGCCCACGCAGCGACCGGCGGCGTTCTCGACCGCGCAGGAAA
>JBBIPO010000300.1:0-2538 GCA_037442805.1 Deltaproteobacteria bacterium
CAACCCTGGCTATCCCGACGTCGTCGGTGGCGGTCGCGTCGATGGTGGCCGTTCCCCCGGTCGCGGGCAAGAGGCGTGTGTAGCTGCCGACCTGGACGACCGGCGGAACAACGTCAGGTTGCTTGCCCCCTCCACCTCCGCCGCCCTGGCCGTCGCCGCCCGGGCTCCCGTCACCGCCGCGACCCGTAACGATGCCGCCCGCCTCAATGGCGAGGAATGCCTGGCCCCCGACTCCATCCGCACCGTCCGCCCCGTTCGCGCCGTTCGCTCCGGGGCTGCCCGGCTTCTCTTCCGCGCCCCCGGCCCCGCCGGGCGTGGTACAACACCCGTCCTGACCCGGCTTTCCGCTGTGGTCACCGATGCCCGGGGCCCCCCCGTTCCCGCCGGTCCGACCCCACGCGCTACCCCCCCCACTGCCCACCGCCGGCTGCCCGCAGCCAAAGCAACCGCCTTCACAGCCGTTGCCGCCGCCCCCGCCGTTGGCCCCGGCCGCGCCCGCCTGGCCGTTCCCCCCGGGCGCCCCTGGGGCACCGACGCCGGCCCGGAACGTGCATCGCTCGAACACGAGGGCTTCCGTGCAGCCCGACAGCCAGGCCCCGACCGAATGCTCTCCGGCCTGGCTCCCGGACTTCGCCACGAACACCATCTGGGAGACACGGGTCGGTGCCGAAATCGCTTCCGCCCGGAGGGCGACCGTCCCCCCCAGGACGCTCGCCACCGAATCCGGATACCGCCGCCAACCCTCCGCCGCCCGATACCCGCCGTGCAGATTCACGCCGTTCGCGAGGGTCACGCTCTCGACGTAGTCGCCCTCGGACACGAGCACGTCGCGTTTGCCTTCCTGGACCGCCGTGGCCAGGCCTGCGGTGATCGTCTTCTTGGGGTGCTCCGGTGTCCCGGGGTTGGCGTCGTCGCCGGTCGTGGCCGACACGAACACCGACAGCGAGATCGTCCCGTCCACGCCGTCGCAGTCCGTGTCGAGGCCCTCCGCGTCCGGCAGGTCCACGTCCTGCGCGCCCTGCATGGGGTCGCATTCGTGCAGGGTGCCTCCCGCGCAGACCTCCACCGTGTGCCGGCACGCGCCGAGGCCGCACGTCACGGTCCCGAAGCCCTCGTCCGTCTGGTCGTCGCAGTCGTCGTCCACACCGTTGCACGCCTCCTCCGCGGGGACGCGGGCATCGCAATCCAGCCACTGCGTGCTGTCGCACGCCTCGACCCCGGGACAGGTCCCGTGCGCGTTGGACGACGAGCACGCGATGGTCACGCCAGCGAGCCCCGGTCCGCACGGACACCGATCCGCGGGCACGCACTGCCTCGTCATCTCGCCCGAGACCGCGGGCACGTCCTCGCACAGGAAGCCCGCGGGACACTGCATGGCCGGGCCGCACCCTTCCGCGCACACCGCCGTCGAGTACCCAAGGTCCACGCAGCGCCCCACGCCCTCGCAATCGCCGTCGTCCTCGCAGGGGTCGCACGGCATCGGGGGCGGCGGAGGGACATCGGGTTCCCCGACGGAGACGTCCTCCCCGGAAACTCCTTCGTCCGACGGGTCCGCGGCGTCCACGCGCGGGTCCTGTCCCGGGTCGAACACGGGTGGCACATCCGGAACCGGTTCCGGGGCAACGTCCGGCGGGGTCGCGAGGTCAAGGCGGTCCTCCGGGACCGGACCGGGATCCAGCCCGCCATCCATCGGGAGGTCGGGCCATTCTCCCGTGTCCAGCCGGTCGAGCGGGGGCTGCCTGTCCACGCCCGTGACGTCCATTGGGTTCATGCCTGGCGTCGAGGACCCCGAACACCCGAACCACACGCCGATCACGAGGAGGGGCCAGAAATCCGTCTTGCGCATGAATCACCTCCCGAAGTCCGCGGCGTTCCCGCACCCGATCCGGGACCGCAAACAATGATGCCGGTTCCGCCCGATGGGGTCAACAATTCTCCGGCGAGCGCGTCCCACCCATCCGCTTGACAACCCGCATGCCTCGCGGGATATCCGGTGGGGCTGGCGGGTCTGCTGTCCCGAGGGACCATTCGTGGGTCGTATCCTCCTGTTCGTGGTTGCCTGCGGGGCCGTGGGCGGCACGTAGGCGGCCCTGCACGCGGTCCGCGCGCTCGCGTCCCCACGGAAACAGGGGTCCGGGGGCCGGCAGGGACCCCGCGCCAGCCACGGACTCCGACTGAGCCACACGATCCTGCCGGGGATCGTAGGTGCGTAGCCCATCGTTGCAGAAGGGGCGATGGACGCCGGGGAGTTCGCGGAAGAGTCGTCCGAGACCTTTGAGCAGAAGCAGACGTCCACGATGACCTCGGACTGGCTCGTGGTCGGCGAGACCCGGTCCAACAACCCGCTTGTACCCGGGGGGACGCGTTCGGCGAGGTCCCGGTGGACACCGACTCCCTGGACAGCATCACGCTCGCGATTACGTTTCGGCTGGCGGGAGACGAGTACCTGGTCCGGCTGAAAGACCTGTCCCTGGCGTGGGACCGCCGCTGGGAGTCGTGGGAGATGTTCTGGCGGCAGGACAAGAGGGAGGGCTGCTG
>JBBIPO010000301.1:0-2471 GCA_037442805.1 Deltaproteobacteria bacterium
CTCAGGCGCTCGGGGTGGAAGCGGTCGAGGTACCAGTCGTACAGGACGCGGGTGACCCACACCTGCGTCAGGACGGTGCACACGATCCCGATCAGCAGCGTCACGGCGAAGCCATAGACCGGACCGCTCGAGAAGTTCAGCAGGACCACGCCCGCGATCGCGGTCGTCACGTTGGCGTCGAAGATGGCCGAGAACGCCTTGCCGTAGCCGGCCTGGAGGCTCGCCCTCGGCCCCTTGCCCAGGCGCATCTCCTCGCGAATGCGCTCCGTGATCAGGATGTTCGCGTCCACCGCCATGCCGACCGTGAGCACGATCCCCGCGAGCCCTGGCATGGTCAGGGCCGCGTTGAAGCCGATGAGGATCGCCACGATGAACAGGACGTTCAGGACGAGCCCCACGTCCGCGACGAGCCCCGCGCCCCGGTAGTAGATCAGCATGAACAGGAACACGGCAACCACCGCCACGACGAGCGCGATCACGCCCGCCTGGATCGTGTCGCTCCCGAGCGACGGCCCGACCACGAAGTCGTGGACCTTGTGGACCGGGGCCTTGTAGGCCCCGTGCGTCAGGACGGTGACCAGGGACTGGGCCTCGCGCAGGACCTCGCGCGGGTGGCGCGCCCCGCCCAGCGTGATCTTGGCGCGGCCGCCCCCGATGCGCTCCTTGATGACCGGGGCGGAGTTGATCTCGTCGTCGAGCATGATCGCCATGTACTCGCCGACGTTCTGCTCGGTCACCTCCTCGAACTGGCGGGCCCCGACCGCGTCGAACTCAAGCGACACGTACGGCTCGCCTTGCTGCTCGAACAGGACCATCGCCCGCGTCAGGTGGTCGCCCGTGACCTTGGCGGACGCCCACACGATGTGCGTGCGCCAGTAGCGCTCCTGGACAATGTTGCCCTCGCGCCGCTCGACGAGTTCGAAGCCGACCATGTGGTCGTCGGACAGCCGGATCGTCTTCAAGAACGAGATCAGGGCGTTCTTGGCCAGGGCGTCCCCGGTCCCCGGCCGCAGGCCCGCGTCGGCCCGGACGTACCATTGCGTGGTGGTCGGGTCGCGCTCGATGCGCAGCAGGCGCCCCTTTTCGGGGAACTTCTGCTGGAACGCGGCCAGCGCCTCCATCTGGCCCTTGAAGAAGTCCGCGGTCTTCGGGTCGCGGTCCACGATGCGGAAGGCCAGGCGCGCGGTCTGGCCGATGCGGTTGCGGACCTCCTCGACCTGCTGCCCGCGCACGCCCGGCAACTGGATGTCAATGTCCGTGTCGCCGTTCTTGCGCACGTCGGGCTCGACCAGGCCGAAGGCCTCGATGCGTTTGCGGATGACGTCGAGGGTCTGGTTGACGACCTCGTCCCGGATGGCCGCGACGCGCACCTCGCTCAACTGGAGCAGGACTTCGTTCCCGGACGGCGGCCGGCGAACCAGGTCGGACCGCAACTCGTCCACAAGGTCCGAGGTCAGGACCTCCACATCCTCCTCGGCAGCGAACGTCACCTTCAGGGTGTCGAAGTCCACGCGCTCCACCTGGAAGCGCTCCCGCATGGCCTTCCGGTCGTCGTCCGTCAGCGCATCCGGTTCCTTCCCGTCCTTGCGGGCGAGGGCCTGCGTCAAGACCTCTACCAGGGCCTCGCGCGTGCGCAGGAGGTTCTCGCCGATGGCCTTCTTGTAGTCCACGGTGTAGCGCAACTCCAGGCCGCCCTGGAGGTCGAGCCCGAACGACAACCGCTTGCCGAACGGGTACCACCCGGGCAGCGTCCCCTCGGGCACCAGGGACGGCAGGACATACAGCGCTGCCAGGGTCGTCATCAGGACGACCAGGATCGGCCTCCACATCTTCCGCTTGTTCATGACGATTCCCTTGTCGCGACGAGCGGCGCGCCCCTCAGGAGGTCTTGGCCTCTCCCTCCGCGTAGTGGCCGGCCACGTGCCCCTTGACCACCTGGATGCGGGTGTCCTTGGCGACCTCCAGGGTCACCACGTTCCCGGCGATCGACACGATCCTCCCGATGACCCCACCCGAAGTCAGAACCCGGTCGCCCGCCTTGAGGGCACTCAGGAACTCCTCCTGCTTCTTGCGCTGCTTCTGCTGCGGCCGGATGATCAGCAGCCAGAACACGAGGATCATGACCCCAAAGAAGATCAGGGTCGTCCACATCCCCCCGCCGGCGTCCGGGTTCGGGGCCGCCTGCGGCGACGGTCCGGGCATCGCGGTCGGAGCCGGCGTCGCGGGGGCAGGCAAGGTCGGGGTCGCGGCGGGTGCGGTCTCGACCGCCGCGGGGGCCGGCGGCTGTCCGGGGGGCGTCCCCCCGGTGATCTGGGCCAGGATCAACAAGGCGCCAAGCAACGTGTCCACGGTCACCTCCTCCCGCTCCCTCGGGGAACGGACGGCGGTTGATAGCAGAAACCACCCGAAACGTCAAAGAGCAATCCGCGCTGTAAGCGCGGATTGCGACCCGGCCGCAGCAGGGGCCCCGG
>JBBIPO010000302.1:0-2453 GCA_037442805.1 Deltaproteobacteria bacterium
GGCCTGGATGGCCCTGGACCCACGCGGCGAGAACGCGGAGCAGGCGCGCGCCTTCCTGCGGGACGGGGCGTACCTGCTGGTCGTGGTCATCTCGGACGAGGACGACTGTTCGTCGGTGGACAAGGTCTCGTTGACCGACGTGAGCCGGTGTTCGTGCTTCGCGGACAAGCGGGGTTGCAAGCCCGACGGGACGTGCGACCCGCAGAAGCCGGGACCCCTGTATTCGGCCCAGTGGTTCGTGAACCTGTTCAAGTCTCTCAAGACCGACCCGGCCCAGGTCTTCTTCGCGGCCATCGTGGGGGATGCGGTGCCCGGCTCCACGACCTCGCCCTCGAAGGACGCGGACGCGATCCGCTCGCGGTTCTTCGAGTGCAAGTGCGACGCGAAACTCCTATCCACGGCGCCGAACACTTACATCTGCCTGTCGTCCCAGGGCAAGGCGGACTTCGGGTCCCGCTACGTCGCGGTGGCGGAAGGCTTCGGCCTGTCGGCTGCGACCAAGGGCGGCAAGCGTGGCCAGGTCTCGAACATCTGCGATGATCGGGGACTGCGGCCCGCCCTCGAGGAGATCGCGCGGACCGTGATCCCCTCCCTGCAGGCCATCTGCTTGCCCAGGCCCGTGGCGTGGCCGTGCCTGACGACCTGTGAGCGAACCTTCGGCAATCTCGAACGATGCAAGTCCCTGTGCCTCGCGAAGCAAGAGGACTGTGGCTCCCGGTGCGCCTCGCTGTTCGGGGACGAGGCGAAGTGCGACCAGGTGTGCGGTATGCCGAACCAGGTCGAGGTCTGGCTGACCACGGCCGACGGCGACCGCGTCCGCCAGAAGTCCGACCTCGAGGACCCGCAGAACTGGGATTACACCTTCGTCCGCAACGCGCCCAACTGCGACCGGTTCGACGAGGAGGCTGGCTACCGCGCGGAGAACGCGATCACCTTCAACCGTCCCCTCGAGCCCTCGGAGCAGGTCGAGATCATCTATCTGTCGGAACCGTTCTACGGCGAATGAGGCACGCGGGTTCCGGGATCCTCGTTCCGGCGATCCGGGGAGAGACGATGACGAGCAGACGACGCGGGTGGTCCTTGCTGACCGTGGCCCTCGCGGGGGCGGGGGGAATCGTCGCCGCCCAGACCCCGACTTCGACAGGACCGTCCTCGAAGGACCTGTTCGAGGGGATCCACGTGGTCGTTGGTCCATCGGCCCGCGCGCTCGAGCCCATTGCGGTCCTGGAACCCCGTTGTCCCAAGGGAGGCGAACCCTGCGCGACCCTGGACCGCACCATCACGCGTGACCTGACCCTGTCCGGCTACTTCAAGGTTCTGGACCGGGCGTCGTTCCTCGCCCACCCCGCGGCCGAGACCCTCGTCGCGACCTCGTGGCCCGACTGGGCCAACATCGGCGCGAAGTATCTGGTCAAGTGCGAGGTCACGCCGAGCCAGGGCGGCGTCGGGATCGAGTGCCGGCTGTTCCACGTGCCGGAGCGCAAGGCCATCCCGGTCAAGGGACAGTCCCACGCGGGCGTGGCCGGCGACGGGGTGCGCCGCGCGGCCCACGCCTTCGTCAACGGCGTCATCGAGGCGGTCACCGGGGCCGCGGGCATCTTCGGGTCGCGGATCGTGGTGTCGGTGAAGACCGGCGCGTGGGAGCGGGCCATCGTCGCGATGGAGATGGACGGCTCGGGGCGTCGGACCGTCGTGTCGAATGGCTCCGCCAACATGTTTCCGCGGTTCGCCCCGGGCGGGGGCGTTCTCTACACGTCGTTCCTGCCCGGTTTCCCGCAACTGTACCTGGACGGGAAGCGCCTGACCCACGACGAGCGGGAGTATCGCGGGGCTGCCTTCTCGCCGGACGGAAGGCGCCTGTGCGCCTCGCTGGACATGGGGGGCCAGTCCGACCTCGTGCTCCTGGACCCGAAGACCGGCGCGATCGTCAAGAACCTCACCAACAGCCCGTGGGACGAGGTGACGCCCTCGTGGTCCCCGGACGGCTCGCTCATCGCCTTCGTGTCGAACCGGGCGGGCAACCCCCAGGTCCACGTCATCGGCGCGGACGGCTCGGGCGAGCGGCGCGTGACCATGGCGGGGGCGTACAACACCTCGCCCCGGTTCGGGCCGCAGGGCCGGATCGTGTTCGCGGGCATGGACGAGTTCCGCAGCGACCTCTTCGTCGTGGACCTCCAGGGGAACATCAGCCGCCTGACCCAGGACCAGGGGAACAACAAGGACCCTGCCTGGTCCCCGGACGGGCGCCACATCGCGTTCCTGTCGAACCGAGACGGCGGCTGGAAGGTCTGGATCATGACCGAGGACGGCCGGTACCAGTTCCCGATCACGGACTCGTCGGCGGCCTACGCCACGCCGGATTGGGGCTGGTAAGGAACGCGCCCACGGGCGCGCATCGCGCGAGCAATCCGCGATGTCGTTTGACGCAGCAGCCATGCGGGTCTCAGGGGGTC
>JBBIPO010000303.1:0-2394 GCA_037442805.1 Deltaproteobacteria bacterium
AGGGGAAGGGGACGCCGAGGATGGGTCCCGTTCCTCGGGACCGGAGTCCGCGGGAACCTCTCCGGATACCACCGCTTGCAGTCGCCGGCTCAGGACCCACGCATCCGGCAGCAACTCCCGGACTCGCACGACGGGCCAGCCATTCGCGATTCGCCCGAGGACATCGGTCCCGTATGCGATGGGCTCGGCACCGGCCAGGCCACACGGGCCCAGGACCGAAGTACTGGGTGGCTCCATCCTTGGCCCCCTGATCCGACCCCGCAAGGAGATCGTTCTTCCTGCCGACCGCCACGGGCGTGATCGCCCGCTCCACCGCGTTGTCGTCCATCGGAACGCGCCCATCTCGCTGGAACACTGAAGCACCGGCCATTCCTCTGAACACGGCGGAGTGACGCCGGCGAAAGTTGCGAGAGGGGACGCCCGCCCGGGCTCAGGGACAGACTTCCGCCGGGAGGCGCGACCGGATGGTCTCCAAGACCTCGCGGGCGAGCGCCAGAGCCTCACGCGCCTCGCTGGTCGAGGGCTCCTCGAGATCGCCCGGGTACCGGAACTTCCAGGCGTACTCGGTCAGCGGGGCGGCCTTGCGGAGCAACGGTTCGAGCCCAGGGACGGCCTTGGCGCACGCCTCTCCGAGCTCCACGAGGCTGTGGGTCTTCCGAAACGGAATGTCGTGCCACGCGAGCAGTCCCTTGAGCACCTTCTCCACGGCCGGCTGGCAGTGGAACAGGGTGTCCGCGAGCAGCGGCGGATCGGCCAGGAGGTTGTGCTCCGCGGCTCGCAGGTCCTCCCGGGCCTTGACAACCCAGGATCGGGCCTCGTCGGTGCGAACCGGGTCATCCGCCATGCAGCAGCCTACCTTCACGAATCACGGTTGCCGGCAGCGATGCCTGGAGGTGGAGACGGGAATCGAAGCGGCTCCGGGTCCACACGAGGACATCCGCCGCGACCCCGGTGCCCCAGAGCACCTCGTACGCGCGGCGGCTCCCCCGCCGCTCGGGTGACGCGTCGTCCGGCACGACTACCAGGAGGTCGTAGTCGCTGTTGGGCCCCGTGTCCCCGCGGGCGCGCGACCCGAATAGGTAGATCCGCTCGGGCCGGTAGGCATCAACCAGCCTCCTGACGACCTCCGCGAGGTCCCGTTCGTTCGTCTCGGGCCATCCGCCCGCCTCGACCCTCGAGTCCATCCTGACGCTCCGCCGGTTCTCGGCGAGATCATGGTACCACATGTCCCCAGGGGACGCCCTGAACCGCCTGCACTTGCCGTCCTGGCCGGTGCTTGTCCTGTGCGCTGCGCTCCTGATGGCTGCGGGGCACGCGGCCCGGGTGGGGAGGTTCCGGCGAAACTGGTGGTGCAGCCCACAGCGCTGATGTTCGGTCCGGAGGAGGGGACACGGACCCCGACGGGACAAAACGACGGGAGCCGCGCCTTCCAGTTTGCGGTGGCGGGCGAGCACGAGGGCCGGGCTACGGTCGCGCATCCTCCAACACGACGCGGAACCCGGCGTCGAGCGCCTCGCGAGCCCACCCGAGCGCCTCGTCGGCCTCGGCGGGGCCGTATTCCTCCGTCGGGATGACGTCAATGGTTCCGTAGAACGACAGTTCCCGGTCTCGGTGGAGGCGGCGGGAGATGTCGGCCAACCTTGGAAGTCGCGAGCGGATGTCGTCGGGGAAGCGGTCCTGATGGAGCAGCAGGATCTCGCCCACGTCGTGCCAGTGCGGCGGGTCCACCCCGACGGAGCGGAGAAGCGCCTTCAGACAGAGCTCCACGAGTTCCTGGGCCTCGCGGACCACGTCCGAGAAGGCATCCTCCTCGCGCAGGACCTCCAGGGCGCGCATGCGCTTGCGGGCCTTGATGACGTAGGCTCTGGCGAGGTCCGAGGTCGTCATATCTCGACCACCTCGCCTGGTTTCAGGTCAGGTTTCAGAATCCAATAATATCCGCCCTTGAAGGGAACGCGGCGGGAGCCGAGTCGTGCAAGCCGGTCGCGCAGCCGGTCCAGATAGCGCCGGAAAAAGTCGTCCCGGTCCAAGAGGATCCGTGCCTCGATCGTCAGGTCGAGGAACAGGAGGCTGCCCCGTTCCACCTCCTCCGGGGTCTTGAACACCGGAGCCAGCGACGTCCGGAATCCCGCGGCCCGCAAGGCGGCCAGGTCCGGGGTCATGGCCCGCTCCACCGGCTCGAACTCCCTCAGGCGGGCCCCGCGTCCGGACGGGAGCGGGTCGGCGACGAGCAGGAAATCCACGTCGGAAAGCGGCCCCGCCGTGCCCCGGGCGACCGAGCCGTACAGCACCAGGCTGATCACGCGGTCCTGGTACACCCTCGTCGTCTCGCGGACCAGGGACCCGAGGAGCGGCTCGAACACGTCCATCATGGCCCGATCCTGCCCGGGACGT
>JBBIPO010000304.1:0-2342 GCA_037442805.1 Deltaproteobacteria bacterium
GCGGGTCTTCCATTCGATCCGCGAGACCCCAGCGGCGGTCCCAACCCACAGGCGCCCCCCCTCCGTGGCCACGGCCCGCACCTCGTCCGAGGGGAGCCAACGACGGCTGACGTAGTGGTGAACCTCGCCGCCAAAGGGGTCTGAGCCCCCGCTCGCGACGAGGGCGGTTGCCCCGATGCCGTGCCCGAGGAGCACGACCGAATCGCTCACGGCGACCGCCGTGATGTCGCCCTCCGGCAAGAACCCCACACCCGCCGGGACCGTCTGGTGCCCGACCTCGCGCAGGACGGCCAGCCCCCCGGCGGTCCCCGCGACCACCACGTCCCCGATCGCCGCCACGACCCGGACATCGTCGTCCAGGAGCGTCCCGTCCGCGGCGGTCCTGGACCCCATGGCCTGGCCGTCCCACGTCTTCAGGCCGCTGTCCGTGGCCATCCAGACTACGCCGGTCGCGTCCACGGCCAGGTCGCGCACCGGTCCGGTGCCGCCGTCCAGAACCGGCTCGACCACGGGGTCACCCCTGTCCGCCGGGAAGGTGATGTGCCAGAGTCCACCCGCGGACGGAGAGGTCCAGACCTCGTCCTGACCCGCCTCGACCACCGCGAAGGCGAGGGGAGCCATCGAGAACGACTCGACGGCCACGGTGTCGGGGTCCACGAGATGCAGGATTCCAGGCTGCACCGCCACAAGGCGCCCATCCCCGGTCAGGCCCCGCGACAGGTCGGTCACCGGGTCGGCCCCCTCCCCGAGTGGGACCACCACAAACCGGTCCTCTTCCGCGTCGTACCGGACCAGGCCGCTTGCCGTCCCGGCCCACACGACCCCTCCCGGGGCGCTCATGCACCGGACGTCCAGGTCGGGCAGTCGGTCCGTCGTCCGGTATTGCACCGGTTCGTCCATCCGATACGGGTCCCCGGCCTGGACCACGGCCTTACCCGTCCGCACGTGCACGAACGCCGGGTCGGGATAGGTGAATCCGTCCTCGTCGGGCGCGGAATATCCCTCGTCCTGTCCGGACACATCCTCCCCGCCGGCGGCCTCTGCCTTGGCCTCGCCCACAGTGTCGTCCGATCCGTCCGCGATGTCCTCGTCCGCGACCGCGGGGTCCGGCGGGGCGTCCGCCGGATGCCACGCTTCTCGATCCGGCGCGGGCCCCGTCGGCTCCGCGACGCGGCACCCGACGGCCACGAAAACCACCAGCGTCGCGATCCGATTCATGATCCATTCCCCGCGCATCGGCCTCCCGTCTTTTACCAGATTCAAACGCCCTTGAAAAAACCGGACTGGACCGCCATGATCCGCCGCGGTCTCGTCAGGACTCGGATCAAAGGAGTCCAAATGAACACACATCCGTCGAGGGCGGGGATCCTGCTGGTCGCAGTCGGGCTCGCGGCAGCGGGCTGCAAGGGGAGCGAGGCCCCACCGGCCGAACCCCTGATGAAGAAGGTCGCATCGGGTGGACCGGGGCTCCCCGCGGCCCAGGGCCCCGGCGCCGCGGTCCGCCAATCGCCTTCGGCCACCCCTGCGGCGGGCGTTCCGCCCGACGACGAGGTCCATCGCCGGGCCATGTCCGCGCGGGCCTCCGAGGTCCCGGAGGGGCACGGGGTCCCCGTGGGGCCGGACGACCTCGACGGGAATCCCCTCCCCCTGAAGAAGAAGGGGCTCGGGAGCGCCGGGGAACTTGCCGCGGCCCTCGCGCGCGTGCAGGGAGACGAGGCGCGACGCCGCTTCGAGGAGGGATTCCGGCTGACCTTCTGCGTGGACCGGGCGCGACGGGACCTCGCGCGGGCGCGGGCCGCGTTCGAGGAGGTCTTGAAGGCCCAGCCGACCCTGGCCGAGGCCTACCGGGGACTCGCGTACGTGACCCTGTCCGACCAGTTCGACGTGGCCCAGGCCGAGGCCCACTACCGCAAGGCACTCGAACTGCGCCCCGACTACGGGGAAGTCCACTACGCGCTCGCGTTCCTGTACGCGATGAGCGACCGCGCAAAGGGGGCCGAGCACTTCCGGAAGGCCATGGCGGCCGGAGTCCCGGACGAGCAGGGACTGGCCCGGCTTTACGGACAGTAGGCTCCGGTCACTGCCGACCGAATTCGGAGATGCGTCCGACGACTTCCTCCTGTTCGGCATCCGTGAGTTCGGGGAAGATCGGGATCGCGAGGACCTCGCGGCAGGCCGCTTCCGCATTCGGCAGCGACCCCTCCCGGTATCCGAGGTCCGCGAAGCAGGGCTGGAGGTGCAGGGGCTCGGGGTAGTAGATCGCGTGTCCCACCCCATGCCGCTTCAGCCAGGCCGCGAGCCCGTCCCGGTCGCGCGCCCGGATCACGTACTGGTTGTACACG
>JBBIPO010000305.1:0-2308 GCA_037442805.1 Deltaproteobacteria bacterium
CACGTACAGGGCCCCGTCCGCGCCCGACGCCACGTCCTCGACCATTCCCGGAAAGCGCAAGCCCTCCGCCGGCGTCCAGTCGCACCACCCAGGGCCCGCCACCGCCTCCCCGCCCCCGAGCACCGTCCGCACGGTCCGGTCCGGGTCCGCCAGGTCCACCGCCCGCACCCGCGGCCCGTCCCCGACCCACAGGGTCCATTCCCCGCCGAGCGCCAGCGACGACGGGAACTGGAAGGTCGTCTCCCCTGCGGGCTCCGGGTCGTTCCCGGGGTCCCCGCACAGGCCCGTCCCGTACACCTCCACCACGTCCAGGAACGGCTCCACCTCCTCGTCGTCCACCTCGTCCTCGACCGCGAGCCGGAACACCGCGCATCCGAACAGGTAGTACAGGTCCCCCTCCCCGGACACCACCAGGTCCCGCGCGGACCCCGCCGGGGCCTCGACCCCGAAGCCCGACAGGTCCATCCCGTACTGCTCGCGCACCACCCCGAGCCCGTCCACCCGGTAGAACGTGTGCACCCCCGACCCATCCGGACCGACCACCGCGTAAAACCCGTCGTCCACCGACCCGACCGCCGATGGCCCCGTGACGCAGTCCACCGCCCGCTGCCCCACGCAGTCCGGGGCTGTCTGCCCTTCCGGTCCCACCCCGGACGCGCGACGCACCATGGTCCTCGGAACCACGGCCCTCGTCCCGTCCACGACGAAGAGGGTCCTCCGCGAACGAGGAGCGCAGTCCCGGGAAGTCCGCCCACGGAACGGATCCGCTCGTCGTTCGATAGATCATGGTGAATCCCCACGTGGGCGTGGGCGTGGGCGAACACCAGGAGTCGTGACCGTGAATGACGAAAAGGTAGGTCCAAACGCGTTCGGTTTCGAGGGGCTCGACGGGTACCAGCGGTCATTGGAGTTCCTTGTTCTTGCCTCGCAGATCGTCGAAAGCCTGCCAAAGGGCGAACGCGTGCTGGGCGACCAACTCAGGCGGGCGGCGTTGTCAGTTCCCTTGAACATCGCGGAGGGATCCGGCCGAACCCGCCGGCTGGACGCCGCCAGACATCGAGGAATCGCCCGGGGATCCGCGATGGAATGCGCCGCGATACTCGATGCCTGCCGACTGCTCGGCCATTGCGACCCGCACGTTCTTCGACAGGCACGATACCTCCTGGTCCGTGTGGTCGCCATGTTGAGTCGAATGCGAGACTGATCGCAGTCGCCCACGCCCACGCCTACGCCCACGCCCACGGTGAGGCCCGCCCCTCCGCCTGCCTCGCGCTCAGGTCCGCCGCCGCCGCCTGCGCCCACGTCAGGGGCTCCCATTCCGCGAACACCGCGTAGTCCCCGGCCCCCGGGACCTCCACCGCCACCTCCGTCCCGTCCCCGCTCACCGACGCGTCCCCGAGGAACTCCCAGCCCCCCTCCCCGTGCGACATCACCTCCAGGTCCTCGTAGTCCGCCGGCAGGTCCAGGTCGTTCGCGAACCTCAACACCACCGGCCCGGTCGTCTCGCCCTCCACCCGCACGCTCGCCCCGAACGCGAGCGCGAGCCCGGCATCGGTTTGCCCCGACCACCCTCCCCCGCCGGCCGCCTCGGGGAGATCCCAATCCCGTCGGAACAGACGCCCCCGCACCACCGGCGCGCCCGCCACGCTCCCCGCCGGGAACTCCACCACCAGGGCCGCCCCGAGCCGCACCCGGTACGCCTCGCCCGCCTGGAACGGCGCCTCCTCCACCCCCGCGAGCAGCGGCCGCAGGATCACCTCCGGCACCCGCATCCGCCCCGACTCGCACCGCACATCCACCCGGGCCGTGGTCCACTCTCCCGGCGGAGCCCCCTCCCACCCCCCGTTCACCACGAGGGACGTGGACAGACCCTCCTCGAAGCACGGCAGCGTGAAGTCGCCGTCCTCGCCCGTGAACACCCCGATCTCCTCCCCTTCCAGCCGCACCGGCGCCCCGGAGGCCGGGACCAGGGTCCCCTCCTCATCCAGGACCCGCACCCGGCCCACGAGGTACGACGGGGCCGACACCGTGGCGCAGTCCCCGTAGCACATCGCGTTCCACTGGGCTGACGTCTCAACCGGATGCGAGGTCAGGATGAAGAACGCGACCGCGGCAAGCCTCGCGCCCCGTCCCAGAGTTGACCAGGAACGCTTCCTTCCTCCCTTCCTTGCAGGAATCATGACAACCCCCTTTTGGCGCTCCAGGAAAACGACAGCGTAGCGTCCAGGTCCGGATCAAGACCCCGTCATCTCGAGCAATCCGCGCTGGAGGCGCGGATTGCGACGCGCCCGCAGCGCGGGCGCCGTGG
>JBBIPO010000306.1:0-2307 GCA_037442805.1 Deltaproteobacteria bacterium
AATTGGCGGACCTCCGCGAGGCGTACCTGCGCTCGAGGGCCGCTCCTCCTGCGGCCTCGCCGGAGCCGGCACCCGCGCCGCCGCCGGTGTCCCTGGCGGCCACCAGGGTCGAGGTCGCCGCCGAGGACGAGTCGCCGCCCCCGCTCCCACCGCGGCGCGAGTCGTCGCGGACGACCCCCTTTCTCTCGGGTCCGGAGATGGCCCGCGCGGGCGCCGGGGAACCGGTGGACGCCCTGTTCTCGGGCATCTCGCGCCCGGCGATCGACCTGCGCAAGGCTCACGAGGTCCAGCCCGAGGAGCCGGAGATCCCGGACGCCCCCGCCCGCCCCCGCACCGGACGCGTGGTTCCACCCCCCCACGTGTCCCAGCGGCCTCAAGACCCACTCGCCCACGCCCCGCAATCCGTCCCGACGTCCGAGTCCGCCCCCGAGCGACGGGGAGAGCTTTCGCCCTCCGGCCTGGCCACGAACCAGGAGGAAAAGCGCTTCTTCTCCCGCGCGTTCGTCCTGCCCTCGGAGGCCTGGCCCGGCGCTCCGGCCGGCGAGCCCGTCCACGAGCCGGACCACATCGCCGTCGAGCCCGCGCCACCGGAGGCCCGCGCGAGAGGACGGGCCAAGGAGTCCATCCCGCGCCTGCGGGACTTCAGCGTGATGGTCCGGCTCACGCGGCGGAGCAGACGCAGGGCCCTCATCATCTACGGGTCCCTGGGCGCCTTGGTGGCGGTGGTCATCGGGCTCGTCGTGTACTGGTCGTTCAGCGTCGGCCCCGCGGAGCTCGGCATTGCCCTCCGCGAAGACGGCGAGGTCCCGACGTTCCGACAGACCCTCTACATGGTCCCGAAATCCGCGAAACAGGAGGAAGGTGCGCCGCCCACCGAGCGGTCCGAGGTTCGGCGGCGCCCCTCCGGTCGGCCCGCGGAGGCCAACGGTGGCTCGGGGGCGCGTCCGTCCATTCCGGAGCCCAAACTCGCGAAGGCGCCCGAGGTGGACCCTGCCCTGAACGCCGAGTTCCAGCGGTACGCCGCGCTCCTCGGGACCGGCGACAACGGCCGGGCAGAGGCCACGGTGGACGTGAAGCCCCGGACGCTCACCGAGATGCCGCAGCACAGGTTCGACCGCGACGGGATGGACGCCTTCCTGGCTACGAAGATGCGCAAGTTCTCGGACTGCAAGGCTCGAATGAAACGCAAGACCGACCTCCCGGTCAAGGTGATCCTCGGGTTCAGCGTCGGCCTGGACGGGAAGGTGCATGACATCGTGGTGGACCAGGCCGCCGGCCCCCGGGACGAGGGGCTCGACGAGTGCATCCGGCGCATCGTGAGTGGATGGGCCTTTCCGCCGCCCGAGGAAGAGGCGACGATCCGGACAACCCTGTTGTTGTAGGGAAGGACCCGGGAAACGGGAAGATGGGGGAGGCGGGGAGACAACGGTCGCGGAGGTTCGCCATGGAAGCGCGTTACCGGTCCCACATTCGCGTGGCGTTGTGGATGGCAACGATGGCGCTGCTTCCCAGAGGCGCCTCGGCCGGTCACGACACCGTCCGGACCATCGAGTTCTGCGGGTTCACGTCGGACGCGAAGCAATACCTTCTGCTGATCCGCGACGAGCAGATGGGGACGTTCCTGTCGCTGCGATCCGCGGAGACCGGCAAGCAGGTCCGGGGCTATCCGATTGACAACCCGCTCGACGAGAAGCGGCTGCGCGAAGAGACCATGAAGAAGCATCGCATCACCGACCCCGGCACGGACTCCCAGGCGTCCCCGGATGGGACGTACACCATCATCGGGGTCCCGAGGGGCATCCGCTTCGATATCAACGTCCTGCGAGGCAATCGCACTGCGCGCCTCCATACCTTCAAGGTCGAGCAGGGCGCTTCCGGACCGGCAAAGGTCACGCTCAAGACCGTTCACTGGTCCAGGGACGGCCACCGGATCGTGGTCATCCTCCACAAGGTCCTGAAGGACGAGAACGGCGTGGACGCGGATGAGGCCTGGCCGTTTCCGTTCTTCGCGAGCAGCCTGTTGTTCCAGTGACGACGCGCCCCGGAGGGCGGAACCATGGTCCGAAGGGATCGCCGCCGATGGCTGCGCGAACGCCCCCCACCATCCAACCGCGCCCTCCTCCTCCGCGTCGCGTTCTACACGGTGGTCCTCGTGGCGGTCCTCGTCTTCCAGGACGCCATCGGCCGCGCCGGGTCCGGATGCCTGGCGTTCTTCCAGTGAGGGATCCGCGCCTGGCGCGCGGCCTGACCCCGACGAGCAATCCGCGATGTTGATTCGGCCAAGATCCATGCGGGTCTCATCGGTGC
>JBBIPO010000307.1:0-2293 GCA_037442805.1 Deltaproteobacteria bacterium
CGCGTTTCGGGGATCCCACGATGTTCGGCGACGGCCTGATCTATCAGAACAACTGGGACGAGGAAGCCCTCTCCAAGGGGGTCCTGCCCTGGGACCCCCTCCGGGAGGTGGTTCGGTGGGGCCAGGCCCTGTCTGCCTTCGCGGGTCTGCCTGAACCGTCCTGGGCAGCGGGCGTTGATACACTATACAGATATCATCAGACATATATTCTTATCCTGGTCCTTCCAGCCATCGTCGCCCTCATCGCCGCCCTGGCGCGCTGGACTCGGGAGGCCCTCGACCACCGGCTGGAGTGGACGACCCTCGGTGCGGGCATCGTGCCCATCCTGCTCTACGTCCTGTGGGCCGACGAGTTCGAGGTCCGCTACCAGATGGACTACGTCCCGCTCCTTTTCTTGGCCGGCCTGAAGGCAGCCTCGGATGCGGCCAGTGCCAGGGGGCAATGGCTCTGCGCGCCGGCCGTCCTGGCGGTGATCCTGGCCGGAGTCGGGTTGCGCGCCGCCCTGGCCGACCGCGTGATCGCAGCACACGGCATCGATCCACCGACCGTCTCCCCCTATCGCCACCGCGTGGACCGCCAGATCCCGGGGATGTGGTTCTTTTCGGGGCAGCCGGTGGGCCGCTCCATCCGCTGCGAGGCCATCCCTACGGTCCACGAGGCGGCGTCGGACCTCCCGGTGCGGCAGGAATCCCTGGACCGGCTCGGCAGCTTCCGGTTCCCGGGGAACCGCTGCGAGATTGTGTTCTTCTCCGGGGGCACCCTCCGCATGGACCCGGATCGGGACTGCCGGGGCGAGTTGTTCCTCGATCCCCACGACCTCGACGACTGCACGCGGATCACGATGTTCCGCGACGGCCGTCCCGCGGGTCGCCTGATGGAGGCCCCGACCGACCGGCAGGGACAGCGTCTGTGCGTGTTCTCCCTGGGCGTTACTGGCGAACGCCTGGTCCAGGCCTACTTCCGGTTCGAACCGGTCCCCCGCCGGTCCCCGGACTGGCTTCGGGCCACGAAGCGCTACGGGATGACTGAGTTGCGCGCGACGTGCCGCGAGCCCTGACCGGGCCTCACCCGGCGACCCGGCGCCGCCATCCGGCAACCAGGATGGCCCGTTCGCCGGGGTCGTCCGGCCACCATCGGGCCTCGACCCACTCCCCGGGTTCGTGGGCCCCGACCAGGACCTCCCGGTACACGGCCACCGGAGTCACGGGGAAGTCCGCGTAGTCCGCCCCGGCCTCGAGGCGCAGGACCGGCGGGTCCGCGTTGAGGATGTGCGCCTCCCGCACGGTCCCGTCGCCCTCGAAGATCAGCACCGCGAGCCTCCCGCGAATCGCCTGGAACGTCTGCGGCCGCCGCAGATGTCGTCCTGGCCGGACCAGGGCGTCCCGGGTCTTCGCGATGACCATGTCCTGGACGGGGTCCGCCGGACTTGCGTGCAGGCAGAGGCGCGCGACCCCACCCTCGTGAGCGGCCAGTCGCTCGAGCTCATCGAGGAGCCCGTCATCCACCCCGCGCAACGGGGCGAGCGGGAAGAAGGCCGGCGACCGACCGGAGTCGTCCCGGCGAAACGTGGCCGGGTCATGGAGTCGTCCGGGCGTCCCCGAGCGACGCTGTCCCGAGGTCCTCCCGGAACGCGGCGGGTCCGGAACAGGTCGGCCGATCGCCCGGTCCAGGTCCGCGAGCACCTGAAGGACCCGGTCCACCTCGGCGTCCGTCCGGTCCGGTCCGGATGGCAGCACCAGGCCGTGGGCCGCGAAGTATTTCGCGCAAGGCAAGGGCTCGGGGTCACCGACGGACTCCACGTCGCACAGCGCGGGGGGATACGGCCTCGCCTCGATGCCGCGCGCCGCCAAGCCCCGGATGGCCGCGTCCCGGTCCGCGGCCAGGACCTCGACCCACAGCGGCAGCTCGCCGGCCTCGAGGTCCACGGGGATCAGTCGGAACGCCCCCAGGCAAGCGAGCCCGTCCCGGTAGCGGCGATACACGGCTCGCAGGCGCTCCAGAGTCCGCTCGACGACCTCCAGACGCACAAGCCCGAGCGCGGCGAGCAGGTCCAGGGGCCGGAAGTTCGATCCCGGCCCCTCGAAGCGGTTGTCCGCGAGAGAGACCGCCCCGTTGTTGCGGATGGCCCGCAGCCGCTGGTCCATGCGGGGGTCGCGCGTCACGACCGCCCCCCCCTCGCCCGTGGTGATGGCCTTGGTCACACCCAGGGAGAAGCACCCCGCGTCCGATTGCGTCCCCAGGAATCCCCCCGCGTCCCGCGACCCCAGGGCCTGGGCCGCGTCCTCCACCACG
>JBBIPO010000308.1:0-2268 GCA_037442805.1 Deltaproteobacteria bacterium
CGATAGACGGGGGGGGCGTGCGACGCCCCCCTTCCATGGTGTCCGGACTCTTTGAAGCTGCGTCCGACATCCGGAATTCGTGGGGTAAAGCAATTTCGAGGCACCGATGAGACCCGCATGGATCTTGGCCGAATCAACATCGCGGATTGCTCCCGCGCTTGCGCGCGAAGCGCGCCTTCGGGCTGCTGCGAGCCATCGCGGCCCTGTCGTTCCCGAGAAGGCCGTCAGACCTCGAGGGACGCCCATTCCATTCGCGACGGGTCGGGCGGGGCGAAGTCGGCCACCAGGGGCAGGACGGGGGAGAGGCAGGTGGCGAGGGCCTGGCGTCGCCGGAACTCCGCGGCGAGGCCGCGCACCACGGCCTGGAACGGTTCCACGGCCTCCAGGTCCTTGGCCCCGGTCTGAGCGCGCACGTGCAGGGCGCCGGCCGTATCCAGGATCATCCTGCGGACCTCGGCGCCGGCCCGCCGCGGTGCCCGGTGGAGCACCACGGCCCCCACCACGACCTGCATGAACGACTCGCAGTCGTCCCGTGTCACGCGAAGTCCCCGCAAGAGGCGCCCCGCGCCCTCGAGCAGGTACTCGCAGACCTCGGTCCGCGCCGGTTCCGCGATGCCGGGGGTCACTACGGTCAGGAGGTCGAGGCACGAGAGGTCGGGGGTCTCCGGCAGGAGGCGGCGCACCGCGGTCCCGTTCACGACCGCGCGCTCCAGGGCCAGCAGGAGCGAGGCCCGCACCATGGCGGCCAGGGCCCGGTGCCCGCCGTCCCGGGGGTCCAGCAGCCGGTACACGCGACCCAGCACGGGCAGGCCCTGCCGGAGGCCCATGTCCATGACCGACCGGCAGGTCGCGTAGAACTCGGACTTGCCGTTCGGCCGGGCGGCCGCGCCCGCGATCAGGGCCCGCAACGCCCGCTCCCCGCCCTGGGCCAGAACGGCCAGGCCCTCGTCCGCGCCGGACGGGAACAGGGAACTGAAGACCACGTCCCGGATGGCCTCGCCCGCGTCGAGGGTCTGCGACAGCGCGAGGAACAGCCTGGAGCGGGCGGCCGGGGGGAGGGTCAGGCGCGTGATGACCGACAGGAGATACCGTAGCCGGGCCACGCGAGCGGCGTGGTCGGGGTCGCCGTTGCCCATGCCCGCGGCCACGACCATAGACAGGAGGACCTCCGCCAACGCCTCGGCCAGGGCCGGGGACGCGGCCGCGGCCAGGTGACGCAGGACCGTGAACCCCGCGGCCATGTCCGCCCTCTGGAGGGCCGGCAGGAGCGAGGCCAAGGCCGAGGCCGTGTCCCGCCCGCGTCCGGCGAGCGTCTCGGCGAGCAGGCATCCGATCTCGCGGGATCGGGCGGGGCGTTCCGCGGGGTCCAGGAGCCTCCCGAGCCACCGCACGCGGTCCGCACCCTGGTGGGAACGGATGGCCTGCGAGGCCCGGTCGGGTTCCATCCATTCCGGCCCCAGACAGGCCAGGAAGCAGTACGTCTCGAGCAGGTCCCGCGCCTCGGGCGGCATGGTCGAGGCCGCCCGGGTCGCCTCCTCGCGGTGGGCGGGCGAGGCGCAGGTGGGCGGGGTTGTTGCACCGATCGCGCCCTGGTGAACGACGGTCGCCATCGAGGTTCCTCCGTGCGAGGACTCAAGACTCCCCGCGAATTCGCTCGTCCCGGAGCGATGCTAGACCCGTCCTTGCGGGAGTGCCAAGTTGGCGACGGCGGCGGCATCCGCGTGGGCCGCGCGGCGGTCGGCGGGGGGAGGGTCGAGGGGGGTCTGGTAGGGGACGCCGGCGGCGATGACGCGGGCCACTTGCTTCGCCAGGGCCTCGACCTGGTCCATCAGGGAGATGGCGTCGAGAAACAACGTTGCTCGCGCGTCGCCCGATTCCTCGGCCGCCACGTACTTGCGCCGCACGTGCGCCATGCAACCAGCCCGGACGATGTCACGCCGGTCCTGGGCCAGACGACGCTATCCCGCGTACGAGCAATCCGCGATGTTGATTGGGCCAAGATACAAGCGGCTCTCATGCAGTTCCGAAAATCGCTTTACCCCAGGAATTTCGCCTGTTCGACGGGGTTTCAAAGAGCCCGAGCACCATGGAAGGGGGGCGTCGCACGCCCCCCCGTCTATCGGACGGTCCACTGGACCGTCCTCTCGCGCTCGCTCGCTTCGCTCGCTGCGCGCGAAGACGGGGCCCCGTGTGGCACTCGGACGGCACTGGAGGCCGTCCTCGTGCCTCCCCAGTTCTCGGACGTGCCACTGGCACGTCCCCCGACGA
>JBBIPO010000309.1:0-2208 GCA_037442805.1 Deltaproteobacteria bacterium
CAGGCCCTCGATCAGAGGGCGGGTCGGGAAGCGGCATCCACGACACAGACCCACCTCGGGTCGCCGGCCCGCCAGGTGGGCTTTCCGCAACGCGCGGAGGCGGCCTCCACGCCAGAGGTCCCCGATCGAATCCCGCGGGACGCTCCCCAGGACCTCGCGGCCCGTCACGTCGTAGCAGCAAGGGACCACCCGCCCGTCGGACAGGACCGCGAGCCCGCGCCACAGGCGGGGACACGGTGTGCGGACCGGCGGTCCGCCGTCCTCGTCAGGACCCGCGTAGAGCCCGGCGCGGTCATTGCGTGCCTTCACCCGGACCCGGTCGGCCCGACCGCCCCAGCGACGCAGGAACGCGGGAATGTCGGCCTCGTTTTCCGGCAGGCGGACCATCTGGACCATCACGTGGGGCGGGCGGCGGCGCCCGCGCAGCCGCAGGAAGGCCTCGACATGGCCCTCCACCGTGTCCAGAGGCGGCCTGGCGCCGTGGACCTGGCGTAGACCTCCGGGGTGGCCGCGGCGAGACTGAACGTGATCAGGGTCAGTCCGGCTTCGATCAGCGCGCGGGACAACGCGTCCGTCAGCACCGTGGCGTTGGTCGTGACGTAGGTCGGGACCCCGGCCTCGGAGGCCATCGCCACCATCCGGGCGAGGTCCGGGTGCAGCAGAGGCTCGCCCCGCTGGCTGAAATCGAGGAAGGACAGGTCCGCCCCGACGTCCGCGAGGACGTCCCGCAGGACCTCGAAGGGGAAGTCGTTCCAGGGAGGGCCCGCGAACTCGCGGCGGCACATCGAGCACGTCTGGTTGCGCCGGTTGGTCGCGTCCACGATGAGTTCCACGGGGCCCCGCTCGACGACCGGGGACCGACGCCAATAGGCCCACGCGGTGGCCAGGCGGACGGCCAAGCGATGGCGGGGGTTGGTCTCCACGGAGGCCCCACTCGAGTCCGGTCGAGGGCATCGTCTTCCGCATGACGGGCCGATGTTCGTTCCCGTCCCGCGCGGTCCGGCCTGACCGGATCCTATAATACGGGAGACCCGGTCCTCGCGACAGAAGGGGAGCCGTGCCGCGAATCCTAGAACGAGCGAAGACCGCGACGCGCGCGGCCCGGACCGTCCTATTCCGGCGCGGCGTGCCTCCCGCGGTCCGCTGGGACATCACCCCGCGGTGCAACCTCCCTTGCGAACACTGCTGCTCCCGGCGGAAGCCGGAGCCCGACCACGAGATGACGACGGACCAGGCCTTGCGGTTCCTCGATGCCCTGGGCCGGGCCGGGGTGGCCACGATCTCCTTCTCCGGGGGCGAGCCGCTCCTGCGCGAGGACCTGGACGTCCTCGCCAGGCGGGCGCTGTCCTGGGGCATCCGTCCCACGGTGAACACGTCGGGGCTCCTGGCGGCACGCCACCTCGATCGTCTCCGCTCGATGGACCTCGTCAAGTTGAGCCTGGACGGCCCCGAGGACGTGAACGACTCGATGCGAGGCCGCGGGTCATACCGGGCTGCGGTCCGGGGACTCGATGCCATGCTCGGCGCGGGCCTGAAGGTGCAGCTCGTGACCACCCTGACCCGGGCCAATTGCGCCGTCGGGGTGGTCGAGCACCTGTTGTGCCTGGCGGAGTCCCATCGGATCGGGGTTCTGTTCCAGGTCTTCCACCCTCACGGGGATGCCCTCGGCCTGGAACGTTTCGCCCCGACCCCGGATCAGGCCGAGGAGGTCGCGGACTTCCTCGCGGAGCAGTACGTTTGCGGGCGCCGTGGACTGGACAACGCCCTGTACAGCCTGGGGTTCCTGCGGGGCCGCCGCCACCGGGTGCCCCTGGCCTGTCAGGGGGGGCGGCTCTTCGTGATCGTGGATGCCCTGGGGCGGATGACCCCATGCGACCGCGTGAGGCCGGTCCCGGAGGGACGATGGACCGGCGGCGAATTCCGGGTGGACGGCCTGTCCCGCGTCCCGACCTCGGAATGCCGGGGGTGCGCCTTCTCAGGGTCCCTGACCCTGAACGTCCTGGGCAATGGCCCGCGCGGTCTCGCGTTCGTGGGCGAGGCGATGCTGCGCGAAGCGGCGGGGGTCCTGGTCCGCAAGGCCCGCAGGCTGTCGTGGAACCCGAAAGGGGGTGGGTCATCGTGACGGTGCCGGGTCAAGCGGTCCTGATGGTTCAGGCCATCCGGAGCCTCGTGACCGGTCGCCGATTTCCCATGATTGTCTCGTGGAAT
>JBBIPO010000310.1:0-2205 GCA_037442805.1 Deltaproteobacteria bacterium
GGGGCCCCTGCTGCGGGCGCGTCGCAATCCGCGCCTACAGCGCGGATTGCTCGTCAAAAAAAAAGACTTGACAATCGAATTCCCTCCGAGTAAACTTTTGGTTGTTCTTGGAGGTCGGAGTCCCGCCCTGAACCCGCCCGTTTCCCGAAACCCGACGCGATGATGACCGTTGAGCCAGGGGACAAGGTTCGTGCGTGTGGACTTGGCGCCGGAAACGGCCCCGATCCTTCCATGACGGCGTTGTCCCGTCGCGGACGGGCACCGGAGGGGGCGGAACCCCCAGGTTGACAGATTCAGGAGTGTTCGCATGGGTACCAAACTGTTCTTCGGTGGGTTGGCGTGGGCCACGACGGAGGCCGGATTGAAGCAGGCCTGCGAGGCCTACGGGCCGGTGACGGAGGTCCGGATCATCACGGACCACGCGACGGGAAGGTCGCGCGGGTTTGGCTTCGTCACCTTCGAAACCGAAGAGGCGGCCGAGCGCGCGAAGAGCGAGATGGACGGCACGATCCTCGACGGCCGCACGATCAAGGTGGACTTCCCCCGCGAGCGGAGCGGTGGCGGCGGTGGCTCGCGGGACCGCGGCGGCTACGGTCGCGACCGGCGGTACTAATTCCGCGATGCGCGACCCCGGTGGTCACTCGCCGGGGCCATGAACCATCGGCACGAACCGGACCGGGAACAGGACCGACCGGGTGAAGCCCTCCGGTGTCTTCTGGAGGACAACGAGGTCCTGGTCCAAGTCTCCCACGGGCAGGACCATCCTCCCCCCGACGGCCAGCTGGTCCTTCAGGGCCTGCGGAACGTCCGGCGGCGCCGCTGTCACGATGATGCGGTCGTACGGCGCCTCCGGAGGCCACCCCGCGTAGCCGTCGCCTTCGATGACGGTCACCGAGGGGTAGCCGAGCGCGCGCAGGCGCTCCCGGGCGGACCGGGCCAGTTCCGGGATGATCTCGATGGACCAGACGCGCAGCCCCATCTCGGCCAGAACCGCGGCCTGGTAGCCCGTTCCCGTGCCGACCTCGAGGACTTTCATCCCGCGTTCGGCACGCAGGGCCTCGCTCATTGCGGCGACGACGTACGGCTGGGAGATCGTCTGACCGTGTCCGACGGGCAGGGCGCGGTCCTCGTATGCGTGGTCCCGCATCTCCTCGGGCACGAACAGGTGTCTGGGCACGGCCCGCATCGCTCGCAGGACCTCGGGGTCCCGGACGTCGCGGGCAAGGATCTGGCTCGTCACCATGGCCTCGCGCAGGCGCTCGTACACGCGACCCTCCTCGGAACTCGGCCCTCCAGGGCCTTCTGGCGGTCCCATCCGCCCGCCCGCGTCGGGCGCGCGGCACGCCAGACCGCCCCACGCGGCGATCCCTGCGATGGCGACAGGCCACAGGGGCCGGGTCCGCTGGAAACCCTTCGCATCCACGACGGTGATTTTACCCCGAGGAATTAGGCCAACGATCCAGCGCTCGCGGCAGGCGGCCGCGGGACGGGAAGAACGGCCTAGGTGGCGGAACCTTCCTGGATGGTCGCCTCGATCAGCGAGGTCAGCGTCTCGAGGGACTTGAGAACGGCCTTGCGGTCCGCCTCTTTCAGGTCCGCGAGTTTCGCGGCAAACCGGTCCTGGAAGGACACGGCCAGCCGTTCGAGTTCCTTGCGACCCTTGGCCGTGACGGCCAGGCACACCTTGCGGCGGTCCGACGACGTCCGCTTCCGGGTCACGAGGCCCGCGCGTTCCAGACGGTCCAGGACCCCCGTGATCGTGGCCGCGCTCAACTGGACGCGAGGCGACAGGTAGGCCGCTGTCACCTCCTTGGCCTCCGCGCCGGCGATGGCCCGCAGGGTCATCAGTTGCGGCATCGTCAGGCCCGACCGGCGAAACTGCCGCTTCGAGTACACGGAAAAGCCCTGGATGACCTTCCGGATGGACCGGATGATCCGGGTGACGTCGTCCCCCCCTTCGATCTCTTCGACTTTCCTGGAAACTGTTTGTCTTGCCATGTTTCACCTCATGGTTTGAGAGCGGGTATTACACCCGCGCGAACAATACACAACCGAAATCGATTTTGCAAGCAAAAAAAAACATGATTGTCTATTTACGGCCGTTTGCGATTCATGAAGTCGTTTCTCACCACGTTGCCATCGGGCATGACCCTAGCAATCCGCGATGTTGATTCGGCCAAGATCCATGCGGGTCTCATCGGTGCC
>JBBIPO010000311.1:0-2175 GCA_037442805.1 Deltaproteobacteria bacterium
TGAACTCCCCGCAGCCAGACTGGAGCCCACCGCGCTTCAGCGGATCAAACTCCGGTTTAGGGCATTTCAGGAATATTCCCACTTCGCATCGAATTCGCTCCTCGCCTTGATTTTGCTTGGTGCGAAAGGGGGGACTTGAACCCCCACGGGCTAGCGCCCACAAGAACCTGAATCTTGCGCGTCTGCCAATTCCGCCACTTTCGCGCGCCCAAGGCATCCCTTATTTACGACCTTCCGCGCGCGATGTCAACCGCGGGATCGGGGCGCGGGGAGAGAACGGGCGTCAGGCCTTCTTGGCCGCGTCGCCGGTGGCCGCGCCGTGCAACTGGATCTCCACCTTCTGCTCGAGGCGGTCGTAGTACTCCTTCAGGATGGCGATGACCTCGGGCTTGCTGAACTCCTTGGGGACCGGCTTGCCCTCGCTCATCAGCTTGCGCAGAAGGGTCCCGGACAGCAGGAGCCTGGCGCCGCCCTTGTAGTTCCCGTTCTCGTCAATGACCGCCTTGCTCTCGTGCGGGCAGGTCTTCATGGAGGCCATGCCGCCGCACTCGTAGCAGTAGAAGGTCCAGTCGAGGGGCAGAGGCTTCAGTTCCAGCGCGTCCCGCGGGATCTCGTGGAAGATCTTCTGCGCGTCGAACGGGCCGTAGTAGTCGCCGACGCCCGCGTGGTCGCGGCCCACGATCAGGTGGGAGCATCCGTAGTTCTGCCGGAAGACCGCGTGCAGCAGGGCCTCGCGCGGTCCCGCGTACCGCATGTCGAGCGGATAGCCGGCCTGGATGACCCGCTCCTTGCGGAAGTACTTGTTGATCAGCGCGTCAATTGCCTTCACGCGCACGTCCGCCGGGATGTCGCCGGGCTTCAGTTTCCCCACCAGCTGGTGGATGTACACGCCGTCGCAGACCTCGATGGCGATCCACGCGAGGTAGGCGTGGCTGTTGTGCATCGGGTTGCGCAGTTGCAGGGCCGCGACCGTGCTCCAGCCGCGCTCCTCGAAGGCCTTGCGAGCCTCGGCGGGGCGCTGGTACAGGCCCTTGAAGTGCTCGGGGAAGTACGATTCGGACAGGACCTTGACCGGCCCGGCCAGGTTGACCGGGGCCTGCGCCATGACCATCGCGACACCGGGGTGCTTCAAGTCCGTGGTGCGGAAGACCTGCTTGCACTCGTGTTCCTTGTCAATGCGGTACTTCTCGGTCACCTTCATGGTGGCCATGAGCGTGTCCGTCTCGACGTCCCACAGCGCCACCTCCTCGCCTGGGGCGATCGAGTTCGCGAGGTCCTCGGCGGCGGACAGGGTGATGGGGATCGGCCAGAACAGGCCGTTCAACGAGGGCATCTTCATCTCGTCGCAGACGCCCTTCCAGTCGGCGTACCCCATGAACCCAGTCAGGGGCGTGAAGCCCCCGATCCCCAGCATGATCAGGTCGCCGGTCTCGCGGCTGGTCAGAGGGACCTTCTTGAGTTTCGAGGCCTTGCGGACCTCCTCCTCGCGCTCCTTGCCCTCGAGGAGCAGGCACTTCAGGGTCGCACTTCCGTGCGGGTTGACCAACTTGCCCATCGGGATCCTCCTGTTGTCAATGGATGAGAAACAAACCCAATAAGCCATTGTCAACGTATTGTTGAACGAGTTCCAATGAGGGTTGTCAACCTCCTGGGCCCTTGCCGGAATCGTCGGGTGCCACGCGGCGTTTCGACTCTCTTCGTGGCCGTGGGCGTGGGCGAACGCGGTGCGTCGGGTCACCCACCAAGTCACGCGGTGCGGGAGGGACGTGAATCGTCTCCACCTACTCCTGCGCCCACGGGGACGAGAATCCGGCGGCGATGACCCGACGATCAAGGTCCTTGGGTCCCGACCGTGGCGAGCAATCCGCGATGTTGATTCGGCCAAGATCCATGCGGGTCTCATCGGTGCCTCGAAATTGCTTTACCCCACGAATTCCGGATGTCGGACGCAGCTTCAAAGAGTCCGGACACCATGGAAGGGGGGCGTCGCACGCCCCCCCGTCTATCGGACGGTCCACTGGACCGTCCTCTCGCGCTCGCTCGCTTCGCTCGCTGCGCGCGAAGACGGGGCCCCGTGTGGCACTCGGACGGCACCGGGAGCCGTCCTCGTGCCAGTTCACCCCCCCACGCCGGCCCCCGGCTATCGGCTGTCCCACTGGGACAGCCTCCCGGAGC
>JBBIPO010000312.1:0-2171 GCA_037442805.1 Deltaproteobacteria bacterium
CCGGGGCCCCTGCTGCGGCCGGGTCGCAATCCGCGCCTACAGCGCGGATTGCTCTGGCGTGAATCCTCGTTTCACGCGGACCGTCTTGTGGTATCCTTCGGGACAGTGACATGGGCCAACGAGGTGCTGGATGTGGAATCGAATCACGTTCGACCCGAAGGTCATGGGGGGGCGTGCGTGCATCCGCGGGATGCGGATCACCGTCGCCCACGTCGTGAATCTGGTGGCCAACGGGATGACGTTTCCGCAGATCCTGGAGGAACATCCCGACCTGGAGGAAGAAGACGTCCGTGAGGCCCTGAGGTACGTCGCGTTCCTGGCTACTGAAGAACTCCACCCGCTGCGTGCGGCTGAACGATGAGGTTCCTCGCGGACATGGGCGTGTCCATGGGAACCGTGCACGCGTTGCGCGTGGCGGGCCACGACGTGACGCACCTTCGGGAAGAAGGCCTTCATCGGCTTGGGGATGGCGAAATTCTGGAGAAGGCGCGCGTCGAGAATCGCGTCTTGACGTTCGACCTCGATTTCGGAGACCTGCTCGCGCTGGGCCTCCGCTCCTCGCCGAGCGTCATCATTTTCCGGTTGTCCGACGAGACTCCGGCGTCAGTCAATTCCAGGCTCATCACCGTCATCGAGAAAGCGGGGGAAGTGCTCGATCGAGGAGCGATTGTCATCGTGGAAGACTCGCGTTATCGCCTGCGGTCATTGCCGGTCATGACTTAAGAGGATGGTCCGGACCCTTTCAGAGGGCCGTGGGTTGTGGCCGGGCTCCCGCTGGACCCGGACTCGTTCGACCCGCCCACCCGCCTCTTCGGCCACTGACCCCCGCTCATCAGGGCGAGCCACGGCGGTACGAACGAGGCGGTGAAGATCTGAAGGGCCGCGTGGTCCCGGTGCAGGACCGCAACCAGGCCGAAGAAGACGGTGGCCGCGGCCAGGCGGGCCAGCATCTCGTCGAGCGGGACGCCGGCGCGCCGTCGCCAGCGCAAGGCCAGGACTGTCAGGACCGCGCACATCGCGAAGATCGCCCCCGTGAAGGACCACTCGTCCAACGGTGGGGAGACCCAGCGGAAAAAGCCCCACCAGGAGGTAATCAGGAAGACATGCGTCAGGGCGGGTCCCACGAGGACCGCCCCCGGACGCGGGAGTTTCCACGGGCCTTGCAGGGCCAGCAAAACCGCCACCGCGAAGCACGCCCAGCCGAAGGGGGCGATGAGCGGAACCCCGAACGGCCCCGGCCTGGACCAGGACCATAGCCCCGAGGTTGTGGCGATCCCCTCGATCAGGGTCGCGTCGGCCCACACCACGGCCCCGGCCGCGAGCACGGGCCGCGAGGGGGCCAGACGCCGGCCCAGGTCCCGGGCGGACAGGACCACGAACGGCCAGATGAGCGCGACGAATAGGGGCACGCGGTCCGCCCATCCGTGCCAGCCCGGGGCGTACTCGTAGAATCCGTACAGGCGGATGCAGGTGTCTTCCCCGACCCAGGCGGCCCCGGTCACGAACCCGGCGTCGCGCAGGAACGCGACCCCCTCGGCGCGGCCACGGCGAAACCGCAGGCCGAGGTAGGCGCCCATGACCGCGACAGCCGCCACCTCGACGGCGAGGATGGGGGTGTCCACGGAGGCGAGATGTAACAACAACGGGACGACCTCGTCAAACTGGAGCAGGGAGACGATGCGCTCTGGGGAAGAGACGGAAGACGCCCGACGCCCGTCCCGCCGGTCCGGGCGAGTGGTGCGGCGGCGCGCGCAAGACTGTGACAGAGGCATTGGCCCTGGAGCCGCGAAGTGGACTTCGCGGCTCCGGACCCCGCGTCCGTGACCGTGTCGGTGACGGTGACCGTGTGCGCCTCGGACTCACTGCCGGACCCCGGACGCCCGACCCCGGTTCCCGTGGGGACGCGAGCGCGAGGCAACAATGCGCCTTGAAGTTCCACTTGAAGAGCGCGTCCCATGTCCACCGCTGGTTCCCGTGGGGACGCGAGCGCCTGCTCGCGTACGGCCGCGCGAGCGCCTGCTCGCGCGTGGGTGCGCGGGCGCCGCCCGCGCAGGACCGTAACCGTGTCGGGGTCCGTGGCCGTGTCCGTGACCGTGTTCCGTGACCGTGGCCGTGTCCGCCCATTTTGACCACCCTGGTGTAGTCGTACTAATGATTACAATGGGTTGCGT
>JBBIPO010000313.1:0-2149 GCA_037442805.1 Deltaproteobacteria bacterium
CGCGCAGGAGTAGGTGGGGACGATTCGCGTCCCTCTCGCGCCGCGTCACTCGGTGGGTGACCCGACGCACCGATTTCGCCCACGCCCACGCCCACGGCCACGAAGCGGGTCGAAACGCCGCGTGGCACCCGACGATTTGGGGTCCGGTGAATCACGTGGACACGGGGACCCGAAATCGCGTACCGTTTCCGCGGGCGGGTCGAGGGTGACCCGGCCGGGACTCGGGTGGAGGCGACGGATGACGAGACGACGGGTGGTCGCGTGGGCGGTCGTGGTCGCGGGCCCGCTGGTCGCGTGCGGGGGTGGTGGCGGGGGCCCCAAGGACCCCGGTTCCGGGACGGACGCGATGGCCGAGACCTCGCTGGACGTCCCGGATGCCGCCGAGGCGGTCGGGGACGCACCATCCCCGGACGACGCGGCCCTGCCGGAGGACGGGACCCCGGCGGGCGAGGACGTGTCCGGTGACACCCCCCCCGACGTTGACTGGCCTTCCCTGCCCAGACTCCCCGCGGGCAAGGTGTTCACCACGCGCTACGCCGCGGCCGCGGCCTCGCGTGACATCACCCCGGCCTACAACATCTACATGGGCGGCTTCGGCTTCTGCGGGGGGGACGCGAAACTCTGCCGCGAATCGCAGGGCGTCCACGACCCGCTTCAAGTGCACGTGGTCGTGCTCGCGGACACCGAGACGGGCGAGGTCGTGGCCTTCGCGGGCGTGGACTCGGTGGGGTTGTTCCTGTGGGACCAGCGCCTGATGCACCAGGCGGTCCAGATGCGGCTGTACGAGGAGTACGGCGTCTTCTTCGACGGTCCGCGCCTGATGGTCGGCGCGAGCCACGACCACGCGGCCCCGGATACCGCGGGGTTGTGGGGACCGATGTTCGGCGTGCCCCGGGACGAGGCGTACATCGCCCTGGTGCGCGAGCGGACCGTGGAGGCCGTGGTCGAGGCCTTCGGGGCCCTCGACGACGTGATCCTGACGTGGGGGAAAGGGTCGTCGCCGAACGGGACAGATGGGACCCCGCCCGTGGTCGAGGACCGTGACCTGTTCGTGGTGCGTGGGGTCCGGCCCGACCAGACGCCGGTCTTCACGCTCACGCGCTGGTCGAGCCACCCCACGGCGTACGGGTCGAAGAACAACGGGCTGTCGGCAGACTGGGTCGGGCCGTTCCGCCTGCGCATGGTGCAGGAGTTCGGCGGGGTCGCGGTCTTCATGAACGGCAACCTCGGCGGGACGTACCCGGACCGGCCGACCGAGTGCGGGCTCGCGCAGGAGGCGTATCCGGACGGCTTCCACGACCCGGACCTCTCCCCGACCGACTTCATGAAGGTCACGTGCACGGGCTACCAGGTCGCGAACAACGCGATCACCGCGATGCAAGACCCCAGGCCCGTCGCCGAGACGGGCATCGAGTTCCACCACAAGGTCTTCGGGTTCTATCCCTCGAACGCGACGCTCCTGCTCGCGGCCCAGGTGGCCGCGGTCCCCTTCGCCTGGGGCGACCCGGAGGCCCTCCTGTCGGACGACCCGCCCGACATGGTCACGGAGTTCAGCCTGGCCCGCGTCGGGGACCTGACCTTCCTGACGGCGCCCGGCGAGTCCTTCCCGGCCTTCGGCGCGGCCGCGGCGGAGGTCCTGACCCAGGCCGGCTACCCGAATCCCATCGTCCTGGGGATCACGCAGGACTGGCTCGGCTACCTGCTGACCGAGGACCAGTGGAAGGACCAGGAATTGTCATACCACCAGGGCCTGTCCCCCGGGAGGAAGGTCCAGCCCGCCTACCTGTCCGCCTTGCGCGAGGTCGTGGGCCTGGCACCGTGACTCAGCGGTGATCGGCGGACGCGGAATCCGGTAGGTCTTCCACCTGGCGCCGCTCGCGCGAGACCGTGATCGTGGGCAGCGACCGCGTCGGAATCCGTGTCCGCCGCGGAGCCCTCGCCGGACCCCGGACGCCCGACCCCCCGACCCGGGCCTCCCGAACTTCCAGTGCCCGTTTTATTCCTCCAAGGTGGCGGAGCCCGCCATGGGGGAATCTTCCATCGTCCGAATGTGCTCAACGCCTTGCGGCGACCGAGGCTCGAACACGCGGCGCGGTTGTCCTCCAGGAGCTGCGCCCGGCGGTGCTCAACGCCTTGCGGCGACCGAGGC
>JBBIPO010000314.1:0-2121 GCA_037442805.1 Deltaproteobacteria bacterium
GCCGCTGGGAGTCGTGGGAGATGTTCTGGCGGCAGGACAAGAGGGAGGGCTGCTGCGAGGGCCTGGCCACTGCCCAAAAATATGAGAAAATGTGACCTTCCTCACCGGGGATTGATTCCCCGTGCAGGACGCTGGAGGGGGCGCGATGAAGCGGCTTTATCGTTCCAGCCGGGACCGAAAGGTCGCGGGCATTCTCGGGGGCGTGGGCGAGGCCCTGGACGTGGACCCCACGATCCTGCGGATCGGCTGCATCTTTCTTGCCTTGGTCACCGCGGTCTTCCCCTTCGCCATTACGTATCTGATCGCGTGGTGGCTCCTCCCGGAAGACCGAGAGTTGCGCCGGAGAGCGGAGTAACCTTGTTGGGTTTGGGCGGGTCGTTCCTACGGTTGAGACTTTGTGACAGCATATGACATCAATGAATACATCTAGAATCCTGCGTCTTGTGCCGACCTTCTGTGCGTTGACGGTTTGGGCCTGCTCGGGGACGTCCGGTCCCGCGGTCTTGGACCCCGGCAGCCCAGGGTCGGACCTCTCGTGGACCGATGAGCCCGACTCCACCGGGAAGGACCCGGACGGAGACGCCGGACCCGGGGCACCGGACGGGGTGATGGACGCGGTTGCGCTGGACGCCCGCGGCGACCCCGGCGGGGACCTCGGGGTCCCGGGCGAGGGGACCGCTCCCGGCGACATCGAGGTCCCGACGGACGACGCGGACACGCCCCACCAGGGCGCGCTCCCGGACATCGCGACCCCGCTGTGCGAGGGCGCCCCTGGAGGCCCCCCGTGGCCCGACGACGCGGACCCGACCTTCCTGCGGGGTCCCGCGTTGCAGGACGTGCGGGACGACCACGCCGTGGTGGTCTTCCGGCCCGCGCTCCCCCTGGCCGACCCCGGATGCGTGGAGTGGAGCCCTTCGTCGTGGGACGGCCCACCGGTAACCACGTGCGCCGACCCAGACGAGCGCGGCCAGTACGAGGTGCGGCTCGAGGGGCTGCCCCCGGACGACCTCGTGACCTACATCGCCTTCGTGGGTCCCGACCTGCGCGCGGGTCCGTTCACCTTCCGGTCCGCGCCCCCGCCGGGGCGCCCCCAGCGCATCCTGGTCTTGTCGGACATCCACGCGACGCCGGAACGCAACGAGACCATCCTCGGCCCCCTGGTCCGCGCGGCCCTGTTCGAGGGCGTGGACTTTCTGGTCACCGTGGGCGATTCCGTATCCCAGCCCGAGGAGGCCCAGTTCGACACCCTGTTCGAGGGCTTGCGTCCCCTGCTGCATCGCGTGCCCGCGTTCATGACGCTCGGCAACCACGAGGCCCGCTCCCCCAACTACTTCGCGGCCTTCGTCCTGCCCGAGGCCGACCCGCCCGACCCCCTGTCCGGCGAGATGTACTACGACTTCCGCCGCGGGAACGTCTGGATCGGCGTCCTGGAAATTACGGACTTCCTCGTATCCTGGTTCGCCGGGATGGACTTCGGGGCCGTAGCCTGGCTGCGGGCGCGGCTCGATTCCCCCGAGGCGCGCTCGGCCCGCTGGCGACTCCTGTTCATCCACGAGCCCCCCTGGAACAAGGATTGGGCCCCCTGCGAGAGCGACGCCGCGGACGGCGAGGAGGCCCTGCGGGCGGTCCTGCTGCCGCTCGCGCTCCACCAGGACGTTCACGCCATCTTCAGTGGCCACGCCCACACATACGGGCGCGGGGTTCTGGAAGGGATGGCGCTGGTCGTGTGCGGCGGGGCGGGCGGAGGCCTGGACCTGTCCTGCCCGGCCCCCGAGGGCCTCCCCCAACCCTGGATCGAGGCCCACGTCCACCATCGGGTCGTGGTCGAGGCCGGCTGCGACACCCTCGCGATCCGCGCGGTGGACGTGGACGGCGCGGAGGTGGACCGCTTCGAGATCGGGATCGACGACACGTGAACCCTCCTTGCCGGCGCCGCTCCACCATTCAGGATAGGCGGTACCTCGACGACGACACCGCGAACGTCAGGGCGTCCGAGTCGTCCAACCGGGCCGTGGACACACGAGCAATCCGCGATGTTGATTGGGCCAAGATACCAGCGGCTCTCCTGCAGTGCCGAAAATCGCTTTACCCCAGGAATTTCGCCTGTTCGACGGGGTTTCA
>JBBIPO010000315.1:0-2021 GCA_037442805.1 Deltaproteobacteria bacterium
AGGGCCTTCTGCCGGCGCGACTTCATCCGGGTCGCAAGCCCGGCCGCGAGCACGATTGCGGTCACTCCTTCCATGGGACCACCTCCGCAACGCATTCTACCGCCGCACGGAACCATCCCACCCACCGCCCGCCCGCCCTGGGTCCCTCCCGAGGACCCACGACGGCCTGGACCACATCACCCATCCTGTGTCCTCCATCAGGAACGGATGCCGGGCCAGCGAGTCGTCCCACCGCACGAACGGAAGGCGAGCGGCCAACCAGGATTCCAGCGAGCCTGAACAGTCTTCCGCAGGGTCCTCCGACACGCCGAGGGAACGGACGAGCCGCACCCGAAGGCCCCGCTCCTCGAGCGCCTGCGCGAGCGCGGTCCCCTCCTCCAGGAGCCGGCGTCGAAACGCCTCGTCGTAGGGCGGGTCGTACGGAGTCGGGAAGTCCGCCACCGCGAAGAAGACGTCTTGACCACCCGCCCGCAGGAGCCGGTCCGCGAGGCGGAACATGCGCTCCGTTCCGAACGCGCAGTCGCCGTCGAGCACGTCGGCCACCGGCACCAGGAGGGAAGGCACCGGGGACCTCGCGGGGTCGAAGAGCGCCAGGTCCTCTTCCAGGCGTTCCAGGTTCCCGGGCAGCACCATTCGCCGGTCGCTCGGCCGCGCTCGCTCCGCAACCGCGATCAGGCAGACCTCCGCGACCCCGTGTTCGCGGCACGATGCGAGCAGGTCTTCGGTCCGGACGCGCGCGTACCCGCCCCACAGCACGCGAATCGGACCCCGCACGCGCCCGGCCGCCTCTGCCAGGACCTGCGACAACCCCCGCCGATCCAGAAGGTCCAGGCACGCCAGAGCCACGCCTCCCCCGCAGCCGCCCTTGCGGACCTCGCTGACGGCATCGAGAATCATGCCGACCGCCTCGTCCGTGGGCCGGTGCTCGGCGCGGAAACCCGGGCACAGGTAGCGGCAATCCTCGCACTCGGGCCGCTGGTAGAACTGGCGTCCGGAGGGGCGGCGACGGCCTTCTGGGTCCTCGTATTCGCGAAAGGTTCGCAGGCGATAGGTCTGAGGCTCGATCACGTCTCCCAGGTGCCCAAGCACGCACGGCGGGATGTTGTACGGCTTCACCCGGGCCCCATGGGGCAATCCCCCGCGCAACGCCTGTTCGAGCGCAGCCACGATGTCGCCCAGCGGCATCAGAAACCGGTCCGCGATCGCGAGCGTCTCGCGCGAGACAATGAACGGCTGGACGATGTGGAGGGTCGCGCCGAGCCGTCCCGCGAGGGTCAGCGTCTCGCGCAGGCGTGCCGCGTTCCCCGGAACGAGGATCGTCACCGTGTTCAACGCCAGCTTCCGGCCCATCTCCATCGCCACGGCGCTCAGATTCGCGATCCCTCGGACCGCTTGCTCGAACGCCCCCGGCGTCCCGCACAGTCCGTCATGGGTCGCGGCGTCCGGGCCGTGCAGGGACACGCTCGCCCCGGTCAACCCCGCCTCCATCAGGCGCCGCGCCCGTGCCCTGTACGCGAACATCCGGCCGTTCGTGGACACCGACACCCGCGAGAAGCCCGCCCGCCGGGCCGCGGCGATCAGGTCCTCGATGTCTGGTCGGATCGCGGGCTCGCCGCCGGTGAAGGCGACCTCGTCGTGACCATCGCGACGTCCCTGCTCGATGCGCCGCAAGACCTCGTCGGTGTCCAGTTCCGCGCGCGACCCCGCCACGCCCCGCAAGGCCCGCTGGGGACAGAACGCGCAATGGTTGTTGCACCGCAGTCCGGTCTCGATGGTCAGGACGCCGCGCGTCACCGATCCCCCGCGTTTCCGACCCGGAGAAGATCATACGGACGGGTCGGCGGACCGGCAATCCTCCGACAGGCTCCTCGCGTGGACGGTGGCCGTGTCTGAGTCCGTGACTGTGCCCGTGACCGTGTCGGTGACGGTGACCGTGTCCGTGTCCGCCTCGGAGTCCCTGCCGGACCCCGTGGGGACGCGAGCGCGAGGTCACAATGCGCCTTGAAGTTCCACTTGAAGAG